>JACNGX010000033.1 GCA_014383885.1 Parcubacteria group bacterium | reverse complement strand
CGTTACCCGTTTTTTAACCTACCCGGATCTTCGTATTTGGGGGTAGGGTGAGCCTCTTAATCTGCCAATAAGTATACACGAATTAAATTATTTGTCAAGCCCTAAAAAGAGATACTATTCCATCTCAAATCCTGCTATACTAACTTGAGTATACAAAATAATCACGGGATTCCCGCTCGCCCGCGCCCCACTTTCATTTATCATACAGTATTGGCATATTTCGTTGGGTAACATTCTTACCGTCATGAGTTATTTAAAAGTAATCTGTGAAAGTGGGGCTGGGTGAACGGGGTAAAGAGGCAGGGATGACAGTGGTTGTGTTTTTATGCTGACTTACTAACCTCCTAACATACTAACCATGCTTTTCGATACTCTCAAAGAAGACATCAAAGTCGCCATGCGCGCCAAAGACAATGAACGACTCACCACGCTTCGTTCCATTACATCAGCATGCACCAATGAGCTTGTCGCGCAAAAGAAAAAGCCGTCGGATTCAGTGGATGATGAGATGGCGCTCACGGTTATCACTCGCCTAGCGAAACAACGCAAAGATTCTGCGGAGCAATTCCGAAACGGCGGCCGCCCAGAGCTTGCCGAAAGCGAAGAGCGTGAATTGGCGATTTTGCAGGAGTATCTCCCTGAGCAATTGAGTATGGAAGAAATCGTAGCCGTGGTGGAAGCGAAAAAAACGGAGCTCGGTATTTCCGAAAAGAGTGATGCTAATAAACTTATGGGCATGCTGATGAAAGATCTCAAGGGTCGGGCGGACGGCAATGATGTGAAGAAGGCGGTTAATGAATCGTTTGCGTAAGGGGACGAAGTACGAATATATACGAACATATGAAGATAGGGTTGTTTCGGAAAATGAATTGCATGGTATACATTGTGTTCGTATGTTCGTACTCGTTCGTAGTTCGTAACCTATGAACACTTCAGAGCCACAAAAAGAAAGACCGACATATTGGTTCCGTGCAAAACGATACGGATGGGGTTGGGATATGCCACTCACTTGGCAAGGATGGGTTGTATATGGGATATTTATCGCATCTCTCATTGGCGCAGCATTTCTTTTTCCTTTCGACACTGAAGAAGATGTTACGGCATATGTACGCACTGCCATCGGACTCGCCATACTCCTTATCTCAATTACCTGGTGGAAAGGTGAGCCCGCGCGCTGGCGTTGGGGGAAAAGAAAGGAGAAAGTAAGGAATAACCCTAAAGCACGACAAGTCGTGCTCGGGCACGTAAAAAATACCGAATAAAAACCTGCATGTTGTCATTCTCAAATTGCTTGGGGATCTTAAAATAGCGAAGATCTCGCATCACCTACTTCACAGCAGTTTTGCAGGTCATAAAGTGCGGAATGACAGAAAATGAAGTATTCGTAATTCGTATATTCGTACAGATTCGTAATTCGCTTACATGGAACACCTCATCCTCCAGCTCAAAGAAAGAAATATTCTCACCGACCCGCGTATTGAGAGTGCCTTACGGGAAATTGACCGTGCGAGGTTTGTGCCAAAAGAAAAACGTCTTGAAGCGTATCAGAACTACCCTCTCCCTATCGGCTACGGGCAAACAATTTCCCAACCGGAAACCGTCGTTTTTATGCTTGAACTCCTTAAGGCGCAGCGAGGCGATACGGTTATTGATGTCGGTTCCGGTTCGGGATGGCAAAGCGCGCTTCTCGGACATATCGTCGGTGAAGAAGGTTGTGTGCACGGCATGGAAATCGTCTCTGAGCTTGCAGAAATGTCGAAAGAAGTAATCGATTCCTACGGATTTATCACGGAAGGACGTGTCGCCATTCATGAAAAAAGCGCGCGCGAAGGTCTCCCCGAATATGCGTCGTTTAATCGAATTATCTGCGCCGCGGAGCTTCCCGAAGATATTCCCACCGCATGGATAACGCAACTCGCACCGGAAGGCAAAATAGTCGCCCCCATTGGAGAAAACATCGTCCTTCTCATAAAGCATGAGAGCGGTGAATTGGAACGACACGAATACCCAGGATATATCTTTGTTCCCTTTGTGGAGTAATTCTTATTATTCTATTCATCTTTTTTATAACAAAGCTTCAACGATTTCTTAAGAACATCTTCATTGATAGGCAAACCAACTCTTCCTTTTTTCTTATATACTTTTCCAACATCTCGTAATAATATCATTTCAATATCACTATCTTTGACCTTCTTATCATAATGAAGTCGATCGATAATTTCTTCTACCTTTATATGTTGCGGGATTTCGGTTGGCAAGTTCCACTTTCTGAGAACACGATAATGCCTTTTCTTATTCTCAAAGGAGAGTAATCCGAGTCTATTGGATAACGTCGCCGCACAACACATCCCAATACTCACAGCTTCACCATGATTTAACGTCCCCCGAGAAAGTATCTCGACCGCGTGTCCGATAGTATGCCCATAGACGAGAACCTTGCCTTCGTTTATCTCCTTACGATCTCTTTTAATTGTTCTCAATTTCAGATATATTGTCCTTTGAATTATTTCCTGAAAAGAAACGTACTCTTTCCCCTTTTCGAGCTTACGTAATAACTTTTCGTCCTGACACAATGCATGTTTGATACACTCTGCAATACCGCTCCTCACTTCTCTTTCTGGCAACGTCTTCAAAAAACTATAATCGATTAATATAAACTCGGGTTCATAAAACATACCTATGGTGTTTTTGCCGTGCATTGTATTAATTGCTTGTTTGCCACCAGTAGTGCTATCAGCCTGGGACATGATAGTCGTAGGGATATGAACAAACCTAATCCCCCGAAACAATGTCCCCGCAACAAAACCTGCAATATTTCCCACAACACCACCTCCAAAAGCAATAATAACTGTTTTCTTCGTAATCTCTTTATTTAATATGTCACTACAAAGACTCTGGTATTGATTGAAGCTTTTTGATGACTCTCCCGGTTTAATAACAAACACTTCCTTTTTAATTCCTTTTAATTCATCAAGTAATGTCTTTCCCCACAGATTATCAGCATTGGAGTCTGTGATAATAACCACCTTGTCAAAATCAATATTGGAGAGTCTGTCTTTTATACTCCCCACAGCAACTCCAGAATAAAGAGGTATTATCTTATCTTCATTATACGCTGTATATGTAAGTCTCATAGTGTTTCCTCACGCTTATCGTGCCTTATCCTCAATCCGATCCACCACACGCTCAATGCGATCCGTGTCGCGATTGATTTCCTCAACCCTATCTTCAAGCCGATCATAGAAATATTCAAAGTGTTGTTTCAGCTCCTCGGTGAACGTGTAGAGTTCACGACGAAAACGATCCGTCATATCGGAAACGTCGCTCTCTTCTTCTTTTTCAAGTGCTGAGAGCCGGCGATCAATACTGGAAAAACCCTCGCGAATTTCCCGACGCAATTCTTCTAAATGTTGTTCTATAGAGTCCATATGTAAAAGACATCACATTACCCCTCTTATAAAAAGAGTACCGTCGTGACGTGTGTAATCTCAGGAAAAGATTGCGTCTCACTCTTAGTCCTTAAATTAAAGACACGAAAGCCACCCTCATCTTCCGAAAGATACCCAAAACTACATGAACCCATATCAAATATTTCATAAGAGGTATATTCCTTCACATCGACTTGAGCTGTGGTATAAGTTTTTCTATCATTAATTTCAAAAAATACAAGATCTTGTTCTCCACCGATGAATGTATTACACGATTCATGAAAAGTCATCCACGTCCTAGGTGTGTACCATTCTTCACTACTAACGCCATCTAATCGATATATTTCATACGTGGGCTCTTCTTTTTCCGTATCCACCACAACTATTTCATACAGGGTTTCATCTCCTGTGAAATATACATCAAACACGTAACGTCCATACATATACTTGTTCCCTGTAACGGAAAGGTGAGGAATTACACGCTCCTCAAATAACTGAGATTCACCTGGAACAATCTCTGTCTCCTTCCCTGTATATACATCAACAGAGGAGAGCAGTGGTTCTTCTGATTGCTGCATCCATGAGCCACGACGCATAGAAAAGAAACGATGATGTACAGAATCATATTGCCACCAACGGTACAAATCATCAGGAGGATAAAGAGGAGCTGGTGTGAGGATATTCTTCTGCGCATCAAAGAAAAAAGATATTCTCTCTTTGACTGGTGGAGGCGATCCAAAATCGCCCTGTGGCTTAGATGGATCGGGTATTCGTATACTTAAGAAGAACGCCGTTGAGTCACTCATGGAAGAAAACACATCCATATCTTTAGAAATATCCTCTACCGTGTCGAGTAGAATCGGAGAGCCTTCAAACATCAAGCTCTTTTGTGTTCGCGTTAGTACATCATACATAAACACCTGATCTGTTGAGGCTTCCAGAAGTATGTATTTGTCTGAATACCCCAATACCCTGTACCCGTGCTCTGTATCAGAAATCCAGTCTGGGAAAAGAATTTCCCACTCTTCCGTCTCTGTATTAAACAAAGACCAATTTTCTTCCTCATCCTTTAAAAAAAGATGAGGAACTTTTGTGGTAAGTGTATCTTCCTGAGCCAAAGATTCTTCAATATCAACTTCAGCATCAATACCAATCAATGTGTCTAAAGTTGCAAAAAAAGCACTCGGAGAAAAAAATATATATACAATAGCGCCAGCCACGACTACACACAGACCACTATATACATATATAAATTTTATTTTGGAAAGAAACTGTTTAATCATACTGAGTAGTATATCATATTTCAATAACATCAATCTTCTCTGGGCATTCCGCGTCCTCCACATCCATATCACCGATACGTGTCCGTCTGAGATTAGTGAGCGATGCCGGACAGCCAAGCCGTTTTCCCAATTCTTCTCCAAGTGAGCGAATGTACACTCCGCTCTCCACCGCGAAGCGAATATGTGCCACCAGATATCCATCTTTTCGGCGATGCATAAAGAGAAATTCCACCTCGTTCACTGTCATCTCTCGCACAGGCACATCCACCTCCTCACCGCGCCGCGCTTTTTTATATAATGCCTCTCCGCCTTGTTTGATAGCAGAATATTTTGAAACCGGAAGAGCAAGTGTACCAACCATACCGAAAAGCACCTCTCGTACACGCTCCTCCGACACCGCACACTTCTCTGGCGACACACGCGCAATCTCCTTCCCTTCTCTGTCACCCGAATCAGTTGCGATACCGAAAAGCACATCGGCGATATATCCTTTCGGGAGTTTCAGAAAATCAGTGAGTTGTTTCGTATCACCTCCCGTGGCGACAATAAGCAAACCACTTGCCGCCGGATCAAGTGTGCCGGCGTGTCCCATTTTCACTTTTCCTCTCCCCTCCTTTTTTGCTCGGCGTTGCAATATCTGAATACACTCAAAAGAAGAAATATCTTCCGGTTTATCAATCAACAGTATCGACATATATACAATATATTTAAGATTAAGGTCAGACCTTAATCTTTAGGGTCTGTTAAGATTAAGGTCTGACCTTAATCTCGACTCCTACATCACCGCAAAGAGTTTTAGCATGAAAAAAATATATACCAGAAGAAACATCATGCCCTCCCAATGAAAAATCTTCTTGGATATTGCAGAGATAATAAAGATAAGCGTAACCAGTGCCATGGCAGGCACACCAATAGCAAGCGTCTGTTCATCCACGGGAAGCGTCGTGAAGAGTCCGGGAATACCCACAACCATGAGCGCGTTGAAGGCATTAGAGCCAAGTATGTTGCCGATTGCCACTTCCGTTTTTCCGAGTGTTACTGCTCGCACAGACACGGCAAGTTCTGGAAGCGATGTACCGAACGCGATGGCTGTAATAGAAATAACACCCGGCGCGATATTGAGCAGAGAAGAAAGTGTGATAACAGAATCGACCAAATACGTTGCGCCAAAATACACAGCTGCGGCACCCACGAGAAGAAGCCCATAATCTTTGAGTGCATACACACCGTCCATAAATTGTGAGAAACCTATTTCTTTCTCTTCCACTTCCTCTTTAAGTTCTGCTGTCTTTTCCACGGCGGCAATACTCGCCCCCGCCTCACCTGAGAAAAATGAATACGCGATGTAGATGCCATAGGCGAGACACAAGATAATCGCCTCAATGAGCGTTACTTCTCCATCGTATACACTTCCAAGAAACAAAAGTGTGGAAATCGCCAAGAGTGGCAATTCAAGAGTTATTAAGTCGCGAACGATTGTGATGTGTCTGGCAATGATGGCAATCGTCCCGACGACGAGAAGAATATTGGCGATATTGGAACCAGTGGCGTTTGCCACGACAATTTCCGGAATACCCGAAAACACACCCGCGAGGCCCGACATAAGCTCGGGAAAAGAGGTACCAATGCCAACCAAAATCACGCCGATAACAAACGGTGAGAGGCCAAGCGAAAGACCGACATTTTCTGCACCAGAAAGAAGCCAGTCGGAACCTTTGACCAAGACGGCAAGCGACACAATGAAAATAATTACAGCAATAAGAAGCGTCATTGGGTATTAGTATATCACAGGTTACGAAATACGAACGAGTACAAACATACGGAGACAGAGTCTTGTAATACATTATTACTGTCATTCCTGGCTTGACCAGGAATCTAGGAAAACCTATATCTGGATCCCGCATTCCAGTCGCACACCGGTGAGCACGAAAATATATACCCAACTCAGCAACAGTGCTACTGATAAGTATCATATCCTTCTTACCATCATACGTGTGAGGCTGGACGGGATGACACATACATGAATTTTAAAATAAATATTCGTATGTTCGTATATATTCGTACTTCGTACCTAATATGGTATCATAGTGCAATGAAAAAAATTGTTTTCGACATTGAAACTCAAAATACCTTTCAAAGCGTTGGCTCTAGTGATCCTGCCGCGCTTTCCATTTCACTTCTTGTTGTCTACGATTACGACACCGACACCTTCACGAGCTATACCGAAGACGAACTCCCCAAACTCTGGAAAACTCTTGAAGAAACATCTCTCCTTATTGGATACAATTCCGATCACTTTGATATTCCCCTTCTCAATAAATACTACCCCGGAGACCTTACCGCCATTCCGTCGCTTGATCTTCTCGTAGAAATAAAAGAATCTCTCGGCAAACGTATTCGCCTTGACGCCATCGCCGAGGGAACCCTGGGGAAAAATAAAATCGGACACGGACTGGAAGCAATAGAGTGGTGGAAAGACGGCGAGATTGAAAAGATTCGCAAATATTGTGAAGAAGATGTACGTATTACCAAAGAAATATACGAATACGCACTTGAAAACAAATCACTCAAATTCAAAGAGCTCGGTAAAATGAAGGAATTTTCCCTTGATACATCCGACTGGAAAAGTCGCGCCGAAGGTGAACGCGCAACCATGAATTACACACTGCCGTTTTAGTATTCTCCTCCCTTTGTCATTCCGGCGTCTTTACCCCGCTCAGTTTTCTTTTTTCTTGAAAACTGGGGCGTGGGCGAGCCGAAATCTAGAGATAAAAAAGATGCCTCTCACGCGGTGCTTTTTTCTACTACTATATATCCCCTTGTCATCCTGAACTTGATTCAGGATCTTCTCATATACTGTTACTTAACAAAAAAAGATGGCGTACGCGCATAAAAAACCCCCGAGCAAATCGGGGGCTTTGTGTGTCAATTTTTAGATTTTTACCCTGTCGCGCCGGCAATAGCAGTGCCGGCAGAGGCAGAGGAAGTCCCTGATGTCCTGGCTCTCCGCCAGACACCCTCGACGTCGGGAACCATGTCGACGTCTTCTTCCTTCAAAAACTGACATCCGCGTGCGGTGTCAGTTATACCGGAATTGACGCCGTCCCGGCTCATCGCAATATGCGATCCCTCGGCATTGGAATTGGTCGCGGTACATTCAAACCGCCACCTGTTCGCTTCAGCGACAGCGCCTGCGATACTGCCTGAAGAGCTTTTAAAGCAAAGGAATGTCCCTTTCGGGAATTCTCCTTGCATAGACTTCCCGAGACATTCTACGGGAAGAAAGAAACGAGTTTTGTCATTTGTACTCATGGTAAAAAGGGGTTTTAGTTTTTCCAAAAAAATACAAAATTGACGAAAGAACAAATCAATACAAAACAGCATATCTCACATACACCATATGGTCAATAGGTCTCAATCCCCTCCTTGTGGAAAAATATCATCCTCCATTCAATCCCCGCCTTAAAACAAGTAGTCACCCCACCATAGGTCACATATGAAAACACCCACTTTTGTGGGCGTTTTCATATGTGACCCTACGGGGAATCGAACCCCGGTTTCATCCGTGAGAGGGACGTGTCCTAGCCGCTAGACGATAGGGCCGTATTATTTCTACAGCGTGCGGATTATTGTAATACAAAAAACGAAATCGGGCAATGGCTCAAACGCCGACAAGGATATTCTATGTTTATACTTCTTGATTCGTACTTCTTTTTTATCGATCAGGTGCCACATCATAATACGTAATCAAAAACTTTGCGATGTCCATAAAGGGATCGGTGAGAGTTTGCGACGCATAATCCACATCTTTCGGATACACATGGTACAAAAAGATGAGAAACTCCGGATCATATGCCGGAAAATAACCGAAGAATGAATGAAGAAAACGATCATCATGGTATCCGCCTTCAGAATCAGGGATCTGTGCAGTACCGGTTTTAGCGGCGACTGAGTGATGTGGGAGCGCTTCCGTGCCACCAGCAAGCGCATCGTCGACCACAGCCACCAGCATACGTGTAATTTCTTCCGATGCGATTTCCGAAATTACTCTTCGTCCTTCGTCCGGATACATTATTTTATCGGGTAAACCCTGGTAGGTGATGTTCTCCACGACCATCGGCGTTATGAGTCGTCCGCCATTTGCAAGTGCGGAAAGTGCCATCGTCGCTTCAATCGGTGTCATAGCGATGCCCTGTCCGAATGACGCCGTAGCAAATTCAATGTCGCGACTGCTTTCCAGGTTGTCGGCTAAACCATGCACTTCCCCAGGCAAATCAATACCTGTTTCCTCGTCTACACCGAAGTCGCGCATATATTCAGCAAACACCTCATTACCCAACTCTCCTACAATGTGCACCACCCCG
>JACNGX010000047.1 GCA_014383885.1 Parcubacteria group bacterium | reverse complement strand
TTGATGATTTCGCCATATGTGACAAGTGTACCACATGTCTTCGTATTTAAAGGTGGGGAGTGGGTAGTTCTTTTCAATAACAATCGTTCATTTTGAGCGATTGTGCAAATTTTTTTGAGATGAAAAAAATCTTCACGTTTCTCTTCGCACTCGTGATGAGTGCAGGTCTTGCAAAGACCGCTTCCGCTGCCGATGTTTATTTCGGTAGCGACGCAAAGTCCCGATACGTCATCGGCACAGGGTCGATAGACTACGGCGACTGGTTTACCGGCACGCATGCCGGAGTCGCGTTCAGCGACGGCACCTTTGCCGAGATCTGGGTCGGTATTCCGGCCGCCGGTCCCGAAGCTGGAGAAGTTCATGAGCTCGACCTCACAGTTGGTAAAAAGTTCATGGATGGAAAGTTGACCGCGAAGGTCGACTACTACTCCATTCTTGGCCCCGACGGCAAGGTGCGTCTTGGCGACGAGGGTGACATTGTCCACCCGTCGATGTCTCTGGCGTACCCGGTCGGAAGTGGTTTCTCAGCGCTTGCTGAGGTGGCGTACTTCTTCGTTCTCGAGCAGCCCGAGAACAACGGCGTGTTCATGAACGCTGGCCTCGGGTATTCAAAGAATCTCGGCGGAGTCGTTGCGTATGGAGAAGCACGTGCAGGGTATCGCACATACTTCCAGTCTGAGCATGAGTACGCTCGTGTACTGGCAGGGATTAAGATTCCTGTTTCCAAAAGCGTGACCGTGCTCGGTCCTGAGTATCGCGCGTACTTCGCGCCAACTCATGAGCCGGTATACTCGTACCGGATCGCGGGAATCGGTGTGACGATCCCGACCGGTAAGTAAGCGTAAGTGACGGTTCTTTCGTTTTAATCCCCTTGGGTTTCGACTCAAGGGGATGTTTTTATCAAGAAATGCAAATGACGTATTCCCTCCGTGCTCGTTTTGTATTCACTCGCCTGGTTTTCTTGAAAAGAACATTGGTTTGTGGTATACCTACAGCATTCTTTTGTTCTTTTGAAATGTTGAAATGTGTTTTTCAAAAATAAAAAAATATGTATCCCCATGAGCGTTGTTGAAGACACTCCAGTTGTCCACCGGATTTTTTCTTTTCAGACTGGAGGAAGGACTGTGGAGGTGAGGATGTCCATGTATGTGAAGTCTGGAAGAGCATGGACGTACATTTCGGAATCCTGCCCGAAGTGTCACACCCAAAACAAATGGGCGTACCATTTCGATAATAACCACAACACAGAAGCAGTGTTGTGCCCGAAATGCAGACTGCTTCTGAAGAAAAACGAGGAGGGTAATTTGCAGGAGTATCACCCTCTGGAAAAGAAAGAATGATACTGTTCACCGGCGCAACGCGCCGGTTTTTTTGTGGGAGAAAGAAGCAGGCGGAATGTGCTGTGCACATTCCGCCTGTCTTGTGTTGTGGTGCGAAGTGCCACCCCTCTTTTTTCCCGCTCAATTCTGCTTTCTCGCCCCGCTTATTTTCTCTGTTTCTCGTACCCATCTATTAAGATTTCAGTATCATACAAAATCTTTCCAAGTAGTCCACGACTCATTTCTTTTGTGTGCATTGGTACGACGGTTGTGCGCCCGTCGGTATGTTTGAAAAATGTGTGTGAACCTTGCGCATCGCGCTCGGCGAAGCCGAGCGCGATGAGAATTTTTACGAGTTTCTTTGGTGTGATGGGGACGAGTCTAGGCATGTGCAATAGTTAGTTCCTTTATGCCAACAAAACGAGAATGTGAAGCCACGTCTTCTTCCGTGTTGCGTATACAAAGAGCAAGTGCTTCCCGGAGATTTTCAAGCATTTCTTCTTCCGTATGTCCTTGAGCGTGACACGACGGAACAGACGGAATAGAGCCGATAAATACGCCGTTTTCGTCTTGTTCAATATACGCGATATAAGGGGTGTTTTTCATACGTTTAAGATACTGCTTTTGGGGTGCGGAGTCAAGATGTTGTGTGCAGACTCTCAATTATTGCCGTTCTCAGTTTGGTTCTACGATGCAAGTGGTCGGATACAATGTGGAATCTTCATTATTTCAAAGGGCTGTTTGGGGAGATCTCGGATCAAGCCCAGGATGACACACAACACAAAAAGCGCGCCTACACACGCCTTTTGTGTTGTGTGTCGCGAAATGGTATTACCAGCTATCGATTATTTCCTCCGTCGCGCGCCGAAGACGTATTTCTTTGGATCAAGGTCCATGTCGATAAAGTCATCGGCGACTTCTTTCAATTTTGCCGATGAGGAGCGACCGAAAGCGACCACTTCCACTTGGGTGTTGTTTTTCAGATATTCTACGAGTGGCACGAAATCGCCGTCGCCGGAAACGAGAATGATGGCATCGAGCTTCGGTGCCATACGGATGGCGTCCACGGCAATCCCGACGTCCCAATCGGCCTTCTTGGCGCCACCATAAAAAATTTGTAAATCTTTGGTGCGAGTTTCAATACCGTGTTTGGCAAGAGCATCGAGAAATGTTTGTTCTTCACCTGATTCGGTGGTGATAGCATAGGCAAACGCACGGATGAGTTGGCGATTGCCAACGGCTTCTTTCATGAGTGCATCAAAATTGACATTGCCACGATAAAGATGCTTTGCGCTGTGATAGAGATTTTGCGCGTCAATGAAAACGCCGACACGCTGCTGGCGATGTTTGATGATTGGCATAAAAAAGAAAACAAAAAATTAAAAATATAAAAAATAAAAAAGTAATTTTGAAAAAGGTCTTACTTCAGTATACGGTAAAATCGATAAACGACAAGATGTGCGCGACGGAGAGTGATAAGTGAATATGAATGAAAAAATGCGCGAGGCGCATTTTTTCTTTCAGCTCCTACTCCGAAGCCTTGAGTCCGAGTTCGGTAACAACCTTATCGTACTCTTTTTTATCGTGCTTCTTGAGATATTTCAAATGAGAACGGCGATCTGCGACCATTTGAAGAAGTCCGCGACGGGAGTGGTTGTCCTTGTGGTTCTTCTTTAGGTGACTTGCAAGCTCGTCGATGCGCCTGGAAAGAAGACCGATTTGCACGGCAGCCGAACCGGTATCACTCTCGTGCTTGGCGGTTTTCTTGATAACATTAGCTTTTTTCTGTTTCGTAAGCATAACAATATCATAGCACACACCCTGAAATAATGCAAATTACCGGTTTTTGTGGTAGGATTTAGACAGGTTTGTATTGTGTAGCTTAGTAATCTCTGAAAAGGAGGATGGTATGAAGCAGAGAGCATGTCGTGTCTTTAATATTGGTCATGACACCCCTCATGTGTCGTGCATGGGGTGTGGGGCAGTAATGCTCGCATATGTGGATACGAAAGAGATTCCGAAAGGTCTCTCATTCTTTATCCCTGTTGCAGAGCTTGAGGATATTGAAGTAGTTATTCACTCACCTTTTACACAGGAAGTCACCAAGACATATGCACATTATGGTTTTGTGACGGAATGTCCATATTGTATTCTTCAGCATGAAGAATACCTGAAGAGCATGTTAGTAAATATGAGTATTCCGCTAACAACATGAAATAAAGCGCCTCAGCATGAGGCGCTTTTTAGTATGTGCGTGTTAGTTTTGGATGGATTGGGGCAATATTATTACACCACACTTTTTCCAACTCTGCAGACAGGACCGTCCTTTCGGAGTGCGGGATGGTGAGAAAGGAAGTATACTATTGGTATGTCGCACAATATTGACGAATACATTACGCGCTTTTTGGAATATGTGGAGATTGAGCGTGGACGGAGCTTGAAGACGGTGCGGAATTACGACCGCTATCTCCGGCGTTTTGTTGCGTTTTCCGGTGTGAAGCATGTGGAAGATATCACCGATGAAGGGGTGCGGCGTTTCAGGCTATGGCTCAATAAGCAGCCCTCCCCTGATGGCGGTACGCTCAAGAAAAAAACGCAGAATTATTATCTCATTGCCTTGCGGAGTTTTCTTAAATACATGGCGCGCGAAGGGATTCCCACGCTCTCCCCTGAGCGTATTGAGCTTGCCAGTGTTTCATCACGCGATTTGGATCTTATCTCCGGAGAAGAACTTGAGCGTTTGCTTGAAGCCCCGGAGGGCGATGATTTGAAAGCGCTCCGCGATAAGGCGATGCTTGAGCTTCTTTTTTCCACCGGCTTGCGCGTGTCGGAACTCGCATCGCTTTCGCGTGATATTGAGATTGAGAAAGACGAGTTTTCTGTGCGAGGAAAAGGAGAGAAGGTGCGCGTGGTTTTTATCTCCCCTTCTGCGCGCGAGGCAGTAAAAAAATATTTGGCAGCGCGGAAAGATATGGACGATGCTCTTTTCATCCAGCTTGGTCCACGTGCGAATGCTGAAGGTGATGCGCGTCTTTCGCCACGGAGTATTGAACGAATCGTAAAACACTATGCAATTAAAGCGGGCATCTCGCGCAAGGTAACACCTCATGTAATCCGACATTCATTTGCGACTGATCTTCTCCAAAACGGCGCCGACCTTCGCAGTGTGCAGGCAATGCTCGGGCACTCCAATATTCAAACAACGCAAGTCTACACCCATGTGACGGACCGCCAGCTCCGCGATATTCATAAGGCGTTTCATGGGAAGAGGAGGAAGTAGAAAAAAGAATTACGAATATACGAATTCCGAATAATCAGTCGCGTGGACATTTTTGTCCACGCGACTGATTGACACCACAAGAGCGGCACGAGCCGCTTTTTTTTTGTATAATATACACATGAGGTTGGTTTCCTGGAACGTAAACGGTATCCGTGCAGTGGAGCGCAAGGGGCTTTTGCGTCCGTTTTTTACTCGTGTGGGCGACGATATTGTATGTCTCCAAGAAACGAAAGCCACTGCCGAGCAGATTAAAAAAGAGGTCGGGGCGATTGACGGCTATCGGGGGTATTTCAATTCCCCCACTGAAAAGAAAGGGTATAGTGGTGTTGCAATGTATGCGAAAAAAGAGCCGAAGGCAGTGTGGTATGGAATGGGAAATGAAGAATTTGATACGGAAGGACGGCTTATCGGCGCGGATTTTGGTGATGTGGTCGTCTTGAATGTGTATTTCCCCAATGGTGGCGGCGGTCCGGAGCGTTTGGCATATAAGCTGGCATTTTACGACGCTTTTCTTGCATATACGGAGGAATTGCGGAAAACCCACCCCAATATTGTTATCTGCGGGGACGTAAACACCGCCCATGAAGAAATCGATCTCGCACGCCCGAAAGAAAATCGTGAAAACACCGGTTTTTTACCAGAAGAACGCGCGTGGATTGATGAACTTGTTGCTACCGGCTACACCGACGCATTTCGTTATTTCAATCCGGAAAAAAGGGATGCCTACACCTATTGGGACATGAAAACACGTTCTCGTGACAGAAACGTCGGTTGGCGCTTGGATTATTTCTTTGTTTCTCCCACACTTCTTCCTCACTTGAAAACTGCACAGATAGTGAGCGATGTGTACGGCTCCGACCACTGCCCGATTGCAATCAATCTTGCCTTGGATTAGTATAAAGTATATGAATGAATTAGCACAAGAAGGATATGAGCGCCCCGGCGAAGAGAAGCTCTTTTATGAGCAGATGTATGACATTGCTATTTCGGGTGATTCACTTGTCGCCAAAAAGGACGAGAGAGATGATTTGGAAGGAGGTCAGGCGGTGTTTACATTGCTTCAGGAGGCGGAAAGTCTGTATGGAGTGGAGTCGGCGCTTCGAATGGCACGGCAATTAAAAGAAGATTCTCATCTTCAGCGTTTTCTTGAATTTCCCGAAGAGTATCCTACTCAGCAAGAAGTATATGATGCCGTAGAGACGTTTTTACAAGAGCATGCATAATATATATGTCTGATTTTGAACACCTAGAAGAACCGAAACGCATTCTTGATGCGATAAAGAAAGAACATATTCCTGTGGAAGAAACACGAGGAACGGATTTGGATGTGCATGCGTCGGGCATTGAAGACAAGTGCCCGTCCACGCTAACACGCGTATCGGAGATGGATAATGTGACCGTGGCATTTGAGAAGTGGGGTGCAGAGTTACGCGATGCTGTGTTTTCCCATGACTTTGAAGAGGGGTATCTAAACATGAACGCATTTGAGGATACTATGACAGCGGCGTTTAACGAAGTGTGTGCGGGCATCGACAAGGCGTATGGTGCGGGCAAAAAAGCCGAAGGGGTGCGTATGAAAAAAGATATTCTTCAGGCGTTTATGCGTGAGATGAAAGATCTGTATGAGCACGATCGCAGTGATTTGCGCGTTGCTCTTGCAAAAGGATACGCGGAGAAATTTGCGCAACAATACATACATGAAGAACATCTGTATACGGACGATCGAGAGAGAAAAACGGAAACGCGCGCCGTACCGGAACGAGCGCAAGAGGTAGTAAAAGATTTTTTCGCGATGGTGGAGGGTATCCCCGAAGGATTGCAAGCGGAGCAATTGGGCATATCTGAAACGGAACTCGATGCGCGCGTGAAGGATTTTTTGAGCGAAAAGATGGCGCAAGAGAATAAGGGAATCTTGAGAGAAGTGCTTTTGTATATAAAGCGAATGCTTGAGAGTATGAATATACAACAAGATCCGGACGGACGGTGGGGACTCGCTGGTATGGCAATAGATACATGGTGCGACGTATATTTTACCGATATACATTTTATTGAAGATGATGACGAGGATGAAGAAGAAGAAGATGATAATTGGTGGAGGAGGTAAGAGAGGACAAGGTAATGACAATAAAAGCGCGGCGCCTTCTGCACCGCGCTTTTCTTTTAGTCCCTATTCTGTCATTCTGAACTTGATTCAGAATCTTCACCAACCATGTCTAGAAACAATATAACGGAGATCCCGCATTGTATCCGACCGCTTGCGGTGTAGGATCAAGTGTGGGATGACGAAGGTGGTGTTACTCCCCCACCCCGTATCGCTTGCGAATATCATTCAATTCTTTTTCTTCCTCTTCATCACGTTTGTCTTTACCTTGTTCCCCGAGTGCTTGGAGGGTGCTATCATCCATGTCGGCGAATTCTTTCGCCCGCGCGGTGAGATACTCCTCCGTATTTTTTTCCGGATCATCGAGCACATCCTCAAGAAGTGCATGGAGTATCCAGCCAATGCGCGGCCCAGGTTTTTCTTTTGTGAGTTTCATCAGGCCAGCACCGTCTAATTTGAGCATACCAACGGATACTGGCGCGCGCATTGCCTCTTCAATCATGGATTCATATTTGCGGAGGCGGTAGGGGCGTTCTTTCGGGCGTCCCATGCCGATGCGGTCGCATGTGCGAAGCTCCATTAGGTCCCAGACAAGTTCGGGGCCGACATTACGGACAATCCTCCGCACTGCTGAGAGGGTAATTTTTTCGATGTCCGAGAAGAAAAGATGATAACGGACAAGAGTGACTGTTTTGTCCGTTATGTCTTTGGAGTATTTCAGCCGCTTCAGAATCGCTTTTGTCATGCGCGCACCAACCACTTCATGACCGTAGAAGGTGTATCCCTCTTTTTCTTTTGAGTATCGGCGCGTTGCCGGTTTCCCTACATCATGAAACAGTGCCGCCAAGCGAATATGGAGTGCGAGATGCTTATCGGCGGCATGTTGAAGCGCGCGAAGATTATGCTCCCACACATCATAGATATGCGCACCACCTTTCTTTGTTTGATCGGTGCCGATACCTTCTTCAAGCTCAGGAATAATATGAGAGAGGATGCCGGCATCGTGCGCTGTTTGGATGCCGTCGCTTGCGCACTCCGCCATAAGCAACCGTGAAAACTCGTCACGGACGCGCTCGGAAGAGACATGCGAGAGAAGATGTGCATGCTCTACGATAGCTTTTTGAGTATCAGGAGTAATGGTGAATCCAAGCTCGGTGGAAAGACGGATAGCGCGCATGATGCGAAGTGCGTCTTCCGTGAATCGCTCGCTCGCCTCCCCTACTGTCCGTAAGCGTTTGTCCTTTATGTCCTCTTGTCCGTTATACAAGTCCACCACGTGTCCTTTATGTGGGTCATAGGCAATGGCATTGACTGTGAAGTCGCGACGCTTCAAATCATCCTCAAGATTTTTACTGAAACGCACCTCATCCGGACGGCGTTTGTCGGAATAACTCCCTTCCAAGCGATAGGGCGTGACTTCCACCACTTTGAGTGTGGGTTCGTCTGTTTCATTTACCACGCCAACAGTACCGAAATCGTTTTCGTAGAATGTTTCTTCAAAAAGTCCTTGGATTTCTTCTGGTATCGCATTGGTGGTAATATCCCAGTCTTTTGGGTGTGCTCCGCGAATGAGATCACGTACACATCCACCCACCAAATATGCTTCATATCCTGCCTCTTGTATTGTTGAGAGAATGGCGAGAATCTCTTTCGGGATGTTGTAGCTTTGTTGCATAAACATCATAGTACGCTATTTTTTGCTTTTTCTCCACTCTCGGAGTATAGTAGTGGAACAATTCAATAGTTGCCCCCGTGGTGAAATGGATATCACATCGGTCTTCGGAACCGCTGTTCTGGGTTCGAATCCTGGCGGGGGCACTGATTCCACGACGCTTGCGTCGTGATACAAAACACACTCCTTAAGGGGTGTGTTTTGCGAATCAGTGCCCCCGCAACGAAGTCTCTGAGAGTGCCATATCAGAATTCAAAACCTGTATCGTAAAATAAGAAAGCATATAAAAACCCGGGTCTTATGCCCGGGTTGTTTTTCTCCGCTCTTTTTCCATCCGTACAATTGCCGGATGGAGGTGGTTGGGGTCGCGAACGATGAGGACGTTTCCCCGTGCGGGAGATGTTATTTTTTTAATCTCCCCTCTGCTCGAAAGATAGAACCATTCTCCCGATTTTGCTTGGGCGCAAACACGTGTCTGTCCTGTACGGACAAGATATCTTTCGAGAAATTCCGGTTTCGCGACGTGCCACCGTTTTATATAGTTCCCCATCCAGTTCTTTTCCGTTTCTGGTTCGGGAATGATAATGTTTCCGTTCGCATCAGCACGGCAGGTGGTGAATGGGTACCCACCGTCTAAACATCGTCGCTGTTCGTCTGCATTGAGTCCCATAACGACCTCCATTGGATTGAAATTAAATAACATTGACTATTCCCCCTCTCTTATACCATAAACAAAAAGAATTGCAAAATGTTTCCTTTTCGGCTACAATGTGGAACACAATAGGAAAAGTCCTACACCATGTGGAGCATGGTCGGACACGCCCTAAAGCATGTGCCCGCCTTTGATGCCTTCGGCACCAAAGGCGGGCACATGCTCGGGCACGCGGGTATAGTTTAGTGGTAGAACGCGACCTTGCCATGGTTGAGACGGGAGTTCGATTCTCCCTACCCGCACCACAAACGAACTAGACGGCTTTTTTGAAGCCAAAATGCGGGACGCGCGAA
>JACNGX010000044.1 GCA_014383885.1 Parcubacteria group bacterium | reverse complement strand
GATACTGCTGCATCGGTGTTGATAGCAATCACCGAGAATGATGCAACATCACCTGTGTTTGCGGTTGAAGCTGCTGCACGAGTTGCGGCGATGGTCAGGGTTACTGACTCACCTTCCTCAACTTCGATGTCATCACCAACAACCGCTTCGTGATCGGAATCAAGTGTGTCGTCGTCACCAATCTGAAGACCATCCTCATCGAGAACTACGATTTTGGTAAATGCATCATCAGAAGCAAGACCGGTGCGCTTTACCACAATGCTGTCAACCGTTACGTCGGACGAACCATTGTTGGTAAGTTCGATAACAGTAAACGGAATGTTGGTTGCGCTTGCCGGGGCAAGAGAGTTGCTCGGCTGATTGCCGGCAGCAACGTGAAGGCCGGAGGTATCACTTGCTTGGTCACCATCTCCTGCGCCGTTGTCTGTTCCATCAGCACATACAGCATTGAGCTGCGCGCGTGTGGAAGCACCAACGTATCCTGTGCCGGCTGTCAAACCAACCGGTGCAAGAATTTCGCTTGCGTAATATTCCTGGAACTTCACTACAGCAGTTTTGGTCAATGCGCCAAAGTAGCTGGATTCGTTACCTGCTGAGCCAATGCCCGAAGCGGCAACTTGGGTTGCGGCGTTCATGTTCAACACCTCTTGGAGATGCATTACATCTGCGCCAGTGTCACCCATTGAAAGGTCAGTTGCGAATGTATAGTCGCAAGAACCGCTGGTGGAACCACCAGTAGAACCGCCGGAAGTTTCCTCACCTTTGAGAGTTGCTTCCACATCCGCTACCGTTTGTGCATCAGCACCGAAGGACTCAAGCAAGCCAACGATTGAATCAATCTGTGCTTGCGTCAAGCTTGCGGCCTGCGCAACGGAAGCGCCACCGATCATAGTGAATGCCACAAGGACACTCAAGATACCAGTAGCTACTTTCTTAAAAGAAAGAGTACTCATAAATGTATAAGTGGTATGTTTTTTCTTCTCCCGTTTCACAGATCCTGAATTATGTTCAGAATGACACTGTGAGACGTTTGTAGAAAGAACATATTTTGTGTGCGTTGAATCCTTTTGCCTCCGCAAAGCGGTCGGCTCAAAGACGCGCACGCTAGTAAACTAATATTAGTTTCGGTATCTTGCGACACCGCAGGAAGGGAAAACTTGCTTTGCAAGTTTTCGGTTGTTGATTTTTAGTCGCGTGTCTATCGGCGCTTCTGCGCTTTGCGTGTTTCTTCTCAGAACTACACACTAAAAACTTTCCTTCTTGTGGTGCCACAATTTCCTCAACCAATATTACCGATAAAAATAAAATAAATCTGGTAGGCCGTGCGTAATAATACACGCGCCGTGTTCGTTGAGATACTTTCGTGTGTCATTCAATTTTCAACGAACCTCGTCAGTTCTCTCTTCGTGCTTCGTGTCATCCACTTTTTTGTAGCGGGAGACGAGCGGGCACTTTCGTGCTCGCCTGAATCGAAGATAAAGAACTCTCTATACATTATATTTCGTCATCGTGTTCTACGCAAAGAGTGAATGTGGATAACTTGTTAGCTTATAGCTGATAGCTTGTAGCTTTTAGCTTTTAGGTACCACCTGCGGTGCTTTAGTGCACCCTATGCACACTATCGTGTACCCCACTTCACATTACACTTTAAGACGACAAAATATCTTCTTCTATGATACTTTTTTTGGTGTTGGAAGTCAATGATTTTTAAACAAACGATGAACGATGAACTGTGAACGATAAAAAGGGTGCCTTTTATTATGAACGGAAATGGCAGGGAGACCCTAAGGTAAATCTTTGGATAAATCCAAAGATTTACCTTAGATGGTGATGTTGATTTTGGGGTAATAATATAGCGTTTAATCCGACTGGATCCTGAATCAAGTTCAGGATGACAGAGGTGTTTTCAAGATGACACGGCGATGTTTTCAGGGTGGCAGAGGTATTTTCAGGATGACAGCGGTGTTTATTTTGCGGCGCAACATTGCAAGATTCCCACTCGGGGGCGGGAACGACAGTGGTCATTTGCGTGCCAGTTTATTTGGTTTTGTTGTGTAAAAAAAGCGGCGGCGGGCTTTCAGCCCGCCGCCGCTTTGTCTTTTAAATTCCTGGATCCCGGGTCAAGCCCGAGATGACAGAAGGTGCGCTGGATCAAGCCCGGTGTAACAAAAGGTGTACTGGATCAAGCTCAGGATAACAACATAAAAATATTTTCCTACTTCACACTATACACACTCCATCTTTTCTCACCCTCCTTCTTTACCACGCCCTCTTTCACGAGTGTTGCGAGCGCACGTTGGAGTGTTTTTTCACTTGTGTCCGTTATAGCAGATGTTATGTCCTTTATACCAACACGGCCTCTTTTCTTTATCACGGACATGATTTGCTTTCTGCGCTTGTCCTTTATTGCCAAAATATCAACAGGTGATTTCTCTTTCATCTTTATTTTATTCGATATATCACCCTCATTCTTAGAAACACCTATTCGTTTCCCGTGCACAGCTTCCTCCTCATGTCCGCCGACATATCGGACTCTATCGGACATGTTTTCTTTATCGGACACTGCATATCGTGTGTCCTTTATATGTCCTTTAATGTGTCGCGCTTTTTCTTCATATGCGTTTGAGCGTTTTTCCAATATGCCATATGTATGAGCATCGTTAGCAACATGATCGTCTTCAAAGAGTGCTGCGAGTGCGCGCTCTGTAAGACCTGAAACCGCCACCCCTTTCTCCAATGCGCTTCGCAGGACAAGGTATTCTTCCTTGAGGAGACGCATGTTCATTTCTGAAATCAAATCACCAGCATACGCCACATGAAGCAATGTAATGATTCCAAGAACAGTATCCTCGGCGCGACGAAGTCGCATTGTACGATCGGTTGTACTGATATCGCGAAGCGGACTCATGTCCGAAAGAAGAGAGATACTTTTCTCACGAAGAATCGCCTTCACCGGCTCAGTGTCCGATATACTATTCGTTACCATATAGAGACCTGCGGATATCCTTTCTGTCCTTTTAAGTTCAGAAAGAAGCGCGTCTCCGGAAACGCTTTGTTTCTCAACCGTATTGCTCTTCGTATCGGACGTGTGAGCGTTAGTATAGGACATGTCTTTATTGTGTTCTGACATAGATGTGTGTATGTTGTCCGTTAGCCATTGAGTGTCCGTTAGTGTATTCTGCTCTTTCGGACACAAAAAATATTTCAGTCGTAGTGTCCATTATACACGCACCCTCAGCCACTTCAAGTCTGTGGACACCAGTAGGACACGGAAATTCTTTAGAGGGAAGACTTCGCCTCACGGTCTCCTCTATTTTGTTTGGCGAAGAAGATTCCTTCACCGCGCTCTCCACTCCAGATTCTTGATACAGCCGAGAATGACACGGAGGAATGTGTTAGAATAGTGTCATTCATTTATTTATTTCGCAATTTTCCATTTTTGTCATGGCTCAAAAAAAATCAAAAAAGAAAAAAACTTCCGGGCGACACGTGCCGCGCATTTCTGTTTCTGTTCGTTCCGACACTAAGCGAAGCATGATCGGAATTGTCTTTTTCATCCTCGCCGTCTTTTTCACGCTCTCGGCATACAACATCGCTGGTCCCGTTGGAGACACCATCTTCCAATGGCTTTCCATGTTTCTCGGCGCAGGATATGTCTTCGTCCCTCTCCTTCTTTTTCTTCTTGGTCTCTCACTCATGCGTCATGTTGATTTTGAAGAACACGATATCGCCGCTTCAAAAACAATCGGCGCCATTCTTTTCTTTCTCTCCGGACTTGGACTCTCTTCTTCTTTCTTCCCCGATATCGGCGGAAGCAGTATTGGTGCCGGTGGCTACCTTGGTGACGCGGTTGCTTGGCCATTTCTCACGCTCTTTGATATTTATGTCGGGGCAATCTTTGAAGGAGCGCTCCTTATCATTTCCCTTCTTCTCATTTTTGACACACCACTTTCTTTTGAACACCGTCCACTCTCATGGATAAAAGAGCTCTTCGCGCGTAGAGAGAAGGAAGATGAGAGCGACGATGTGACGGTCGTCTCCCCTCTTGATGATGGAGAAACAGATGAAGACGTTGCGGAAGAAGAGCATGAAGACGATGAAGAGGTGGAGGATGATGAAGAAGCTGAAGAAGATACTCACACCCCAGAAAAGGCACGACGCAAAACGTCTGAAGACGATGGAATTGCCCTCACACCCGCATACCCGCTTACTGATCACACCTACGAACCGCCACCGCTCTCACTTCTCTCGGGAGACAAAGGCAAACCCGATGTCGGCGATATTAAAGCCAATGCCAATATCATCAAACGTACGTTGCAAAACTTCGGTATCACCGTGGAGATGGACGAGATTTCCGTGGGGCCGACAGTTACTCGCTATGCACTGAAACCCGCCGAAGGAGTGAAGCTTTCGCGTATCGTGGGCTTGCAAAACGATCTCGGTCTTGCCTTGGCTGCACATCCAGTACGTATTGAAGCACCTATCCCTGGAAAATCGCTTGTTGGTATTGAGGTACCCAACGCAGCACGAAGCACGATCGGCTTGGCAAAGCTTCTTTCCGATCCGGCATATACCGGTTCTGACAAGCCACTCCTTTTTGCTCTTGGTCGTGGCATTTCCGGACAATCATTCTTCTCAAACCTTGCCAAACTCCCCCATGGCCTCATCGCCGGTGCAACAGGGTCGGGCAAGTCGGTAACCATTCATGCTATTCTTGCTTCACTCATCTATCGCAACGGGCCGGAACGCATGCGCTTCATCATGATCGACCCCAAGCGTGTGGAGCTCACGATGTATAATTCCATTCCACACCTTCTGACACCGGTCATTACCGATCCGAAAAAAGCGATTCTCGCTCTTAAATGGGCTGCAAAAGAAATGGATCGCCGATACGATGTGCTCGAAAGTGAATCGGTACGCGATATTATGTCGTATCACGAGAACATTGTTGGACCAGCATATGATGGAGCGCACGATTCCTCTGACGACGACGCGCAACTCCCTGAAGCCATGCCATATATTGTCGTCATTATCGACGAGCTTGCCGACATCATGAGCTCTTACCCCCGCGAGCTTGAGGCATCGATCGTGCGCTTGGCACAGATGAGTCGCGCCGTGGGTATTCACCTCATTCTTTCCACACAACGTCCATCGGTCAATGTGATTACTGGTTTGATTAAAGCAAACATCCCCGGGCGCATTGCATTGCAAGTTTCCTCACAAACAGACTCGCGCACTATTTTAGATGCCGGAGGTGCGGAAAAACTCCTCGGAGCCGGCGACATGCTCTATCTTTCCAGCGACATGGCACAGCCCCAGCGCATTCAATCAGCGTTTGTATCCGAAAACGAAATCAAAAAAGTAGTTAATTATCTAAAGAAACAATACGCAGGTGAAGACACCGACGACATTACACTCGGCGGTGAAGACGCCGGCCCATCCTCTCTCTCAGATATTATGAATGGTGCGTTTGCCGGTGGTGATGAGGACGATGATGATTTGTATGAGGAAGCACGGCAGACGGTGGTTGAGGCAGGCAAAGCATCAACCTCATTCCTCCAACGGAAGCTCAAGGTGGGCTACGCGCGTGCAGCGCGACTCATGGATATGCTGGAAGAGCGTGGGATCGTTGGTCCGGCTGATGGTGCAAAGCCGAGAGAGGTGCTGGGTGGTGCTGGAGGAATGGAAGGGTATGGGGAGACTGAGGAGTATGAGGAGGAAGAGTAGAGAGGTTGTTAGTTTTTAGTTATTAGTTGGTAGTGTCGCGCCTACGGCGCTCCCTATACGCATACTATGGCTATGGAAGAACATCCTGATAAAAAGAGTCGTTCATACGAAGACCTCATTGTGTGGCAAAAAAGTATTGCGCTCACGAAAGATATTTACACTATCACATCCTCATTCCGCGACACCGAACGTTACGGGCTCATCTCGCAGATGCGCCGTGCTGCAATCTTTATTTCTTCAAACATAGCAGAGGGACAAAGACGTAACACCAAGAAAGATTTTGTATACTTCCTTCATATCGCATATGGATCGGCAGCGGAATTAAAGACGGAAATGATTATTGCCCACACACTTGATTATGTTGATTCGGAACGTGTATCACATATGAAAGAGTTAATTGAGGAAATAGAACGTATACTTAATACGTTTATCAGCACCCTTAAGCGACGCGAAGCGTCGCACTAAGAACTACACACTACCAACTAAAAACCTTCGTGGTATGCATATAAAATCCACACTCTCAATACTCGGCATTATTCTCTTCGTACTCACATTGGGCTTCTACATTCTCTACCAATCACGAGATGTGATTGTTGGGCCCACTATTGAGCTTATTTTTCCTGAAAACGGGGCGGTACTCAGTGAGCCATACATTGTTGTTTATGGGCGAACAGAAAACATCTCTTTCATTTCCCTAAATGACCTCCCTATTTCCGTTGATGAAGAGGGACGTTTTTCCGAAACACTTCTTCTTGCGCCCGGGCACAACATCCTCGAACTCTCCGCCCGCGACCGCTTCGGCAAAGAAACAGAGGTGATTCGAGAAGTGTTTGTGGAAGAGGTAGGCAATACACAAGATGTGAACGATACTATATAAGGAAAGCGCGGCGGCCTCATGGCCGCCGCGCTTTCGATTATGATATACTATTCCTCAACATGAACACTTCTCCCTACATTATTGGTGTTATCGGCGGAAGTGGGTCTGGAAAAACGACATTCGTGAAAAAAGTTGTAGAGCCCTTTGGCGACAGTGTCACCACCATCTCACTCGATGACTATTATCACCCAAGAGAAAAACAGGTGCGTGATGAGAACGGCGAACACAATTTTGACCTTCCTGAAGCATTCGACGTCGATCACTTCCTTGCTGATATCGATGCTCTTTCCGCAGGAAAGACAATCGCACACGAGGAATATACATTTAACAATGCTGACGCAACTCCTCGCACTCTCACCTATAGTCCCGCGCCCGTCATTATTCTTGAAGGGCTCTATCTCCTTCATTTTCCCACTATCCAAGCACTTCTTGACCTTTCGTTCTTCATCTATGCCGATGACACTCTCCGCACAATTCGGCGGATTAAGCGTGACGGTGTAGAGCGAAACTACCCCCTTGAGGATGTGCTCTATAAATGTGAACATCACGTCGGTCCAGCACATGAAGCATTTATTGCTCCTTATATGCACGCGGCGGATATCATTATCAACAATACTCATGATATCAAACGACACGTGAGTGTGGTGCAGGCGTTCATACGGGAAAAATTAGAAGAAGACAAGAGATAAAAATTCAATAGCGCGGCGGCCTCACGGCCGCCGCGCTTTCCTTATTACCCTTTCCCCCACAAAAAACCCAGGAACATTCCTGGGCTATCTTTCCTTATACAAGAAAAGCTTTTTCTAGACACTTTTTTTAATCTCTTAAACTTTTTTCTTACTTCCCCATTTTCCTCCCCCAACCCAAGAATATCCTCCAATATGGTATAATACACGCATTACTCATTAGTATTTTTCTCTATGCCAGCAGCTAAAAAATCAACGAAAACTCCCCGTCCCGAAATTCCCGAGCGCGACGGCTCAACCGATATTTCCGATACCATTAAAGCGATTCAAACCAAATTCGGCGATGGCGCAATCATGAAATTGGGCGAAAAGCCGAAGGTGGACGTGGATGCCATTCCATCCGGCTCTATCGGCATTGACCACGCACTTGGTGTAAGCGGTTTTCCTCGCGGGCGCATCATTGAAATCTTCGGTCCGGAGTCGTCGGGGAAAACAACTCTTGCGCTTCATGTCGTCGCCGAGGCGCAAAAGAAAGGCGGACTCTGTGCTTTTATCGATGCTGAGCACGCTATGGATCCCGTCTATGCCAAGAAACTCGGCGTCAAAACCGATGACCTTCTCATTTCCCAACCGGATAATGGCGAACAGGCACTTGAAATCACGGACAGTTTGGTACGTTCCGGCAAAATGGACGTAATCGTTATCGACTCCGTTGCCGCGCTCACTCCGAAAGATGAAATCGAAGGCGATATGGGGGCACATCACGTGGGCAAACAAGCGCGCCTCATGAGCCAAGCGCTCCGCAAGCTCACTGCCAATGTCGATAAGACAAAGACGGTTGTCATCTTCATCAATCAGATTCGCATGCAGATTGGTGTGATGTTTGGCAATCCCGAAACGACGCCGGGTGGAAAAGCGCTCAAATTCTACACGTCGGTGCGCGTGGACATTCGCCGTATCGCGCAAATCAAGAAGGGTGATGAGGTTATTGGTTCACGCACCCGTGCGAAGATTGTGAAGAATAAGGTGGCAGCGCCGTTTCGCTCAGCAGAGTTTGATATCATCTACGGCGAGGGCATTTCCCGCGAGGGTGAGATTCTTGTCTTGGGTGAAAAGTACGGCATCGTGAATAAAAGCGGGGCATCATATTCATATGGTGAAGAAAAACTCGGCCGCGGCTACGACACAGCGCGCGAATTCCTCAAAGAAAACAAAAAAATCGCCAACGAGATTGCCAAAGCAATTGCAAAGGAGCTGGAGGAGAAAGAAAAGAAGTAAGTCGAACGATACACTATAAACGATTAACGTTAAACTCGCCGCTTCGTGGCTCTCAAATAATGTCTGAAGATATATTCAGGGGTTCCTACAAAAACACAGCCGTGTGGCAAAAATCTTTTCTCCTCAGCCAACACGTCTACCGTCTTACAGAATCATTTCCCGATTCTGAACGTTTTGGACTCACTTCACAAATGCGCCGTGCATCCATCTCAATCCCTTCAAATATCGCCGAAGGGTACGGGAGATATTCAAAGAAACATCTCGACCAATTTCTTCGTGTTGCATATGGCTCGGCATTTGAACTTGAAACGCAAATAGCACTCGCAAAAACACTTCCACACACAAAACACGCAGCCTACGATGAATCTGAAATATTGCTTACAGAGGTTATAAAACTTCTCTATGTTATGTTATACAGATAACGGTGGCTTTACTTTTTATCGTTTATCGTTTATCGTTTTTCAATATGTTGAATTATAATGATTTAACCCCTGGAGTATTCTTTATCATGGACGGGCAGCCCTATGAAGTGCTTTCCGCGCAGACAGCGAAAAAGAATCGCCAAAAGGCCACCAATCAGGCGAAAATCCGTAATCTTATCAGTGGCAAGACGGTGGAAAAGACGTTCCATCAATCCGATTCATTTGAGCCCGCATCTATTGAGAAGAAGACCATCGTATATATTTATCATGATACACGGAAAGGAGAGTTTTGGTTCCATGAAGAAGATGCGCCATCCGTCCGTTTTACTCTTCCGGCAGATGTGGTAGCAAACCAGCTCACATTTGTGAAAGAAAAAAGTGAAATCGACGCACTTGTTTTCGGCGAAGATGAGAGTACTCAAATTATCGGTATCACGCCGCCTATTAAGGTGGAGCTTGAGGTGGTGGAGGCTGCACCGGCAGTTCGCGGTAATACCGCCCAAAACGCCACGAAAGATGTAGTTGTGGAAACAGGCGCACGCGTTACCGTTCCTCTCTTCATCAACCAGGGAGATCATATCCGTATCAACACCCAAACAGGCAATTATACAGAGCGTGCGTAAGACAATCTTTGAGTTTTTTACACATGGCACACCATGAACATTCATGGTGTTTCACCTAACGTTGGGGTAACGTTGCCCCAACGGCTCCCCCCACCTTTAAATACGAAGACATGTGGTACACTTGTCACATATGGCGAAATCATCAA
>JACNGX010000021.1 GCA_014383885.1 Parcubacteria group bacterium | reverse complement strand
CGCCATATGTGACAAGTGTACCACATGTCTTCGTATTTAAAGGTGGGGAGTGGCAAGTGTACCACATGTCTTCGTATTTAAAGGTGGGGAGTGGCAAGTGTACCACATGTCTTCGTATTTAAAGGTGGGGAGTGGCAAGTGTACCACATGTCTTCGTATTTAAAGGTGAGGGGAGCAGAATGATAATCTTTTATCAATATAAAACTAATTAATACTATGGAAAAATTTCCTAAAGCTCGAGCCTGCAAAGATCCTGTTTTTCCTACAGAGGAAAAAGAAAAAGAAGTGATTGAAACATTACAAACGTTGTTGCAAGAAAAATTACCTCAATATGTTGACTCTTCTGAAGCTGATTTGGAGGACAATTCTGAAAGAGGAAAGATAGAATTTAGTCTTAGACTTTCACAAGATGATTCCTTATATTACACCTTTGGTCAAGAGGTCATGACTCACGAAAAAGCAATCGCTCTTCTTCACGATTTAAGAAGTTCTTATCCTGAAGGTTCAGACATACGAGCTATGAGAGAAGGAAGCTGTACAGAAAATACTGACGAGGGATCCATTGGATGCATAGGGGGTGTGAATATTGAATATGCCACTGACGGAAGATTAACAGATATTGAGTATAATTAGATAGTAAAGAAAAAACGCGATGTCATCCAGATGTCGCATTTTTTTGCACCTACCATGAGCGCGCCGTTATCCTCGTGTCATTTTGTAAAGGGAAAGCGGCGCGGTCATTTCATGACCGCGCCGCTTTTTTATTTTTCGTTTATTGTTTATTTTTTACTGATCTCCTTGCCTCCTAGCATACTATCCTCCTGACTTAAAATGGATTCACCGCACCGCGGATTTCAAAGTGAATGTGGGGTCCGGTAGAACGTCCAGTGGAGCCAACATATCCAATCACTTGTCCTTGTACCACGTGTTGCCCGGCAGACACAATATTTTGAGAATTGTGCGCATAGAGTGTTTGTGTGCCGTTTGGATGTCGAATCACGATATAACTTCCATATCCACCATTCCACCCACCGCTGCGAGAAAGAATCACGTCACCAGATGCCGACGCGTACATCGGCGTGCCAATTGGCGCAGCGAGGTCAATGGCATTGTATCCGTGCAACCCCTGCGAACGATACCCACCAGAAATCGGACGCATGTAGTATCCGGATGAGACAACGGAAGAGTACGACGGTGTCGCGGGGCGAGAATATGAAGATGTTCCGGCAGGGGTTCCCATTTCTCCGTCAGGGATAACAAGAACATCACCCACAGCAAGCGACGTGCTTTCAAGGGCATTGTATTCAAGAATCTCATCAATGTCGCCTCCATACTTCTTTGCAATGCTTCCCACAGTATCACCACTCTTCACCGTGTGGCGAATACCGGAAATCGGCAAAATAACCAACGTATCGCCCGGCACAATCACATCACTTGAAGAAATGTCATTTGCCCATTTAATGGTACTCGGCGACACAGTAAACATCTCTGCAATCTGGGAAAGTGAGTCGCCCGGGCGTACCACATAGAGAGAAATATGATCGGACGTGAGAGAAATTTCTTCAATATCGGCAAGCGTACCTGAAGGACCCGCCTCCGGCAAAAGCGCTGTACCATCCACGAGTGTAATATCGCCACCACCTTTGGCGGGATTCGGGTCGGAATGAAGAGCAGGAGAAAGAAGCGCCATGGTTTGAGAGTTTTCTTCAGAAAAAACAGTTGTTTCCGTCTTTTCTTCACTTCCAAGGAGCCCTTCAACAAAAGAGAATACTCCCGCATGGGTAAAGAGCGGAATAGAGAGAGACACGACAATAGTCGCCGCACGAAACGCTGCGGAGCGTCGCATATACAGTATATTCACCTGACTTGCAATAACGAGAAAACTGTCAGGATCTTGTATTGAGGGTATGATAAGCCGTAAGGGAAAGAGCTCTTCCGTCCTCTTCATACAAGCGTAATATGCCGTATTTCAAGGGTTTTCAAGCTATTCCGAGGGAGTGTCTGTCGTTCGGAATCCGAATTATATGGCTCAACGAAGCCGTTTTGGGTCGGTTCGGTGAGTATATGCTTCGGGCGCGTCAATTCATCCGTTTCTATCAATAGAGCGAGTATAGCGTACTCAAAATCACAGTCAAGAGGGTCTGGGGATAAGTGAAAAAAGGAACATGCCACAAAAAAACGGCAAAAATGCTGAAAGCATTTTTGCCGTTTACCCTTCTACAGTCCCACGCAACTGCGCAGGGCGCTCGCAACGAATGCGACTACCCCAACGCCGAGCCCCCACGTCAGTATGTCAAAGAGGCGGTTCTCATACACATTGAACCCCTCATCGCCATCATACTTCCGTACCAGCACATAGCTGGCGACAACGGCGGCAGCCATCTTCCAGGGCAGGTGTTCGACGAGATATGTTTCCCATATCTCGGGATAAACATGGTAAATACCCGCAAACAAAAAAGCGAATATTGCCACATTCACCCCCACCTTCTGGAACTTGGTTACCCTCGTCCCAAAGAAATAGGGAAGCCCTGTCTTTTTATAAAGACGGGCAATACTATCACCCCACTTCCTCTTCGCAGTCTTCGCGTCGTCAGATTTTTTCTTCGTACCATTTTTCCTCCCTCCTAAAAAAAGGAGGAGTGAGGACACCGCAAGCACCAGAAAGAGCGGTATCAGCGCAGGAAGGTTTGTCATGACAAAATCATTCACTTCTTACCTCCCTTGTTTGACTTTGCTCCTTGGTCAAAGAGTTTGCCGAACTTGAACGTATCAGAACCAACGTTCTCTCCAAGAACAGTCAGGTCTTCCACATTCTTCGCAACATCACCAGCGGTCTCTGCGCCGAGCACTTCAGCGCCGGTTACATCGAGTTCTTCCGTCCTCTTAACTAGCACGTCGGTCTTCGCGTCACCAATCGCTTTATCAGCATCTGCCTGGCCTTGACCTTCAAGCATGCGCTTCTCTCGCTCTCCTTCCGCCCTGGTAACTGTCGCTTTTCTCTCAAACTCAGCAACAACAACACCCCGCATACTCTTGTTTGTCTCATGACTATAGTCATAATTAACAAGGTACACATCGAGTGCAACAACACCCCACCCTACAACGAACTTATGCAAAGCCCTTGTGATTTCCTCATTGACCTTGTCGAAGTTTCTTTTTGTCCAGAGAGGAGTCTTCTTGCCCAGAATTGCCTGCACCTTACTCACCATAGCATCAAGTATCATCTTCTCGGCATTTTTCAGAGTACCGATAGTGGTGAAATACTCGTACAGACTCTTGCCGTCAATACGGATTCGCGCCTGGATGCTTCCATCCGTCGTCTGATTATTGCTAAGCGGATTGTTTTCCTCAGCTTCTACTTTTGAAGGTTTACCCACCTGTCCAAAGCGAAGAGGAGCATACATCCCTTCTGGAACGTCACCGCTTCCCCAATAAATCAGCTCACTAGGAGGGAGTTCAAACTGCACAATCTTTTTAGTATCCCTCTTGATACCAAAAAATGGAGGGATGTAAGCAAGTCCATCAGGAAGCGGAAATAAAAGTGCATCCATAAACGTCAACATCCCATACGTTTCCGAAGGAACTGTAGGATATTTCTCCGACTTCCATCGCATCCTCTCAATCTCGTATTCCTTAACGGTGAGAATACCGGCATTTTTCCTTTCTTCCCTTTTCTCTTCCGTCTCATTAAGATTCATAGCCCCCTTTAGGAGCTCCTCTGGAATTTCAACTTCTCCTCTCTCCCAAAAAAGTGGTAGGAGAGGGTACGCGACGGAATACAAAAACTGCATCGCAAGAAGAAACCACCCCCAATTCCATACTGGAACGAACATCTTCTCTCCTTCGTTGTTGAGATATTCAAGAGTGATTGAAGGGGAAAAGAGTATCGCAAGAACGGCAATGGCAAAGATGATTCCGTTCGCCACCCATACATTCCTCCAAAAATCTCTCTTGTTTTTTTCTTCCTGGAGACGCCTATCGTCTCCCTCTGAGGGAGACCAAGAAATAATTGTTTCTTCCATGACTGTTTCCTTTTATTTAATTTACAATGTACTATTTGCTACCTTAAACAATACACATTATTGCTGAAAAGTCAAGGTTTTGTGTGGGGAGGATTGGGGTAGGGGAGGGCGGCGGGCGTAGCCCGCCGCCCGTTTTTTGCTATACCATATTTCCCGAAGATTTTCGCCGAGAGGCGGGAATGACGATATACATGTTAGGGGCGCGGCGGAGCCGCGCCCCTTTCTCACAACTCAATACTTACCACGTACAACTTCCATTTCTTTTATCCACTTCCTCAAAGCTCTTGGCTACAAACCGTACACTCCCCCATGCTATACTATCCTCATGACTACCGTCGCACTTATGGGTCGATACATTCTCTGGCATTACACACGCGGTACCTTAGACGCGCTGCGTCTTTCGCACACATTTTTGAAATTTATCGCGCACAGCTTTTCACTTTCCACACTCCTTACCACATTCTTTCAGCCGTGGAAAAAAGAACGTGAAGCATATCCGAGTATTGTCGAGCCGATACGTTTCCTTGAAGCAGTCGTTGTCAATCTGCTCATGCGTATCGTTGGCATGGTTTCCCGTAGCTTTCTCATTGCCGTATGCCTTCTTCTTACTCTGGGCGCCATATCTCTTCTCGTCATCGCTCTCATTCTCTGGCTTACTCTCCCGATTCTCACGCCTGCACTCGCCCTCATGGGTTTTATTCTCATGTTCTCATAAATATGAATGCCTTCCGTTCCCGCATCATACACAGCTCGCTTTATCCACTCGCAACCCTTGAGCGTCTATTACCGCGGAAAAGGCGCTTGCGTATGCGTACATTCCTTACCGTTCTCGCACTCCTGCTTTTTTTCGGCGCGGCACTTTTCCATTCACTCCCGTATGCCCAATTCCTTGCCGGTGTCGGACTCATTATCTTTGCAGTCGTACTCACACTCTCCATGGCGGAATGGTACTTCCGGTCACTATATTTCCACGCACGCGGTATTCATACTACCGAAGGAAAAGAAGGGCTCATCTCTCTCGGAGTATTGAGTATTCTAACAAGCGCACACCGCGGCGATTACGTTCGCGCGCTTTTTCGCTCGAAGACAGGGAAGGATCTCGCACGCCGTCTCGGGCTCTCACAGAACGACACCCACACCTTTTTGAAGGAACGTGGACATCGCCCCACCAACCTTGCTCTCACCGATTCAGACGCCTCACCGTGGTATTCGCTTGAGGATTTTGTTTCCGAGCTTATCGCCACAGACGAAGCGATGGCGGACTTCCTCTTCAGCAGGCACATCACATCCGAGACAGCCACGCGCGCTTCCGGCTGGGTCGCGCGCATGCGCGAACGCCATCTCGATGAAGCGTTTTGGTGGTCGGAAAAACGACTTCTCCACACTCGTCCTATTGGAAAGGATTTACACCTCTCCCGTACACACCTTCTTGACACCTACACGCATCATCCTCGTTATGGATCATCGGGATCATTTATGGAAAACGATACCCTCTCTCGCGTCGTGAGCGGTCTCGGAAAAACACGTGAATCAAATGTTTTGCTCGTCGGTTCGTTTGACGCACACACACTTGCCTCCATGCTTGAAGGGGCTATCACTCGCCATAAAGTGCCCCAAACCCTTTTTGGGAAACACGTCATCGTTCTTGATACCGACCTTCTTGTATCGCGCACAGGCGAAAAGCACCTCTTTGAAACAACGCTCCGCGACACCCTCGAAGAAGCACGCAAAGCCGGCAATAGTATCATCGTCGTGCCACGTTTCCATGCTTTTCTCTCCTCAGCCGCCATACTCGGAAGCGACATTCGTTCTTTGATTGATCCATATCTTTCAGGAACAGCAGTGCCATTTCTTGCGCTCTCCGACACGCGCACCTACATCCATGAGCTTGAGCGCGACACCTCACTCATGCGCCGTTTTGAAGTGGTGAAAAGCGCAACGCTCTCCGACACGCGACTCACCACCTTTCTTGAATCCGATATTGCTCGTTTGGAGAAAAACCATCACGTCTTCTTCACCTATCCGGCGCTTGAGGAAGCCGTCCGTGCAAGCAAGCAATATTTCAGTGGCGACGATGCGGAAGACAAAACACGCGACATCATTGCCGAAGCAGCAACACGAAGCACCTCCACTCGCAGCCGCCTCATCACCGCCAAAGACATTCTCGCTCTTGTCTCGGAGAAAACCGGCATTCCCGCAGGCGAACTCTCCGACACCGAGCGACTTGTGCTCACTGATTTAGAGCATCACTTACACAAACATGTCGTCGGTCAAGAAGAAGCTATCTCGGCAATCGCGCAAGCACTGCGCCGCGCGCGTGCCAACGTGCGCGACAATAAGAAACCAATAGGGTCATTTCTCTTCTTTGGTCCGACAGGTGTGGGGAAAACAGAAACCGCAAAAGCACTCGCGCGTGTATTTTTCGGCAGTGAAGACAATCTCCTTCGTCTTGATATGTCAGAATACCGCGAAGGCGATGCACTCTCACGCTTGATCGGCACGCCGGCAGGGGAGGCGGGCATTCTCTCCACCATGATCCGTCAAAAACCCTATGGCGTACTTCTTTTGGACGAGTTTGAAAAGACAAATCCCCATGTCCACGATCTCTTTCTCCAAATTCTCGACGAAGGACAATTTTCCGACGGAGAAGGGCGGAGTGTAAATGCACGCAATATTCTCTTCATCGCCACATCCAATGCCGGATCCGATATAATTTGGAAAGCAACTGAGGAAGGGCGCGATATATCAAAAGAACATGATGCATTCATTGCCTCACTCATAGACGAACAGCTCTTCAAGCCCGAATTCTTAAACCGTTTCTCCGGCACCATCCTCTTTCATCCGTTGTCACCCGAGCATATAGAACAAATCGCCACACTCATGCTCGACAAACTCACCGAGCGACTCAAGCAGCAAGGAATAAAAGTATCGTTCTCTCCCGACATGGCAAAACACGTCGCGCACGAGGGCTACGACAGAGCATTCGGTGCCCGCCCCATGCAACGCTATATCCAGCAACACATTGAGCAATATATCGCCGACGGACTCATCAAAGGCGAAATTGCGCGCGGTGGCTCAATCACGCTTTCGCCGACAGATATTGCGTAAACACTATGAGCAAAGAATCCCCACAATCGCAAGCTGAACATTCCTCTGAATCATACGATGCAGAGACGGTGAAACGGTACAAGGAATCATTCCTCTTTGCTCCTGAGGACTTGAGGAACAAACGCATTCTTGATCTCGGATGTGATTCCGGAGACTTTATAAACTTTCTCCTTTCAGAAGATATCACTAGTGCGGCATACGGCATGGACAAAAGACCTCCCACGCAAGATGAATTTGTCGATCATTTTTCACAAGGCGATTTTAGAGAGTCAATTCCATACACCGACATGGACGTAGTCGTCTCTTTAGCCGCGCTTTCATTGTCTTTGCATGAAGATGTTGAGAGTACGTACACCGCGTTCAAGAACGCTCTCGACTCACTTACCAACGGCGGTGAGTTAAAAGTATTTCCAATATTCAAAGACAGCGGGAAAGAATGGGAGGGAATTGTTGACGAGGAGCGCAACCTGCTCATCATTCTTGAAAAACTGGAGAAGGAGTACGACATAGAAACTAAAACAATCCTGGTAGAAACAGAAACCGACCAAAACGGAAAGCCAGACTACGAAAAGCACCTCCTGCTTGTCAAAAAAATCGGCAAAAAGCAAAAGGAGTAGGACGTTTTCCACAGGAGAGCTTGACAGTATGCATTGATATGCGAGAATAGTTTCAGTTTTCTGTTCCTTGTGCTCATTTTGTTCTTTTTTCTTGTTCTTTTCAAGTGAAGTTTGATTTCGATAGTTGTATATCAATTGATTGATGTTATTGCCTTTTGGTTTATTTGTTTGAATGTCGTGCGCGCGCACAACTCTCCTCTTTTTTACGTCTTTCACATTCACTCATTTATTTCCTCTAGACAATTTTGTCAGTCACTTGATATCGATTATTTCCGTCCACGCTTCACCTCCTGAGGGGCTCGTTTCTAACGGGCCTCTTGTTTTTTGTACGGAACGGCAAAATCCGCCGTCATCCTGAACTCGATTCAGGATCCAGGCAGAAAAAACTGTCTGATAATACATCTGGATTCCTGGTCAAGCCAGGAATGACACCTTAGGGCATGTCACTATTTTCATACTGATTTCCTAACTTCCTCACATACTGCTATACTGTGTACTCATGGATCATCTTGAAGGACTCAATCCCGAGCAGCGCAAAGCCGCCGAACACACCACCGGTCCGCTTCTCATCGTCGCTGGTGCCGGAGCAGGAAAAACCAAAACGCTTACGCATCGTATTCTCAATCTCATTCACTCAGGCATTGCCCCCGAGAATATTCTTGCCATCACGTTCACCAATAAAGCGGCGGGGGAGATGAAAGAGCGTGTCGTCAAACTCCTCTCAGAAGATCCGGCACGTGAATATGACGGCGCAGTGCCGTTTGTCTCCACCTTTCACGCGCTCGGTGTCTACATCCTCCGCCGCGAACACGCGCGCATAAATCGCCCCAAACATTTCAGTATTTTGGACGACGACGATACCAATCGCTTGATGAAAAAAGCGTTGCAACAATGCGAGCTTGATCCCAAACAATTTGAACCACGTCGCATGAAAAATGCCATCTCCCGCGAGAAAGGAGAGCTTCACACCGCTGAAACATACAAAGCATCGGTAGGAAATGAATACTTTCCGCGCATCGTCGCAAACGTGTGGAGCGCGTATGAGAAACTCATGCTTGAAGAAGGTGCGCTTGATTTTGATGACCTTATCCTCCACACCACACTCCTGCTTCGTGACGAAGCGGAAATGCGCACCATCTATCACGCCAAGTGGTCACACATTCATATCGACGAATATCAAGACACCAACTTTGCACAATATACCCTTTCCAAACTCCTCGCGGGAGACCATAAACATATCTGCGTCGTGGGCGACACCGATCAAAGTATCTACGCGTGGCGAGGTGCCGATTTCCGCAACATGATGCTTTTTGAGGAAGATTTTCCCGATGCAACCGTCGTTCTCTTGGAAGAAAACTATCGCTCCACAGCACCCATTCTCAAAGCCGCCAACGACATTATCACGAAAAACACGGTGCGCAAAGAAAAAAATCTCTTCACGCGCAAAGAAGGAGGCGAGAAATTGAGTGTGATTGCCTGCGGTGATGAAAAGATGGAAGCGGAATTTGTGGCGAAAAAAATCAGCGGACTTATCCGAAACGGCGCTGAGCCAAAAGACGTAGCAATTCTCTACCGCGCCAATTTCCAATCTCGCGCACTTGAGGAAGGGCTTCTTGACGCTGGTATTTCGTATCAAGTGCTTGGCGTAAAATTCTTCGCGCGAAAAGAAGTGAAAGACGTCCTCGCATATATTCGCGCAGCGCTGAATCCGACAGCAACGGCTGATTTTTCTCGCATCGTGAATGTGCCAGCGCGCGGTATCGGGAAGGTTACACTCGCCAAAATCCTCTCAGGAGAAGAGGTCACGCTTCCTCCGGCAACACAAGCAAAAATCGCTAGTGTCCGTGAAATACTTTCCGAGATTGCCGACGACTGCGCGAACCTGCCCGTATCGCACACACTCAAAAATGCCATCAAGCGTTCCGGTCTTGAGGACGCGTTCAAGAAAGATCGCGAAGAAGGGGAGGATCATTTGGAAAACGTCTATGAGCTTGTTGGTCTTGCGACCAAATACGATCACCTCACGCCGGAGGAGGGGATTGAAGCACTCCTCTCCGACGCGACTCTCGCCTCCGACCAGGATTCTCTCGGCGATGCGAAGAAAAAGAAAGATGAAAATGCTGTGCGCTTGATGACCGTACACGCTTCAAAAGGATTAGAGTTTCCGTATGTCTTTATCACCGGCATTGAAGACGGACTCTTTCCGCATCGCGGTTTTGACGGACCAGTGATTAATCCGGAGCGCGCCGAAGAAGAACGCCGTCTCTTTTATGTCGCCATCACTCGTGCGGAGAAAAAAGTATGGCTCACCTACGCCCACACACGCACCATTTTTGGCGGCAAAAACATCCAAGCTCCATCAGAATTTTTGATGGACTTAAGCGACGAATATATCGAAACCGAAGACCCTGATAAGCTACCGACAATTGAGGTGGAGTAACAAAAATCAAATATCAAATAAAAAACACCAAAAATAAAGGCATAAGGATTTAAATCCTTATGCCTAAACACTACCAACACATTAAAACACATCTGCAAGAGAACGCTCTTCCCACGTCATGGCAAGAACTTCGCCCTCGCCAGTGTATGTGTAATAATGCGCTCGTGGAGCGCCGTAGAGGCGTCCGCTGTATCCAGTCCGGAAAACCGCATCTTTCGAGAGAACGGCAATCATCTGCGTGCCGCCCCCCGCGCGTCCGGCTGTGCCCTGGGCGATGCTTCCTTCCGTTAGCACATCACCCGGGAAGGGGAGAAACTCAATTACCTCATCTCCCCACGAATCTTTTTTTGTTTCCCCAGTACGATCACCGGTGTGGGAATTGCTCCCACGAAAGCCGATTTTCGTTGGGAAAACACAGATTGCTTTTTCTTCGCAATCCGTCTTTTCTTTGGCGAACAGTTTCGGTGCACCCTTTTTGGTTGCCCCTATTTCTGCCGCCTCGACGGTCACGGTTCCTTTTTCCTTCCACTCCGCATACAGAGCGGACGGAAGATGAACCGGCAACACGCCACGATTTCTTCCACGTCCAGTTTCTCCCACGAGAATCGCGGGAATTTCAATGTTCGCCCCCTTAAGAGCAAGGGTGCTTACAACCGCACCCTTCCGGACAGAACCGGAATTGATAGTAAAAATAGGATATGCTTTTCCCATTTTTTCTCCTAATTTTGAGACTTTCCAGATTACCGCACCGTCTCCTTTTTTTGATGATTACACTCGTTTTCTGGTTTATTGCGGAACGAGATCCACGTAAAATACTATCATATATGTATGTGTGTGTCAAGTAATGCATGTAAATCATATGTTAGGTGGTGTATAATAGTATCCATGCATTCGGTCAAACGTATTCTTGCAAAAATCAGTTCATCGCTTCTGTTCATCATCAGTGTGGCATTTGTGATCGGTATTGGTATCGGCACCTATGCGCCGGAGGTGGTGGGGGAGTATCCACACGTGTCGCTTGTGGCGCTTGCGGGTATTTTCTTTTTGAGCGCTCTTAAAATTGATTTCCATGAAGTGCGTGATGCACTCGGCGATGGGAAAACACTTCTCATCTCAGCACTCTTTATGCTTGTTCTTCTGCCGATTGTTGTTTTCTTTGTAGCCAACACATTGTATCCGGAAGTGGCGATTGCTTTTCTTCTCCTCTCAGCCATGCCGTCGGGTATGACAGCGCCGTTTCTCACCTCGCTTGCAAAAGGAAGTGAGGAATACGCATTGGTAATGACGGTCATCACATCGCTTCTTACACCGCTTTCAGTGCCGCTCGTTGTGTCGCTTATGGTGGGAACAGACATTTCAATCGACACATTCGCCATGTTTACCCGGCTCGCGATTATTATCTTCCTGCCGTTTTTCCTCGCGCAGATTATCAAACGCATCATTCCGAAAACGATTACTCGCATTGAATACTCCTTCACCCCCGTCTCCACCGGACTCCTTGCCATTCTCATTGCTTTCATTGTTGCCAAACGGCCGGAAGAAATCCTTGCGCTCGGAAATGGCGGTGAATCACTTTTCTTTCTTTTTGCGCTTACCATTCTTTTCATCGTGCTTCACGTGCTCGGCTATACAGCGATTTGGTGGAAGAAGAAAAGAGAACGTATCGCTATCGCTATTTGTCTCACCTATATGAACTTCACACTCGCTATTGATCTTGCCGATACCTTCTTCGGCGACATGTCGTCAATCGTCGTGCCAACCATCCTCTCGGTGATTCCGTGGGCACTACTTTTCATTCCATTCCGCGCGCTCATTCAACGAAAAAGCACTGCAACATAACACCTCGAAAAACTCTCCTCTTTTTTGCAAAAATGAAGGGGAAGGGAGAACGTATAGTGTAATGTTTTTATGTTATGATATTTTTTATGCATATCACTCTCCCAAAGGACGGTCATGTCTGCAAGGTTGTGAAATGTGTGGTGTAATGTTGTTATGCATATTAAAGCGAAAAAATCATTGGGGCAACATTTTCTCACGTCTGAAAAAGCGGTGGCGGATATCGCGCGCGCCACTTCGGGTGCGGTGGAGGACACTATCCTCGAAATCGGCCCCGGGGAAGGAGTGCTCACAGAGTCGCTTCTTGAAAGCGGCGCGCGCGTCATCGCGATTGAAAAAGATGATCGCCTTATCGCACATCTGAAAGAACGTTTCGCGCGCGAAGAAAAAGAAGAGCATTTCACCCTCGTTCACGGCGATGCACTCGAGATTGATTTCGACGCGCTTGGCCTCACACCCACTTCATACATCCTCGCAGCTAACATTCCGTATTACATCACCGGTCTCCTCATTCGCGCATTCTTCACGCGCGAGCATCTTCCCAAGCGCGCCGTCCTCCTTGTGCAAAAAGAAGTCGCCGAGCGTATCGTCGCTCCTCACGGAAAAGAAAGCATTCTTTCTATCGCGGTGAAAACATTTGGCTCGCCGCGCATCGTGCGCGCTATCCCGCGCGGTATGTTTCGCCCGCAACCGAGTGTAGACTCGGCAGTACTTCTCATTGAAGATATCGCCGACCCGTTTACATCGCAAGAGAGTGAGGAGCACTATTTTGAGATTCTCCGTCGCGGCTTTTCGCACAAACGCAAGAAGCTCTCCTCCAATCTTAACTGCTCTTCCGACACGCTCACCGCATGCAACATCCCTGCAAACGCGCGACCGGAAGATGTCCCTCCTGAAGCATGGCATTGCCTCGCGGAAAAAGTCGCCGTACAATAATACATACATGAAATCATTCATTGGTATTCTCATCACATGTGCCGTCGCAATCATCGCCGGCAATCTCGTCGTCTCTTCCGCGCAAGGCGACCCCTTTTCTTTCTCTCTCGGAGACATATCATTTGCTGAAGGGTACAACCGAGAGCTTATCGCCATCGGCAACACTTTGATTACTGCCGACATCGCTGACACACCCGAAAAACGCACTCTCGGACTCTCAGGAAGAGAAGCGCTTCTCCCTGACACCGGTATGCTCTTTGTATTTGACAAAGAAGGAAACCACAGTATCTGGATGAAAGACATGCACTTCTCCATCGATATTCTCTGGCTCAATGACATGTACGAAATCGTTCACATTGAAAAGCGTGTTTCTCCTGATACATACCCAACATCATTCACATCACCAATTCCAGCATCATATGTTCTTGAAGTACCGGCAGGTTTCACGAGTACACATACTGTACGTGTTGGAGATATCGTCGGGAGATAACATAATCGTATTAAAAGTGATACGCATGTAATACACAGGAATGATTGGTTGACACGCATTCTTTTTGTATAATAGAAACCAATGCAACATATCACTCACTATCTCCCCAGTAGTCGCTTTGTGCTTGCCGTCGCTCTCATTGCTGTTATCGGTATAGCTGTGTATTCATTTACTCGTCCGAAAGAAAGACCGATCGACACCGAGCCACTTCTTGTCATCACTGATGAAGAACGAGAGAAAATCTCACTTGGCACGGAAGACACCGATTTAGACGGTCTTTCTAATTGGGAAGAAGCTCTCTGGGGAACCAATCCAAATGTCGCCGATTCCGACGGCGACGGCACCGGAGACGGTATTGAAATCGCCGCGCGTCGTAATCCGCTTGTAAACGCCGTTGACGACACACTTGAGGCATATCCCATTGTTCCCTCAGATGAAGCCGCGGGGGAAGGAGGGAGTACGCGCTCCGACGCTGTCTCTCGTACGTTTATGAGTCATTTGTATCACATCGGCACCGAAGGAAATCCAACGATTGAAGACATTTCTGTTCTTGAAGACATCATCAGTAATGAAGTCGCTCAAAATATTCCTCAAAACACTTACACGGAAGAAGATATTGTTGTTGACACTATTACCGAAAGCTCCACGCTCCTGCGCACATACGCCAACACACTTGCATCATTCATTCTCGCTTACGATGAGCTGGGCGCTCCCTATGAAGTCGCTATTATTACCGATGCAATCGAAAGTGGCAATTTATCGCGTCTCTCGGATTTGAAACGCTTCATCACCTTCTTTACCGACATGCACGATGCACTCTTTGCGCTTTCCGTACCTTCCACTCTTATTGATACTCATCTCGAAATCCTTAACACTCTTCAAACGATGGCCATGTCACTCACCTACATTCACGACATGTCCGACGATACCGTCATCGGCCTCACCGGACTCACCACATACCAAACGTCACTTACCCGCATGGAATACGCGGCGCAGTCGCTTGTTGGTATTTTATCCGATGCTTCACTTACCTTTTCAGAGAGTGAGGTAGGTAGCATGTTTGCCCTCTAGTTATTATTCATTATCCGCACACCTATGACGTTTCACCTTTCACACCTTCGCACACTCACACTCGGCATCCTCGTTCCACTCTTTATGTTTGGTGGCATTATCGCACGTCCGGCTCCCGCCCATGCACTCTTCGGAGCAGGTGATGCGGTGATTGTACTCAAAGACATTACACGTGACAGAACCATTCTTCCCAAAGAGCTCGGTCTCGACGGCATCGCATGGAAAGTCGCTAAAATGCTCGTGGGAGATATTATTGGCGACCTTCGCTCTTTCATCAATTCGGGCTTTTTCGGCGATGAGCTTCTCATCACCGACCCCGACGCCTTCTTCGCCAAACTCTCACGCGATGTGACCACGGCATTCATGAGCGAAGTAAGCAATGCGGATATTTACGGGCCAATTAAAACCGAGATCCTCAAGCTTCTCTCGCAAAGCTACACGCCATATTCAGAATATGCCAAGAGTTCTCTTGAAGATATCCTTATCAATCCTGATGCGTTCGAGGACGGCTTTTTTGAAGGTGGTGGTTGGACAGGTTTTCTTGCTCACACTGTCATGCCGGAAAACAGCGCTATCGGTCAAGGGTTCATGGCAGCCGAAGAACACGCTCGCCAGGTTGAAAATGCTCTTGGGAATGTTAAGTCTGAGCTTGAGCAAAGCGGCGGGCTCCTCTCTCTTCCCGGAAAATGCCTTGAGTCGGTCGGTGTCGATAAAAATCTCGATGGTGTCGTCAACGCCGACGATGGCTGTGCTCGCTGGGAACGTCTCACTCCCGGGCAATTCATCACGAACACACTTTCCGATGCGCTTGGCAGTCCTCTTGAAAGTCTTGAAAACGCCGATGAAATCGAGGAATTCCTGGCAAGTATGATTCAAAATCTCGTCATGAGCCTTATTTCCGACGGCATCTCATCGCTTGCAGGCGGTGGCTCATCCGGATCGGGGAGTGGTGGCGGATTTCAGCAAGTTGTTGGTGTAGATCAAGAGCTTATCGACATTATCGAAGCGGAACTTGCTCTTTCAGATGACGTACTCACTCTTGGTGAAATGGTGCAGGAGGGTATCACCACAGGCACACTCACTATTTCCGAAATCGATGATATTCTTGATTATATGGACGATCGCGGTATATCAGTCATTGTTGATTCCGGTGATGTCGTAATCATTACCCGCACAGGGCTCACCTCTCTCCAGCGTGAAATTGAAGACTCAATCGACGATCTCTCATCCGTTCAAGCACTCATTGAGACATCCAACATTACCGATACATACTTCTCTTCGCTTACATCTCTCCACACGCAAGCACTCAGTGCCGACACTCCATCCGAGATCATTCCTCTCTATTCAAACTTCAATAATCTTCACGAGCCAATCGACACCTATTCCCGCGCTCTCGCTCTTCAAACAAAGTCTGATGTCGAGAACGTTGTCGGTCGTATCAACGAAACATACAACAACGTACAAGTAATTCTGCAGCATCTTGGCACACAACAAGGAGACGCTGAAGAATAGAAGCAACTCTCAAAAACACTAAAAACGCCCTGAAAAGGGCGTTTTTAGTGTTTTTGAGGACAAAGTTATCCACACCCTCTCAAAACATCCTATTGACAAAACAGGTTTTTGGTTTAATATATAAGCAGAATAAATTATCTTGTACTTGTACAAATAAACCAGGCGGCGGCTCACGCCGCCGCCTCAAAACGGAGAAAAAAATGAAAATGAGAAAAATACTTTTGTTGCTCGCCATCACCATCCCGTTCTTTCTGACGGGGTGCATAAACGACGAGAAAAATCCCGTCGGTCCGATACTTACGCCGGAACCGACGCTGGAAGAGAAATATGGCGAAGAAGTAATCGCCATGTTTGAGGTACAAACCGCTATTCCCGAATGGGAAGAGCATCTAAAGTACATCACTCGCGCACTTAAAGTGCGTGAGGAGATTACCGTAGCGAGCATCTCGCACGAGACGCTCACCTCTTCATACTCCGTTGTGGGGTATGAAGAGTTGGACGGGTGGAGTGAATACATTTTTAAGATGCTCCGCACAGCGGAGCACAACAAGAATGGCAGATTCTCTCTTACTAAGGCAAGAGAGAATCTGCATAAAATATATATAGCGCCGAATGATAAGTATGCGGCGCTAAAATACACACTTATAGATCGCTGCCTCGTGGCGATCTATACAGGTGCATGGCCGGGAGATTTCATCCCGGCAATAAAGGGGAGACTTATGTTCCTCCCCGACGAGACTAGGGAGTTTATTAACTCCCAAAAGAGGTAATTGCTATACACACGCCTTCACCTATGCAGAAGGCGTGTTTTTTCTGTTATAATAGTGCTATGAGATTAGAGTTCACCCCCCATACAAAAAAGAAAATCCAAACGAAAGTCGTGTCTTTTATTATTGCATTTCTTTTGCTTGCTCCATTTTCTTTTTCACAACCTAATTCTCAAAAAAACCTCCCTTCTCTTTCGCAAAACAAAGCGTATGCTCAACCATCAATACGCGATATCAGCATATCACAAAAGGTACCGAAACGCCCAGTGCGCTCAACAAGCTCGCCGGGCAGTCCTGGGGATGGCGCTGCTCAAGACTATTATGATAAACAAAAATCTAGCGCAGATAATAAACCCGACATCACCGATTACATGAAATGTAATCTCATGAAGGGGGCGCCTGGCTTCACCGGATGTCTCGCGGTGGGGACATATTATCTCCTCTACATGCCGGCATCCTTTATTCTGGGAGCAATCGGCAACTTCTTTGACATAGTCTTGCTTCTTTCTATCAGTAGAGGGCTTATTGATCAGGAGTTTATAAAAACAGTATGGGAAAATGTCCGCGACTTGGCAAACATGGCATTTATTTTTATATTGCTGTGGGTTGCAATTGCTACTATTTTACGTGTTAGAAACAATACAGCCAAAGATCTTCTTTCCAAACTCATTATCGTTGCCCTTTTGATTAATTTTAGTTTTTTCATCACTCGTGTCATTGTGGATGCTGGAAACATGTTTGCTATGTTTTTCTACAACGACTTTGAAGTACACAAAACCCAAAATGTGAAAGATGGTGAAAAGCTTATATCGGGCAATTCAGTACTGAAAGGAACGTTTATCGAACAATGGATTGGAGAAGGTGATGTAAAGGGGGTGTCGGGGGCTTTCTTGCACTACACCAGTATCAATGAAATGATATCTCTTGAAAATGGGCTGGTGAAAGCGAAAGGAGGCACCTGGTTGAAACTATGGACCGACCAGGTAGTTCCTCCGGAAACGCAACATTTCAATCTTATAATCTATTTTCTTCTGAGCGCCTCCCTTATGGGTGTGCTTGCGTGGATACTTTTCACAACATCGTTTCTCTTTCTCACTCGTGTTGCCATTCTGTGGCTTCTTATGGCTGTTTCACCGCTTGCCTTTGTTGGTATGATTTTGCCACAATCCGCAGCATACGTAAGAAAAAATTTCTGGGGAGAGCTCGTGAGCAAATCATTTTGTATTACCGTCTTTCTCTTCCTCTTGTGGTTTACCTTGCAATTTTTGGAAGGGGCCAATACCTGGAATAATTTCGGAAATAACAAAGATTTCTTTGAGACATTTATCATCGTCCTATTGAAATTCACCGTACTCACCGCCATCCTCTTCTACGCAAAAAATATTACCAAGAAAATGTGTGATTCAATTGGGGGAGTATCGCTTGATATTGGCAAAAAAATCGCCGGTATTGCCGGAGCGGCAGTTGGGCTTGGTGCTGCTGTGGCGACAGGTGGCACAGCGCTTCTCGGGCGCGGAGTCTTGGGTGCCGGCGCAATGAAGAATTTAAATCGTGTCGGCTCCGATGGCATGACACGGCGCCAGCGCCTTGCTTCCGGAGGGAAACTTGATCGCCTCCGCTTGCGCGCTATGGAAGGCATGGAAAAGGGGAGTTTTGACGCGCGAAACACAAAGCTCGGCGGCATGGCAATGGGTAAAGCAGGTGGTCTTGCCGGGGCTGTTGGCATGGGTGGGGTCACGAAATCTGTCGGCGCATGGGGAGTGAAGGGCGGCGAAGGAGGATTTGCCGGTACTGTAGAGCGAGAAGATAAAAAACAAGATGAGCTCAGAAAGAAGATGGGCGACCTTAATGATAAAGATGAAACAAAAGCAGCTGCGGCGCGAAAAGCACATACACGATATGAAGAGCGTCTCTTGAAAGAAAGTGGAGTAACGGGTACCACAAATGAGGCACTGACAAATAATCCGTATTACCAATCATTGAAGCGTGTTTCGCAAGGACATGAGGATTATGACGCCGCACAGGAAGAGATGAGAGACGTTGAGAAGGAGGCAAAGAAGCAAGCGTTGGATCGTGCCGCTAGAGGAGTAGCATCGGCGAAAACAATAGCCAAAGCGCAAGCCGCTCAAAAGACTGGTTCGGCGATTAAAAAGGGTGACGAACTGAGAGAGAAGCGAGCAAATGTCGAAGCAGAGAAAGCTCGTGATAAAGCAAGGATTGACTCTATGAAGAAAACATATGGCACACCCCAACAAGCTCAAACACAGATGGATCAGCTCAATACAACGCTTGGTAAAATCGCCGTGCTCATGAAACTTGAAGAAAAGCGAGAAAATAAACTTGTCCAACAAAACGGAGCGCTCTCTGCTGTTCCCAACCGATCAAGCGCACAGAATCAAGAACTCGCGAGTCTTGAATCAAAGCACGCGCAAAGCCTTTCAAACTTTGAAACACTCAGTAAGCTTTCCTCGCGGCAAGAAAAGAAAATGGGAGAGTTGAAGGAATACACAAGACTCGCTGAAAAGCAAAACAGATACGCGCGTGAAGATATTTCCAACGTAGCAAAAAACACGACAAAAGCGACAGAAAAAAATACTAATACATAATCATTATTGTCTTTGGTATCTATGCAACAATTCACACAACAACAGATGGAGGATCGCTTCACTGCTCTTCCTAAAGCAATACAAGAAGTTCTTGAATCTCAAGAAACAGGGAAGGCGCTTCGTCGTATCGGAAATCACCACAATCTCCACATCGATCAGTTGGCTACACTCAATGACATAACCGTCTTTGTGATACTTGGACTTATTCCAAGGGAGTCATATCTCCCGACGCTTTCTGAAGAGCTTGGTGTTTCCGAAGAAGCAGCTGAAGCAATTCTCGCTGATGTGAATACTGAGATTCTTGAGCCAATGCGTGCATCTCTCAGTGCCCCCAAAGAAAATGTCGCGGGAGAAGAAAAAGATGAGGAAATGACAATGCACTTACCGACACGCGATGAAATTTTACGAGAAATTGAACATCCTCTTCCCATACCAGAACGTGAAGAGACCCGACCGAAAAAGGAAGTATCCCTACCTGGAGCTCCCCAAAAACAAGAGTATATGGGAGCAGAGAAACAGGAGACTACTCACCAAAGTATTATTGAGAAAAAAATAACCCAAGAAACAACTCTCAGAGAAGCGCATAGCGAGGAAACAAAATCCAACACCGCTCCCTCACCGTCTCCGGAAACTCCGCCTGATCCGTATCGTGAACCGGTGGAGTAAAAGAGGAGTGAGGCGCGCGGTAGCGCGCCGGCTAGTATTGTAGATACCAGCGCTCAAAGCTTGCGACTCAACTATGCAATTCCAAACACCACAATTCATTGAAGTTGAAGATAAGGTCTTTGCCGGAGCTCTCTCGTTTCGCCAATTTCTCTATTTGGCCGGTGCTGCAGGTATCTCATATGTCTTGTATGCATCACTTCCTTTTTTCTTCGCCATACTCCTCATTCTTCCCATTGCGAGCTTGGGTATTGCGCTTGCGTTTCTGAAAATACACAAGCGACCTTTTATTGATGTTTTGGAGGCCGCTTTTTTATATGTAACGCGCGCAAAGCTCTACATTTGGAGCCAGGAATGGAAAAAGAAAGAGGCTCAGAAAAAAGCCGCTGTTCAGGAACCTGCCCCCTTACCGGAGACGATGCACGTGCCATCACTCTCACAGAGCAAACTCAAAGATATTGCCTGGAGTTTGGATGTGCAAAAGAACGTTCAGTAAGCTATTATTAGCACCATGCCAACATCAAACAAAGAAAAATCACAAGCATCACAACGATTCGTGCCTATCAAAGAGGTACGAGACGGTGTGGCGGTGATGGAAGACGGTTCGCTCAAGATGGTACTCATGACATCATCGGTGAATATGTCGCTTAAGTCTCCCGACGAACAGCAATCTATTCTCATTCAATTTCAAAACTTTCTCAACTCGCTTGACTTCTCGGTACAAATCTACATCCAATCTCGACGATATGACGTTCGCCCCTATGTCGCGCTTCTCGAACGGCGCGAAAAAGAGCAGATAAACGACCTCTCAAAAGTACAGATTCGCGAATACATTCGCTTCATTAAAACATTTACCGAACAGACTAATATCATGTCAAAGAACTTTTTCATCGTCGTCCCATACACCCCTTCGTTCATTGCAACCGACACAGGCATTCTTGGCGATGTTTTAGGAACGAAGAAAAAGCGCTCGAGAGGGGAGGATAAAGAGCAGGATGAATTTGAAGTAAATCGCTCCCAGCTTGAACAGCGTGCCTATGTCGTACAACAAGGACTTGTCCGTACCGGTATCCGCACATCGCCTCTGGGTACGGAAGAATTGATTGAACTTTTTTACCGCATATTTAATCCCGGCGAACTTGATAAGCCGATTCAACTATAACACTATGTCACTTCTTAACACATTAGGAATAGGGAAGAAAAAAGACACCCCGGAGGCGGTGCCTGTATTACCACATGAAATATATGAATCGGCAGTATTGGAATTAAAAGATGTCATCGCTCCTTCGGCGCTCAAAATCACTCCGCGCGAACTCAATTTAGGCGACCGTATCGCTCGCACATTCTTCGTCATCTCCTACCCACGTTATCTCGCCGACAGCTGGTTCTCGCCGATTGTGAATCTCGACGCTGTCTTCGACGTCTCCATCCATATTCACCCGGTGGACACCGCGGCTATTTTGCGCAAATTCCAAAAGAAAGTTGCTGAGGTTGAAAGCCAAATCATGATGCGTGAGGAGCGTGGCATGGTGCGTGACCCGAAGCTTGCTGCCGCATATGCCAATCTTGAAAACCTCCGCGATCAGCTTCAACAGGCGCAAGAGCGTCTCTTTGACGTTGGTCTCTATATCACCGTCTACGGAAAAACAGAAGAAGAACTTGATCGTATTGAATCGGAAATCAAATCAATTCTTGAATCAAAGCTTGTCTATCTCAAGCCAAGTCTTTTTCAGCAAGAAGACGCGTTCAAAAGCGTCATTCCTTCCGGATCCGACTCGCTCGGCATTCACTCAAAACTCAATTCTTCACCGCTTTCAAGCATATTTCCTTTTATTTCCTTCAACCTCACATCCGACCGCGGCATTCTCTATGGCATCAATCGACACAATTACAGTCTTGTTCTTTTCGATCGCTTCTCAATGGAAAACTATAATTCCGTCATTTTTGCCACTTCTGGCGCCGGAAAGTCCTTCTCCACCAAGCTTGAAATTCTCCGTACTCTCATGTTTGATACGGAAGTAATCGTAATTGACCCTGAACGTGAATATGAATTTATGGCAGAGGCTACAGGTGGTCGCCATTTCAATATTTCACTCAGCTCCCCACACCATATCAATCCGTTCGATCTTCCTATGCCGAGCGAAGATGAGACAACTGCTGACGTCCTCCGTGCAAATACCATTTCACTCGTCGGTCTTTTCCGCATCATGCTTGGCGGTCTTTCCCCTGAAGAAGACTCCATTATTGACCGTGCTATCACGGAAACATATGCACTCAAAGACATCACTCCTGATTCAGATCTCTCACAAATTGTCCCACCACTTCTTTCCGACTTTGAAATGGTCCTCTCCGGCATGGAAGGGGGGGAATCTCTCTTAAGTCGTCTTTCAAAATATACGAAAGGAACGTGGGCGGAATTCATTAACCGTCCAACCAACATAAATATCAACAAAAAGTTTGTGGTCTTCTCCGTTCGCGACATGGAAGACGAACTTAAAACCGTCGCCATGCACATCATTACCCACTTTATCTGGAATGCCGTTCGTCGCGAGCTGAAAAAACGCCTTCTTGTGATCGACGAGGCGTGGTGGATGATGAAATCCGAAGATACGGCATCATTTCTCTTCGGCATGACAAAGCGCGGTAGAAAATACTATCTAGGAGTCGCCACCATCACCCAAGACGTGTCCGATTTCCTCCGGTCGCCGTATGGTTTACCGATCATCACCAACTCTTCAATTCAGCTTCTCTTGAAACAATCGCCCACAGCCATCGACACCGTCCAAAAAACATTCAACCTCACTGAGGAGGAAAAATTCTTACTTCTCGAATCCGATGTAGGAGAAGGTATCTTCTTTGCAGGACTCAAGCATGTCGCCATTAAAATCCTCGCTTCTTACACTGAAGAACAAATCATTACCTCGGACCCCTCACAAATACTCCAGATTCGTGAAGCAAAGAAAGCACTTAAAGAAAGCAGTGAGAATGAAACGCCGGATAATCCACTCTCCCGTATCGCTGGCGTGGTATAATAGTTCTATGAAATCCTTTATTTTCCACATGTCAGTTCTCATATGTGGTATCACACTCTCACTCTGTGCTGTGATATCTCATGTTCACGCGCTTGAATCGTATGTCTCTGTTGATGTTGAGCCGGCATATCCGGCGGCAGGTGAGATGATCACTGTTTCAGTATCAAGCTTCGCGTTTGATATGAATCGCGCATATGTTACGTGGTATGAAAATGGTGCCTATCGTTCTGAAGGAACAGGCCTCAACACCTTCAGTACCGAAGCTGGAAATACCGGAATCACCATGACTATTTCCGCGACAATCGTCTCACCGGATAATGAAACAATTACCAAAACTGTTCGTTTTACACCTGGAGGAGGCGTCGATTTGCTCTGGGAAGCGATTGATGCTTACACACCGCCTTTTTACCGTGGAAAAGCACTACCGGCTTCTCAGGCACACGTAAAAGTTATTGCTGTTCCACACCTTACAACGGGAAATGGCACAAAGCTCGATGCCGACACTATCACCTACACTTGGCAGCGTAATGGTTTTTATCGCGACACAAAAAGTCAATCTGGGTACGGTCGCTCAACACTTCTTCTCATGAAAGATATTCTCCTACCGAATGAAACCGTGTCTGTCACCGCCACATCTCCGGGCGGATCACTCAGCGCCCGTGAATCTATTAACCTTCCCGAGGTCGATCCAGAAATTATATTTTATGAAGAACATCCCACGCTTGGTGTACGCTTTAATGAAGCTCTTGTCAATGGTATCCTCCTTAGAGAAAGAGAAACTGTCATCCGTGCTGAGCCCTATTTCTTCTCCACAGACAATCACAATCGCTCATCTCTTTCCTACGACTGGTCGGTAGGAGGAAGACATGTCTCGTCACACTGGAACAACCCGGGTGATTTGGCAATCGATGTGCCGGAAGGAACAACAGGAAACACGGCCCTTTCACTCTCAGTTACGTATACCGATCGCATGCTACAGAGCTTAAAAGAAACATTGTCCATTACGTTCGGAGACACCGAAAATACATTTTTCCAATAATCAATAAGTATGAATAGTTCTCAGCAAAAACGCATATTCATCTGGGGAGGTACTATTCTCCTCATCGTTCTCCTTGGTGTTGGAATATTTCTCTTTGGTCGCGGTGGCAACTCTTCTGAGGGGGTGGGAGATAATGGCTTCTTTGGTTTTCTCTTTAGTGGCGCAGAAGGTGAGGGTGTGCTCGACTCCCTCTTTGGTAGTGAAGAGAGAGATGGAGACTCTCCTGACAAAACACCACAGGACGACGAAAAACAACTGAGCGTCGATCTCATTTCGCAAGTATTCCCTGAGCCCGTATCGGGGGCAACGTTTATAACACTCCCTCAATCAACAGAAGGGTCCGAGGAAGAAAAGAATATCCTCATTGTCCGTGTGATAGAAAAGGCAACGGGAAATATTTTTGATATCCCTGTAGACACACTTGGGGCAGAACGCATCACCAATACAACCATACCACACATCCATGACACGCTTTGGAATACTGACGGCACGGAATTCTTTGCGCGTACACTCAATGACGATGATATTATTGAGGGAACCGGAATTTCGATTTTCACAGCGGAAGAAGAGGGCGGTGATATTGGACTTGCTCGAGCAGAGTTCCTCCGCACTGGTACCCTTGCTTTCGACACCAACCCCACTCAAGACTCTCTTTTTCTCCTTGAACGTACAACAAGCGGCTCTCGCGGTATTATCGTACCATTTTCCGGTGAGGAACCAAAAGAAGCATTTTCCTCGCCCCTTTCCGAGTGGCTTATCGATTGGGCGGAAAACGACTACATTTATCTCACCACAAAGCCTGCAGCGGGAATTCCAGGATACAGCTATTATCTTTCTCTCTTCTCAAATACGCTCAATCCAATCTTAAGTGGTGTTAGCGGTCTTACCACGCTCACAAGTCCTGATGGCACAAAAATACTTTTCTCTGAAAGTTCGGAAAACACACTCACACTGAAAATCCTCTCCGATGGAGAAGAAACTGCACTTCTCTTTGATACACTTCCTGAGAAATGCACCTGGGATGCAGAAGGGAAGGGAATCTACTGTGGTGTACCATTTTCTCTTCCTTTCACACGATACCCCGACACATGGTACAAAGGAGAACTATTCTTTGAAGACAGCATCTGGTATTATGACACCGAAGAGTCTATCGGCTTTTTCCTTGTTGATCCGAATATGTATGATACAGCTATTGATCTCATCAACCCTGTTCTCAGTGAAGATGAATCTTTTCTCCTCTTCACTAACAAACGCGATATGACACCATGGATTCTTCGCGTTGCCGATGCATTTGAGACTGTGAATTACTGAGACTAAAAATTAGGGAAAACACACACGGCGGCACCTCCGGTGCCGCCTTTTTCGTTGCGCGGAGCGCAATCTATTTCCTCATTTCCAATTACTACCCTTTATATGAAATCACCACACGCCGCTCCTTTCCCTCGCCAATCGACTCGGTATGAATATCGGAAATGGGCTCAAGCGTGGTGTGGATCACCATTCGCTCATAAGAAGACATCGGCTCGAGTTCGGTGCGCGAAGAGAGTGCCCGCACACGTTCGGCAAGCATGGTGGCGCGTACACGCAATTGGTCGTTTGCTTCCTTCTTATAGTCGTTCACATCAATGGAAAATCGTGTCCCTTTTTCATACCCATCTTTCTCTGTGATACGCTTCACAATGTGATTCAATGCCGAGAGCGTCGCTCCTCGGTAGCCAATCAAATGCTTTGCGTCATCGGTACGAATCATAAATACCGTCCCCACACCATCCTCAACAATTTCCACATCGGAATATGGTGCACCCATCGCATCCAAGATGTTAGTAATAATTGTTTTAATTTCACTGTATTCCATACAATAAACAGGATATTGGTACTACTCGTTGTTTTCCTTCAATTGTGCATATTCTCTTCGCACATGCCATTCATGCCCGATAGCAAAAAGGTTGCTCACCACCCAATACAACGCAATCGCTGAAGAAATCGTGTAGGCAAAAATAACCACAAAGAAAGGAAACACGTAGCGCATCTGAAATTTCATATTTTGCATAAGATCATCTTTGAATGATCCAGTGCTTTGTAGCGTTGGTTTCTCGCCCGGCATAGAGAGTTTCATTTGGAAAAATTGCGTAATACCCGCAAGAACAGCGAGGAGAATACTCCTACCGGTCATATCAATGAATCCCAAAAATTCAGTATGAAGATACTCCGGACGGGGAGTGACCGGATAGAGAATTGCTTCGTTCAAAAAGGTGCCCGCGGCGCGTACGCCGTTTTCAATCATCGCACCGGTTGCTGTCGGGTCAAATGAAATATCCTTAAACACCCAATACAGTCCGAGAATAATCGGGAGCTGGACGATAAGTGCCACACACCCTGTCGCCGGATTGATGCCATGCTTATTGTAGAGCGCAATAAGCTCACGCGCTTGTTTTTCCTTATCGTCTTTGAGATCTTCTTTAAGTTTACTGAGTTCCGGCTCAATCTCACGCATTTTCACTTGACTTTTTGTTGTGCTATGTGTCAGAGGAAAAAGAATAAACTTCACCACAAGCGTAAGGGTAATCACCGCCAAGCCAATATCCGCCCACGGCATAAAATATGCCAAAAATACGAGACCGTTGTAGAGGGGTTGATAAATAATTGTCTCGAAAAAACCAATCATAATACAAGCTATTGTACGCTGTTTTAGTCTCTAAAGCAAGAAAAAGCGACTTTACATTAAGTAAAGCCGCAAAGACAAAAAGATCAGACCTTCACCGCATCGAAGAAAACGCGCTCCTTCTCAAAATCCTCGCGTACTTCTTCAATAAAGTCACTTCCACGATACTCATATCGGCATCATGGCACTCTTTTTCCCGAAGCACTTGCTCCGGGTTTTTCATTTTTCTCATTTTAAAATAGCTATGGCATATCCACCGATGGGGGAGTTTGGGGAATACAGCGCTTTATGCGATTCAGTCCTTTTTTTATTCCTTTCCGCACGCCGTATTTTTTTATTGCGAGAATCATGTATCCCGAGCAGGTGGGGTAAAAGACACATGTCTTTCTCTCACGCACAATACCCCACTTCACCCATACGCTTTTTTCGGGGGAGAGAAGTGTTTGATATATACGGATGAAAAATATAATAACAGAAGAGATGAACATACCAGTGAACATACCTTGGTATGTTCACTGGTATGTTCACAACCTATACAACATTGCTTTTTCTTAAGAGATTTGTTATTTGTCCTTTCAATTCGTCATACGACATACCATCAACCTCTTTTGAGAGCGAGAGCGTGCAATACAATCCACCCTTTACAGAAGGAAGTAATTCTTCAAGAATCGCATACGCGCGCCGGCGGATACTATTCCTCTTCACTGCTGTGAGTCCACCTTTTTTTGATATCACACATGCAAAACAGGTAGGGGAGTCTTTTTTATGCGCTTCAAACACACTCATTGATATATGAGGGCTTTTTTGTGTTGTGATGCGACGATACCGCTCTTTAAACCACAGTGTGGGGATACGTCTATTTTTCGGCAACATAACTATATTATACAGAAAAACACCCCGTATGGGATGCTCTCCGAAGAAATATGTAAAAGATTACACGGAAAGTTTACTACGCCCTTTACGGCGTCGATTCTTAAGCACTGCACGACCCCCTGGTGTTGCTTTACGCACCAAAAAACCGTGTGTTGTTTTGCGTTTTCTATTTTTTGGTTTATACGTCTGGGACATAGTGGAACTACTATACCGTATTGGTGTTAAAATGCAAGCAGTTACGAATCTAAGAAAATAACCTACCTAAATACATATATCTGTCATTCCTGGCTTGACCAGGAATCCAGTAATAAACTCAAATAGATCCCACATTAAGTGCGGGATGACAACAAAATTGAGTACTGTAACAAAAGTTGTATTCGTATATTCGCGCGATTCGTAATTCGTAATTTATTATCCACATGTTATCAACAGAGTTTTCCAATGTTTGCAAGTTTCCCCATAGTGTCCACTCATACTATAATAGACAAACCTTATTCGTCGTCATTCTTTTTTCTTTCTATGGTAGACAACTCACAACTCTGGAATAGTGTACTTAGTGAAGTGGAATCGCAAATCTCGCGAGCGAATTTCAGTACATGGTTTCGAAATACATACATCTCGAAACAAGATGAAGGAACAGTGTTTGTCGCTGTGCCGAATGAATTTGTGAAAGAGTGGTTATCTCAAAAATTCCACACCATGATTCTGAAATCATTACGTGAACTCTCCGACGGTGTACGTGGACTTGAATACATTATTGCCAAAGCACCAAAAGAAGAAGAGAGAAAAAATCAGAAATATAAAGCAGGGGAACTTCCACTCGCTGATGTATATGTAGATAAGGAGAGTAATCTCAACCCACGCTATACATTTGATTCTTTTATTGTTGGATCATTTAATAATCTCGCATACGCAGCAGCGCAAGCGATTCTCAAAAATCCAGGCACTACCTATAACCCACTTTTTGTGTACGGAGGAACGGGAGTTGGAAAGACACATCTTATCCAGTCAGTGGGTAATCACTTGAAAAAAGATTTGAAGAAGCGGGTACTCTACATCACATCGGAAAAATTTCTTGTTGACTATATTTCTTCTCTTCAAAATGACACAACAAATGTCTTCAAAGAAAAGTATCGTAACTTTGATACACTCATTATGGATGATATTCAATTTCTTTCTAATAAAGAAAAAACCCAAGAAGAGCTCTTTCACGTCTTTAATGCTCTCTATGATAGCAATAAGCAGATCATATTCTCATCCGATGTGCACCCCAACTTCATTCCTGGTCTTGAATCGCGTCTAAAATCCCGTTTTAGTGCCGGTATGATTGTAGATATTAACCAACCTGAATATGAGGCTCGTAGCTCAATTATCACCCTCAAACTCCGTTCACGAGGTATTGAGGTTCCGGAAGATGTTATTGATTATCTTGCCCTTTCTATTGAAGGAAATATCCGAGAACTTGAAGGAGCTATCAACACTCTTATGTGTCATGCATCAGTAGGGGAGAAAGGACTCACACTTAATGAAGTAAAACGAATTATTAAAAACACAGAAAAACCAAAGAAAAATATCTCTGTGAAAGATGTAGTAAAGATAGTGGCTGGCTTCTATGATATTCCTGAAAAAGATATTTATGAAAAAACAAGACGAAAAGAAATTGTGAAGCCACGACAAATTGTTATGTATATCCTACGAGAGGATTATAGTGCTTCTTACCCAATGATCGGAAAAAACCTGGGTGGAAGAGATCATACAACAGTTATGCATTCGTGTGATAAAATGAAAAGAGATTTAAATGATGATGATACTCTTCGGAGTGAAGTGGAAAAAATTCGATCACTAGTGTAAAACATGTGGGTAACTATCTGGAAATATCTATGGAGATTTATGTGTACAAACATATAATAGTATGTGGAAAAGAAAATAGATATTGTTATTTATACACAAATAAAAACTTTTCTGCTTTATACACTATTCTTATACACATCACATATTCCTATTCAATCCTTACTATGTATAAAGATTTTCATCTTTCCACTTTTCCACTGTACTTATAATAATAATAATTTTATTTAATAATATACAAAACACCCTTGGGGATAATCATATATGAAATGTTCATGTCCAAAAAAACTTCTTTCCGAAACAATTTCTCTTGTGGAGAAAATAACAGGGAAAAATCTCTCACTCCCTATTCTCTCATCAATCATTCTTGAGGTTTCAGGAAAGCGTATGATGATTCGCGCAACCAATCTTGATATTGGTGTTGAAATAGAGCTTCCAGTAAAAAGTGATCGTGATGGTATTGTTGCAGTGCCAGCATCTGTATTCAGTGGTTTTCTTTCAGGTATTTCAGGAGACGGTACTCTTGAAGTTGAGGAGAAAGAAGGAAATCTCACCATTTCAATACAAGGAAATAATACACTTATTAAATGCCTTTCTCCGGAAGAATTTCCTTCACTACCTGTTGTTGATCAAGGGACAAGTTTTTCTCTTCCGGTAAAAAAACTTGTTGAGGGATTAAAAAGCGTGGTGTATAGCTCATCGCTTTCAGATGTAAAACCTGAACTTGGAAGTGTGTATATGTATCCTGAACATGATATGTTGGTATTTGTTGCAACTGATTCGTTTCGATTAGCAGAAAAGAAAATACCTCATAAAAATGTGAATGATTGGGGTGGAATACTTATCCCTCATAAAAACACTTTGGAAATTATTAGAATATTCGAGCAATTAAGTGGGGATGTGGATATTCGATTCAATGATCATCAGATTGTCTTTGAGAAAGAGGGTGTGTATGTGACTTCCCGCATTATTGATGGGTCATTCCCTGATTATCGCCAAATTATACCAAAAGAATATTCAACAACTGCTATTGTACTTAAAAAAGATTTCACCGATGCATTTAAGGTGAGTATAGTGTTTTCCAACACATTTAAACAAGTAACCATGTCACTGAATCCAAAAGAAAAGACATACATCATCGAAACAAAAAATACGGATGTAGGAGAAAGTCGAGTACCATTACAAGCATCACTATCAGGTGAACTAATTACTATTAATGTGAATTACAAATACATTACCGATAGTTTCCCTTCACTTTCAGGAGATAGTGTGTCTGTGTCATTTGCAGGAGAAAATAAACCACTCATTATTGAGTCAGTTGGTGATCAATCATTTCTCTCACTTGTGATGCCGATGAACCGGTAACTATATATGGACCACATCACCACACTTTTAAAAAAGTTCACCTCTATCACTCCTCCTGATGAGTCGGTACGGAAAGAGATAGTGAGGGTACTTGAGTCGGATTATAATATATTACTCAATATCAGCGACGTGAACGTGCAAAAAGGGGTGGTGTATCTCGAAACAAGTCCACTCATAAAAACAGAAGTAATGATGCGAAAAGAAGCTATTCTTTCCAATATCAAAAAAACACTCAGTGATAGTACTCCGCGAGATATTCGGTAGTATATTCAGGTGTATTGTTTCGTATACAAGCGCGGTAACTGTTGGTTGCCGCGCTTGTATACGTATTCCATATTCCTTTTTTGTTTTTTATATCTACCACACCTTAAATTGTGTTGTAGATTCTCCTTTATTAAACACTGCGTCGGTAGCGATGACCTTCAATGTGTTTTCTGTTTGGATATTCGATATTTGTTGTGGAGAGAATGAAAACGAAAACGGTGATTGGTGTGATGACCCAATAAACATACCATTTACAAAGAAGTCAATTTTTGTAATCGGGTATGTACTTTCATATTCAAGCTCAACATCGATAAACTCACTTGATGTGTACTGCCCTTTCTTTTTTGGTTCAAGAATAGTGACATCAGGTATGTTTTCAGGTATGTGAATAGAATCATAGGTAGTGGGTATGGAAGTGTCTCCTCCCGTATTGTATCCCTCCTTTTGTGCCCATGCTAATACCGGTTCTTCCCAGAGAATAAATTGAGGGTCTTTTTCAGGTCTGGTTGGTTGCTCTTGTGTAAGTGGGTTATCTCTATCAACCCAATAGAGAATCGTGTGTACATTTTCAATAGCGATTTCTTCCCGTGTTTCTTCTGGTGTGTATTTTGTTGCGAGATTACCGCTTATGGCATCAATAGTGTATGTTTTTCCTCCTTGCCAGATACCGCGCAAAACAGGTGGAATCTGTTTGTTTGTCGGTGCTGGATCAGTGAATGATTCGTAGGGAAGGGTCTCAAGTACGATCTGCATAAACTCGTTCCAGAGTGGTGCGATAATAAAACCAGCAACTTTTTTCTCCATAGGAGAGTTGTCGTTGTTTCCCGCCCATGCACCAACTGATAGTGAAGGCGTGTATCCTATGATCCAGGCATCGCGATAATCATTGGTGGTCCCTGTTTTTACAGCAACATCACGATTGCCGAAGTGGAGATACGAATTTGCGCCGAATGCCGGCGTGCGAGCGGTATTATCAGAAAGGACATCGGAAATGAGTCGGGTGATCTCTGTGTCTATGACACGACGAGAGGTGTTGTCCCACGTCTCAAGTTCACGACCTGATGAATCGGTAATAGAGAGAATTGCAGACTCGTTTTGGTATACTCCTTCGGAGGCAAATGTACCGTATGCGTTTGTCATATCGAGAAGTGATACTTCCCCACCTCCCAATACGAGAGTGAGCCCATATTGACCAATGTCACCGAGTCCGGAAATACCCATGTCTTTTGCTGTTTGGAGTGAGTCTTGAAGCCCTGCAAGATACAGAGTTTTTACCGCCGGCACATTGACCGACTGAGCAAGTGCATCACGAAGGCTTATTGGACCACTGTACTTCCCATCGTAATTAACCGGCGCATAACAATCCTTTGCGTCAACTTCAGAGTATGCGGGGGTGCCGTCGGGATTACATCGGGTATCAAAAACAGTGGGAAGATCAAAAACGACAGTGTCGGGTGTATACCCCTTTTCAAATGCAGTGGCGTATACAAATGGCTTGAATGCCGAACCGGGTTGACGATTAGGGTCAATAGCAACATTAAAGTTTCCATCAATGTCGGGGTCAAAATAATCACGGGATCCGACCATGACCAAAATCTGTCCGGTCTTTGGATCAGTGGCAATAAGTCCGGCATTTTCCGCATTGAATTTTTCAGTGTTTTCAAGTGCGTACCGATTGACGATTTCTTCTGCTTGTGCTTGGAGTTCATAATCGAGAGTGGTAATCACTTCAAGCCCTCCCTGCTCTATAACTTCTTTCCCGTATGTTTCTTCGAGGTATGAAATAACATACATCACAAAGTGGGGAGCTTTGATACCGGTGTCACGCTGGGGGAGAAATACAATTTCTTCTTTCTTCGCATCTGAATATTCTTTTTCTGAAATCATTCCCTCCTCAAACATACGATAGAGAACAAGATTTTTTCGTTCACCTAGCGCTGGGGTATTGTTTCCGTAGGGAGAGTAGTATGTCGGTGCCTGAGGTAGTGCGGCAAGTACTGCTGCCTGAGGAAGCGTAAGTTCACTTGCGTTCACTCCAAAAAAGGCAAGAGATGCTTCCTCTATACCGTATATAGTCCCTCCGTATGGAGCTTCATTAAGGTAAAGTGTGAGAATGTCATCTTTTGAATAGACTTGCTCAAGACGAAACGATAATACCCATTCCTTAATTTTTCGTTGGACAGTGCGTTCGTTTGTAAGAAGGGTATTTTTTATCACCTGTTGGGTGATGGTGGACCCTCCCTGCACCCCTTTACCACGAACCGGTTGGAGAAAAACGGCGCGCAGTGTAGCAAGCGGACGAACACCAGCGTGTTCGTAAAAAGTGGCATCTTCAATCGCAATTGTTGCGTCTTTCATCACTTGGGCGATCTCGTTCCCATCCACGACAGTGCGAGTAATGTCTTCATGTACGTCGTAGAGAAGTACCTCGCCGGTACGGTCATATATTTTTGTTGATTGAGCAACGACACGCTCTTCAAAGGCATGGAAATCAGGGAGTGGAATAAGCGCAGCCCAAAGAAGTAGTGCCCCCAGTGAAACAAGGCCAACACTGAAAAGAACAATAAACCCTGTTTTCATAGTGTGCCACATGCGATGTCTCTTCTTTTGTTTTTTCATACCATTAGAGTATAGCATGGTTACGAAGTACGAACATATACGAACTTTGCTTTTCAAAACACACATATAGGATATTTACCCACAATATGGTATATTACAAGACAATATGGACGAAAAAGAGATTCGATCAATACTTGATACGATATTTTCTCGAGGAGTGACGGAATGGGTTGACCCTGAGAATGTGTTAAGAAAAAAACTTGAGGCGAAGATGCGTGGCGAGTATGAAGGAAAGATTATTGTGAAATTCGGTGTGGATCCGACACGTCCGGACATTCACCTTGGGCACGCTGTCGTGTTGCGCAAACTTCGCGCCTTGCAGGATATCGGTTGTACGGTGGTCTTTTTGGTGGGGGATTTCACTGCAAAAATAGGTGACCCTTCGGGGAAAAGCAAGGTACGTCCGGAAATCGATCAACGTGAAGTTGAGGTAAATATGCAGACATATTTGGATCAGGTGGGGAAGGTGCTTTCCACTAAGCCGGAAGTGTTTTCATGGATTCGCAACTCCGATTGGTTTTTGTCGGTGTCGGATATGGAACCAAAAAAAGGACTCTTGATGCGTTTGGGGGTTACTCCCATCAATCCGCGGTCGTTTTTGGGGAAGGCACTTCTCTTTGAAAATACTCGCATGCAGAAAAAGATTGGTAAGAAGGAAATTATGAATATCACCATGCGCGGTATGATTGCCACACTGAGGCACATTACCCATAGCAGGTTGCTCGAGCGTGATATGTTTCAAGAGCGTATTAAAAGCGAAAAAGAACTCTACATGCATGAAGTGATGTATCCGGTGTTGCAAGGAATTGATTCGGTAGTACTTTCTCGCATATACGGATCGTGTGATGTGGAAATTGGTGGGTCTGATCAGTTTTTCAATATGCACGTGGGGCGTGATGTGATGAAAGTAAATGGAATAGAGCAGCAGGCGGTTGTGGCGATGGATATTCTTGTAGGAACAGAAGGAAAAGAAAAGATGAGCAAGAGTTTGGATAACTATATTGCTATCACCGAGAGTCCGGTGGATATGTTTGGGAAAGTGATGTCGGTACCTGATGGTGCGATTGAGCAGTATTTCACCCTCACCACATTTACGCCTCCGAAAGATGTGGAAGATATTGTGCGTGGCATGAAGAAAGGAACGGTGAATCCGAAAGACGCGAAACTGTCTCTTGCACATCAGATTGTGGCAATTTATCACGGCACTTTGGCGGCGGATACGGCACGAGAGATATTCATCAGTACGTTTTCAAAAAAGGAGATTCCTGAAGAGGTGGAAGAAATTACCGCACAAAAAGGAGAAAAATTGGTAGATATTTTGGCGCAGCGCGGATTTGCAAATTCAAAAAGCGATGCGCGTCGTCTTGTCACACAGGGAGGGGTGCATATTCTCGAAACAAAAGAAACGGTGACCAGTATTGATATGGTTATTGAAACGACACATACGTATCGTATCGGAAAACATCGCTTTGTGCGGATTGTTGTTGGATAAAGGGGGGGATAGATTCCAAAAGCACCGCGGCTCATCGCCGCGGTGCTTTTGATTTGCTTTTATATATCAAAATCTTCATGAGATACTTCATCGCATCCGTCCTCAACTATTTCATGTTCATCAAGTCCTTCAAGCAGGGTATCTTCTTCATAAAAAGTTGTTTCAATAGACATAATAGAAACAAAAAAATAATGAACGTATAATCCTACTATTTGTAATCCATTTCACTATTCTTTGCAAGCCCCTTTTTATTGCTGTGTCTGTGGAAAAGAAAGAGAAGCAAGGCCGGTGAGTCCAACGGCAATCGCATCCATTTCATCGTCGAGCCGCTTTCCTTCAGGGACATTTACCAATTGCCGTACCATCGCCTCCACTTGAGATTTCTCTGCCTTTCCATAGCCCGTCATTGCTGTCTTGATTTGAAGAGGGGAGTATTCTGCGATTTCCAAACCTGCTTCCCGGGCAGTAAAAAGAATAACACCTCGCGCCTCAGCGACTTGCATTGCTGTTTTTTTATTTGCTGCAAAGAGCAGTGTTTCAATGGCACATGTATTGGGTTGGTATTCCTGCAGAATGGCGCGAAGCTCTCGTGCAATTGTCATCAGTCGATCAACAAAAGAGTCGGCACGATTGGTCACAATGCACGTGGAATACAGCAATGTATCGTGGCTGCGCTCTTTTTCAACAATCGCAACGCCAACACGATCAAAACCGGGGTCAATACCTATGATGCGCATAGGGGTATAAAGTACGAACACATACGAACATACGAAGTTGGTGTCTGAAGGATAAGCATGATTATGGTGTGTTCTTGAGTAAAGTATGCGTATTTCTTCCGTATATTAAAAGTGGCGACATGACACGAGAGGTTCTATCTTAGATATCGAGGTATGGGTTGAGAATTGAAGAAACATATCGGCCGATGGTATGTATTCGTATGTTCGTACACATTCGTAGTTCGTAACTATTCAACATTTGTGAACACCTCTTGTACGTCGTCGTTTTCTTCTAGGGTCTCAACAAGTGTTTCGAGTTTTCCCATATCACTCTCGGAGAGTGCGACGGTTGTGGTGGGAGAAAATTCTCCCTGATTGTTTTCAAACATCCATGAGGCGCTTCCTGGGGCGGCAAGCTCAATGCCATTTTTTGATAATGCGTGCTTTATCTCCTGAGCAGTACGGTTTTTGTTGTCGGTCAATCCGGTAATAATGATACCACATCCTCCCGGGCCATACGCTTCATAGTGCACTACCTCCATCGTCGCTTGATCGGCACTTTGACCTTTCTTCACCGCGCGATCAATGTTATCCGATGGCATGTTCACCGCTTTTGCCTTCTCAATTGCGGCACGCAGGCCCGGCGCGTTTACATCACCACCGCACTTTTTTGATTCGGCGGCAATGAGCTTCACGATTTTACCAAACACTTTACTTTTCGCCGCATCAGTCGCAGCTTTTTTGTGTTTAATTTTTGACCATTTGTTATGTCCAGACATATGTTAGGAGGTTAGTATCATAGTAAATGAGGAGTGCAGTATAAAAATTCCATTATATTACAACAACGAATTCTGTGTACCTTCCGGCATATTGTGTCCTAAATGGCGGTATGCTTTTTCAGTGGCAATGCGTCCACGGGGGGTTCGGTCGATGAGCCCAAGCTGGAGAAGGTATGGTTCGTGAACTTCTTCAATAGTGCTTTCCTCTTCGGAAATTGCCGCAGCGATTGTTTTCAAACCAACCGGTCCACCGCCGAATTTCGTAATGAGTGTATCGAGGATTGCGCGGTCGCCGGCGTTTAATCCAAGCTCATCGATTGCAAGAAGTTCCAGCGCACCGCTTACCACTTCTCCATTGAGAGAGTTTTTGCGAACCTGAGCAAAATCGCGACATCGTTTGAGGAGATAATTGGCAGTTCGGGGTGTTTTCCGGCTTCTTCCGGCGATTTTTTCCGCCGCCTCAGACGGCATGGCGATACCGAGAATATCGGCCGAGCGTTTTACGATACGAGCGATCTCTTCATCGGTGTAAAACTCCAAACGAAATGTGCCGCCGGAGAAGCGTGAACGGAGCGGGGAAGAGAGAAGTGAAATGCGCGTAGTTGCGGCAATCAGGGTAAATGGTGGAAGATCGAGCTGGATTGTGCGTGCCGATGGACCCTTACCGATAATAATATCAAGCGTGCCCGTTTCCATTGCAGGGTATAAAATTTCTTCAATGAGCTTATTGAGTCGATGGATTTCGTCAATAAAGAGAATGTCTCCCGGAGACAAATTGGTAAGAATAGACGCCAAATCACCCACCTTCTCAATTGCTGGCCCCGAAGTGCTCTTCATCTGCGCATTCATTTCTTTGGCAATCAAGTGAGCAAGCGTTGTTTTTCCCAGTCCGGGAGGACCGTAAAAAAGAAGGTGCTCGGGCGCTTGATTGCGTTCGGTTGCGGCCGAAAGAAGGATGTGGAGATTGCTCTTGATCTGTTCTTGCCCGATATAATCGTTCCATGTTACCGGACGGAGCGTCGTGTCTAAGACCTGCTCGTCTTTGTGTGTGTTTTCGGGCGGGGTATCCTTTTTTGGAGAAGGGGTTGACATATTTTTTCAAGTATGATAGGATATTGATACATTCGAGACGTTCGAATATATGCTTGAAAAAAGAATATTCAATAGTCGTCCGCAATCGAACACACATGTCGATGCGGCGTTTCTTTTGCACCCCCGAGCAGTATATTCGGGATTCAAAAAGAACGTATAATCCTCTAAACAAATAACGGAATATATGCAAGGACGTGTTGGTGTTTCACTTTACGTGGAACGCGCTGACACTATCCTCAGTGTATACTCTCCTTTCAGTGTTTTTACTTAAAGTTTTGTTTAGAGGATTATGCGTTCTTTTTTGTTGGGGTACGGACTACAAATCAATACGAACATACGAACATGACTTTTGCTTCACCACTCACTTTTGCTGTTAGTCTGGAATTGATTCAGAATAACAGTAATTTTCTTTCAAGAAACAAGATTCGTATGTTCGTAGGGGTTCGTACTTCGTACCTCCTTGTATATTCTCACGATTCATCCAAGTCCACAACTCGACGAAGCTCCGAAAGTGAGGTCAAACCTTGAAGGACTTTATTCACAATGCCGTCCTCGGCCATGGTAGGGATTCCTTGTTCTTTGGACGCCTTGCGAATCTCTCGTTCGGTGAGCATGTCAGAGAGAACAACACGCTCGGTAGATTCGTCGGTGAGAATACCTTCATACACACCGATACGCCCTTTATACCCGAGCCCACCACATTCGGCACATGTATTATCTACGGCAGTATGTGCCTCATAGAGAGTATGTCCTCCAAGGGTTTCCCTGGTGCCACGTTTTGTATTAAAACGCTCAATAATACCTTCCATGAGTGTTTTTTCTTCCTCTGTGGGCTCATACGGGCGACGACAGTGAGGACAGACACGGCGTACCAAACGCTGTGCAAGCGAAAGATTCAAGCCCGAGGAAATGAGCTTGGGGTTTACACCGAGATTCACCAAACGCGGAATCACACCGGCGGCATTATTGGTGTGGAGTGTGGAGAAGACGAGGTGACCGGTGAAGGCGGCGTTCAGTGCCGTTTGCGCTGTATCGCTATCACGAATCTCACCAACCATGATCACATCCGGGTCTTGGCGAAGCGCGGTTTTAAGTCCTTGGGCGAAGGTGTACCCTTCTTTGGTGTTGGTTTGTGTTTGGGTGATGCCATCGAGATGATATTCAATCGGATTTTCAATTGTGATGATTTTTACTTCCGAGCGATGGACGTGTTTCAAAAATGCGTAGAGACTGGTTGTTTTACCGGATCCGGTCGGACCGGTGGTGAGAATGAGTCCATTGGGGCGAGAGATTTCCCGCTTGATAACATCAAACAGTGCCGGGTCAATGCCAAGGTCATCAAAGGCAAGCCCAAGCGATGTTGGGTCAAGGAGTCGGAGCACGATTGATTCACCGTGTTCTTCCGGAATAACCGACGCACGAATTTCAATGTTGCGGTCATGGAGACGGATACTGAAACGGCCATCTTGTGAGTTCTTTGTCACATTGAGCTTGAGTCCGGATAGAAGTTTGACACGAGAGAGAATGAATGCGTACACATCAGTATTCAAGCGAGCAGTATCGACGAGCACACCATCGACGCGAATACGTACACGTGCACCACTTTCTTCCGGCTCAAAGTGAACATCAGATGCGTCGATGGCAATAGCACCACCGAGAAGCGCTTCAAGGATGCGTGTCACTTTATTGCGTGAGCCCCCCTCGGTGATTGAGCCGACGGTAGCGGTAATGTCGCTGATTTTGGCAATGTCCGACGATATGGATTCGAGTTGAGTTCCGGAAATATCAAACACACCTGCTTCCGTTTCCTCGGCACGGGAAATTTCCGGATACAATGCCCATGCCTGCTCGATACTATTGTGAGAGACCATGACAATATCCGGCTCGTATCCGCGACGAGAAAGATCTTTCACGATACTTTTCACTTCGTTGGTATGAGGAGAAAGAACTGCCACCTTTACCTTTTTCCCAAGGAGAGAAAACGGGGCAACACCGGCTTTTCGCGCTTCCTCCTCAGGAACGAGTTTCAGCGCATCGGTGTTGACGGTAGCGGACGAAAGGGTGACAGAAGAGACACCATAACGTGCTGAAAGTACACGAACCAATTCTTCTTCTTCTTGTTTATGGAGCTCCTCGTAGCGTTCTTGTTGCTTTGGGTCGCGAAAGGTAATCATGAGTATAGTATAGCATAGCGAGCTTTTAGCTTATAGCTCATGGCTTTTAGAGAAGTGAGTGTTTGAGGGTGATGGAGTAAAGGGGAGTTTTTAGAAGAGCGCCTACCTGCCGGTAGGTAGGTGCTGCGCGCGCACTAGAAAGTAAATCTGTATTGTCATTCCTGGTTTGAATGGGAATCTTCGCTGTAATTGTATTTGAGCAAAAAAAAGAAAGGGCGGCGACCTTCGGTCGCCGCCCTTTCTTTCCTATAAGCTCAAAGCTATAAGCCATAAGCTACCAGGGTATTGACAAAACATATATTTTGGTATAAAATAGTGGCAGGATAAATTATTGCAACTTGAAAAGCCTCTTTTTTTTGAGAGGTATGGTCCCAAGGAGGGGGCTTAACAATGAAAAAATTGTTTATTTTTCTGCTCGTTGCGTTGTTTGCGATGAGTGCGGACGGACTTGCTCGTTCGCCCGAATTGTTCGGGGCGAGGGAGTATTCGCGCATCGGCGCGAATCCACTTTATCCCGGCGGCGTGTATGCCGCCGTGGAGAGTAACGAACAAGCTCTATACAAGGAGCTTGTTCGCAATTCTCTCGAAGTTTACGGTATTTACGCCGTAAACTTCGAGGAGGAATTTAACCGCGTGGCGAATATGCCGCGCGGGCAGCGGCACGGCACGGTCGTGAGGAGCGGTGAGCCGTTCCTTACGATTAACCAGAAGGGAGGAGGGTTTCTCCCTGATGGGCCGTATGTAAACCGGACGGGGAAGGACCTGATAGGGTCTCTTCTCCGTCTCCAAACCGACAGGGGGGTGGTGGTATACACACTCCTCGTTGCGGAGTGTGGCAACGTCATGTTGCTGCCACTTCCACAGACTCAGCGGAAAGCGGTGTACAAGCCGCGCCGCGACGAGTATCGCGGACACCAGAGCGACGTAGGCAGGGTCGTTGCCGGTGCCATCATCAGGACGGTCGTACGAGAAATCGTACACACCGAACGTCGCGAGTACCGCCGTCCAGCACCTCCTCCGCAGAGGAGGGAGTACCGCCGTCCGCAGCCGAGAGCGAAGCGGTATTGCCCGCCTCCGCGGAGGAGAGTGGTGCGACCATGTCCTCCTCCGCAGAGGAGGTATCGTCAGGCACCGCCTCCACGGCGGATCGTGCGACGCCCCCCACCTCTGCGCATGAGGTGACGGATTGTAGTGCCGAAAGATTTCCCAAATCTTTCGGCACTTTTTTACAGCAAAAAGATTCTAATGATGAATATTCGGGGAGAAGCGCTCATTATTGGTGTTACTGTATTTTCTATACTTAATAGTTTCGATGTGTTGACAAAGCTATCCCAGTATGGTAGGTATAAGGGAGAATATGAGTTCTCCAGAGGGGTATTGACAAAATATCTGTTTAGTGTATAATTATACTATAAAAGGTCATGCGCGCGGAAACGGGCGCCAATCTTTATTCGTTTATATTTTTATCTTTATGACATTTTCAACTATTCAACACAATACTGCACTTCGCACAGGTATGGCACTTGTGACTGTGTTTGCCCTTGTGGTAAGTGTGCTTTCGCCCGTTGTCCTCCCTCAGGTCGCGCATGCCGACTATTACAGCGACTACGGATACGACTCGTATGATTATTATTACGACGACTATTACTATGATGACGATAGTTATGGATATGATTCGTATGATTACTACTACGATGATTATTACTATGACCATGATGGGTATTACGACTATGGGGATGACTGGGGGTATTACGATGATTCTAATTACTACAACACTACATATGATTATGATTGGGGATATGATTCGTATGGGTACTACGATTACGACTATGGTTACGATTACGGATACGACTCGTACGATTATTACGACGATTGGGGGTACGACTACGGATATGGGTATGACGACTACTACTACGAAGACACCACGTACGTTTACGAAGATTACTACTATTACGATTCTTGTTACTATGATCCGTGCGGTTGTGATGGGTGTTATGATCCGTGCGACAACGGCGGATGTGATGATGATGCCGATCGTCCCGACGTGGACACACTTTCGGCAATCAATATTGACGAGGATTCCGCGACACTTCGCTGTGATGTAAATCCGAACAACGACGACACTGATGTGTGGTTTGAATACGGTGAAGATTCCAGTATGGATGAAGACACCTCGAAGCGTTCTATTGGTGATGGCGATGATGAAGAGCGCGTGAGTCGCAGTATTTCCGGTCTTGATGAAGACACGAAATATTACTTCCGTTGTGTCGCTGAAAACGATGAAGGAAAAACGTATGGTGATACGAAGACGTTGTATACTGATGATAATGGTGGTGCAGATGACCGCCCTGATGTAGAGACATTGTCTGCTCAGGATATCGATGAAGATTCAGCAACGCTCCGTTGTGACGTGGACATCAATGCTGATGAAGCGGAAATCTGGTTTGAGTATGGCGAGGATTCCGGTATGGACGAAGATACCTCGAAGCGCACCATCGATGATGATGACAATGAATACGAGCGTACCGTGACCGGTCTCGACGAAGACGAGAAATATTATTTCCGCTGTGTCGCGGAAAACGATGAAGGAAAGACCTATGGTGATACGAAGACTTTCACTACCGATGATGATGAGCCAGAAGGTGATCGCCCTCGTGTGGAAACACTTTCGGCCACCGATATCACTGAAGATTCCGCGCGTTTGCGTTGTGATGTTGATCCAAATGATTCAGACACCGATGTGTGGTTTGAATATGGTGAAACGACCTCGATGAACGACGATACCTATAAGCAGTATGTTGATGGTGATGATCGTAGCGAACGAGTGGATAAAATTATTTCCGGTCTTGATGCGCGTACAACCTACTACTTCCGTTGTGTTGCCGATAACGAGAAAGTAACAACATACGGCTCACTGCAGACCTTTACTACCGACAATGGCGGCGTCACCGTCCGTCGCACACCCACCGCTATACCCAATGCTGCCC
>JACNGX010000051.1 GCA_014383885.1 Parcubacteria group bacterium | reverse complement strand
ATTTGGTTGACTTCTCCACCAGAACAAGCAACACCCACGAACTTCTCTTTGAGAGCTCACCCTACCCCCAAATACGAAGATCCGGGGAGGTTACAAAATTCGTGAGCGAAAGAGTACGTGCGGACGTCACACATACTCTGCAATATTAATATATTGATATTGGAGTATGTTTTTGTGTCCGTTGTGTGACAGGACTGGAAATCGTTTCGATTGTCCTCCTCTCACGCAGGAAAGACGTATCCTTCTTTTGCTCACCCAGTTTCTTGTAGTACCTTTAACTCTCACCAATGACGCCAACGGTCAGGTGGTTTAGAGAACAGTTGGGCTCATGTACTGTACGCTTCGCGGTACGCATGAGTATAACAGCGATAGGTTGTGTTTGAATAAGCGGTCCCCAAGCACAAACCGAAAAAAGCGATCGCCACAAAATAAAAAAGGAGAAAAGATTATGACAACTTTTTTGTATGATTTAGCAGGAAGAAAATTTCTCGAAATCGAAAAGGTTGTGGAGGTGACGAGGAATTGCCCGCGAGTCTGCGGAGAGGGCGTACAAAGGAAATGTTTTTTCCTTTACGCTACCGCGGAAGCTGGACGTATCGTCCGGGTGAGTTTTCATATGGAGGAAGGGCGTAGTACAAGTGCCTTTTTCTATATAAACAAAAAACTCGAAGAGCAAATCTTCTTCGGGTTCTGGGCAAAAAAGCTCGGACTCACCGAGAAGGAGTTCCGTGCTCTCATTGAGGCGCATGCTCCCAATTGATGAGCTTTTTATGTTTTGAACAACACCCCTCATCACGGGGTGTTTTTTATACTTGCCCAAGCACCATATATTGCATATACTGCATAGCGTATGGTATCTAATGACATCCGCACAACCTTCCTCAATTTTTTTGAAAAGCGTGGGCATGCCATCGTGCCTTCGGCGCCTCTCGTGCCGGAGAATGATCCGTCGGTGCTTTTTACCACTGCCGGCATGCAGCCACTTGTGCCGTATCTTTTGGGCGAATCGCATCCGAGTGGCACACGCATCGCCAATGTGCAAAAGTGTGTACGTACGGGCGACATTGAAGAGGTGGGCGACAAGACACACGACACATTTTTTGAGATGCTCGGCAATTGGTCGCTCGGCGATTATTTCAAAGAAGACGGAATTACCTGGAGCTATGGGCTTCTCACAAGCAAGGAGGAAGGATTTGGTTTGGATCCGAAGCGATTGTATATCACGGTCTTTTCCGGCAATACCGACGCGCCGCGTGATGAAGAAGCAGTGGCGGTGTGGAAGAAACTCGGCGTGCCGGAACACCGCATCTATTATTTGGAAGACAATTGGTGGAGTCCGGGAGAGAGTGGTCCGTGTGGTCCGGATTCAGAAATGTTTTACGATATTACGCCCGAGGGTTTGGGTGATCTGACCCATGAAGAATTTATCGCCGCTGATGATACGCAACAGGTGGTGGAGATTTGGAACGATGTCTTTATGGAATATGAAAAGAAGGATGGGAAGGTGATTGGAAAGTTGGCACAAAAAAACGTGGACACGGGAGCCGGGCTTGAACGCTTGGCGATGGTGTTGCAGGGGACGGACAATATCTTTGACACGGATCTCTTTGCACCGATCATGGATGTCATACGAGGGAAGATGACAAAAGATAATAAGCGCGCGATGCGCATCGTTTCTGATCATATACGTACGGCAGTGTTTCTCCTTGCCGACGGTGTGCGCCCGGGAAATACTGATCAGGGTTATATACTTCGTCGATTGCTTCGCAGGGCAGTGCGATATGCCGATATGCTCGGCATGGACGCCGACGGACTCTCTGCCGTGGCGGAAGCGGCGGCGATAGGGTATGAAAATGTGTATCAGAATGTGGTTGAGCAGAAGAATATGATTGTGGAGGAAATCCGTAAGGAGGAGGAGAAGTTTCGTTCTACGCTTGAGCAGGGAATGAAAGAGTTTGAAAAGATTTTGGCGCGCTCCGAAAAAGAAATATCAGGTAACGATGCGTTTGTACTTTTTTCCACATATGGTTTTCCCTTTGATATGACGAGTGAACTTGCCGAAGAGCGTGGGTTTCTCGTAGACAAAAAAGAATTTGAAAAAGAAATGGATGAGCACAGAGCGTCGTCGCGTACTGCCTCCGAAGGGAAGTTTAAGGGTGGGCTTGCTGGCACGAGTGAGAAGACGATGGCGCTCCACACCGCGACACACCTTCTTTTGGCGGGCTTGCGCAACGAGTTGGGTGAGGATGTGCATCAAGCCGGCTCCAATATCACCGAGGAGCGTTTGCGCTTTGATTTTACCTATCCGGAAAAGGTAGAACGCGACATACTTGATCGTGTTGAAAGCTTTGTGAATGGAGCGATTACGCAGGATGCCACGGTGCGTATGGAAGAGATGGGCAAAGGTGAAGCAAAAGCCGCTGGTGTGGAGGGGAGTTTCTGGGAAAAATATCCCGATACAGTGCGTGTGTATACGATTGAAGGGAAAGAGGGAGCGGTGTATTCTCGCGAGCTCTGTGGTGGTCCGCACGTGGAGCATACGGGCGACATGGGCACATTTCGTATCAAAAAAGAAGAGTCGTCTTCTGCCGGCGTGCGACGTATCAAGGCGGTACTTGGGTGAGGTGTGGTGAGCACGTATCAACAGATGCGTATTTTTTGTGTGGGGTGTTGAACTGCGCGCCCGAAGGGCGCGCAGTTTCTTGTATGTTTTCCATATTTCATCAGTATACGGTATACTATATATATCATGTCACTTTTTTCTCGTGGTTCAAAAAATAAAACCGAACTCGGTCTTGTTTACGATATTGGTAGTGCGTCGGTAGGTGGGGCACTCGTCCTCTTTTCTCCCGAAAAGAAACCGAAGGTTATCTATAGCGTGAGACGTGATATGGCGTTTCAGAAAAACCTCAATACGTCGCGCATGGAACTGTCGATGTACAAGGTAGTTGCTTCGGTGTCGGAAGATTTAGTGAAAAACGGTATTCCACATTTGCGCTTCACGGCACTTGGCACGCTTCGCCCGAAAAAAGTTTTTTGTACACTTGCGTCTCCTTGGCTTGCATCACAAACACGCACGGCACATGTGGTGTTTGATCGCCCGCAGAAAATTCGTCAGGCGGATATTGTCAGTCGTGTTGTGAAAGAACGAGAGGAATTTTTTAAAAGTAAAGATGTTGTGGAGCTCATTGGAAAAGACACACACATGCTGATTGAGGAGAAGGTTGTGCGTGTGCTTCTCAATGGATATGAAACCTCACAGCTTGAGAGTAACAATATTCGCACTATGGATATAAGCACGGTATTTTCCGTGGCACCTCTTGGAATTGTCCAAGGAATTTCCGATGAAATACACAGAGTATTTTCTTCCTGCGAGACATCGTTTCATTCATTCTCCGCGATCTTATTTAACGCTCTCCGTGATGCAACGGAAGAAAAGATACGTGATTTCGTTATGATCGATATATCGGGCGAGGTCAGTGATGTTTCAGTTGTGAGCGATATGAATCTTGTGGAGACGGTAACATTCCCTATCGGAAAAAAGACACTCATTCGTCATATTGCCGAATCGGCGGGTATTGGTACTGAAGAAGTGCTTTCATATATATATCTTTCGCGCGAGGGAGAGATTACCGGACGATCAAAGGGAAAAATTACGAAAGCAATCGAAGGCGCCCGTGACATGTGGTATCGCTCATATGAACATGCACTAACCGACCTTGCTGATACTCACACTCTTTCGCATTCCGTTTTCTTCACCTCTGATCCCGATGTGAAGACATGGTTTCGTGATATTATTGATGATGCTGAGATGATTCACTTTGGTGCGGAGCAGGGTGAGGGCGTCGTGCATGGAATTGATCCATTGTATCTAAAGAGCTGGTGTGACGTTGCAAAAGACGCTGAATCGGACGTGTTTCTCATGGTTGGCGTCATATGTGCACAGAAATTATTTCAATCTGGAACGATATAGAGTCGATGGATATGATATACTCATAAGGTATATCGTTTCTTGAGCTTAGAATTTGCGTTATTTCATAACCCCCCCACGTATATGCAACGACACACATTTCATGACATCCGCCCAAAAGGGAAACGTACGGAAAAGTCTTCCCGTCCGGTACGAGTGCCGAAAAAAAACGACACAGTTCTTTCTCGTGAAGAGAAGGGACTTCCGATAGCATCGTCTGAGCCTGATTTTTTTTCGTATGTGCGAGGCGATGGAAGTGTTTCCGGTTCAAAAAAGAACATAGCAGAAAAAACGCTGCCGCGTGTGTCGCCGCGATCACGCAAACCACTCTTTGATCCAAAGGAGTTTACTCCCGTTGGTGGAGGAGCGCGGAAAGGAGGAAGTATCTTGTGGTGGATAGGGACCGGTATTGTGATTGTGCTTGTAATTGTGTTATTGGGTATGTTTTCAGGCGCGACGGTAACGATGACCCCCCGACAGGAAACTGTTTTTATCGATAACACGTTTGCAGCAGCTGAGGAGATTGAAGAGGAGGGCACGCAGCCAGTTGTTCCATATCAGACAATGGTCCTTTCGGTGGAGAAAGAGCGTGATGTACCTGCTGCGGGTGAAGAAGAAGTGGCATATCGAGCAAGCGGACGCATCGTTGTATACAATGCATATTCAGGAGCTGATCAAAGACTCGTGAAGCGCACTCGATTTGAAGACAGTGATGGCCGTGTGTATCGTATTGATGAATCGATTGTTGTTCCCGGTATGACGGAAATCGACGGAGAGGAGATCCCCGGCTCCATTGAAGTGACGGTTTATGCTGATGAACCAGGCGAGGAATACAATATCGGGCTGTCTGATTTTACTGTACCGGGCTTCAGGGATTCCGGACTCACGGAGCAGTATGAGCATTTTTATGGACGAAGTAAAACGCCTATGGAAGGAGGATTTACCGGTGTTGTTAAAGTACCAGAGGAGAAGGATTTAGTGGCGGCGCGCGCATCACTTGAATTAGACATCACACAAGCGCTATATGAACAACTTGAGACGAGTTTGCCTGAAGGGTATAGGGCTGTGGATGGTAGTCAGCATATTCGCTTTGAGCATGGTGATCCGATGGAGATTGATAACACAACTGTGCGTCTCACGAGTAAGGGATTTCTTCAGATTGCTATCGTTGATGAACGTGCGTTGGCGCACTTTATCGCACAGCAGAATGTGCTTGAGTATTCCGGAGAGGATGTTTTTTTCCTGGACAGCGAAGATGTGTCGGTTTCGAGTGGGAGCAGCCTGATTTCTTCTGAGGAGAGTGATGAAGAGCAGTTCACTATTACTCTTTCCGGTTCGGCACATATCGTATGGGATATTGATACTTACGCCATCCGCAACGATCTTCTCGGGGTTGGACGAAATATGTTTGATTCCGAAATGAGAAAGTACCGTGATATCACTGATGCCACAGCGTCAATTCGTCCGTTTTGGAAGAGTACATTTCCCGAAGAACCGGATGATATTCATATCGTACAGATTATCGGTGGAGAGAGAGTAGAAAAATAAAAACATACGATTGTTTTGTTGAAGTTTTGTGGCGTGGCGGTAGCCGCGCCGTAATGTATAATTCTGTGTACTCGAAAAAAGCACATGGGTAGTAAAGTGTTACCGATGTGGTCATCTCGTACAAATCCTTGCACTTTTTTTCGAGTGTGCTATCATATGCGCCAATCGTAATGACACACGACGTTTCAGAAAACAATACTGTGCAAGGCACCGTACAGGAATCACTTCCGAATACGGAGTTTCGTGTGACGCTCGATTCGGGCGAGGAGAAGGTTGCTTTCTTATCGGGAAAGATGCGTCTTCACCGTATCAAAGTGCTTGTGGGGGATCGTGTTGCCATGGTGGCAGATCCGTATGGAGGGAAAGCACGCATTATGCGTCGTTTGTAAATATATGAAAGTTAAGGCATCAGTCAAAAAAATCTGCGCGAAATGCAAAACCGTCCGTCGCAAGGGACGTGTGTGGGTCGTGTGTGAAAACACTCGTCACAAACAGCGTCAAGGCTAAATACTAATCTCCTGATTTACTAATATACTAACCTACTAACTCATGCGAATCGCAGGTATCACCATTCCCGAAGACAAGCGTATTGAAATCGGACTTACCGCCGTCTATGGTGTTGGTCGTTCGCTCGCACACGATATTCTCGACGAAGCGAAGGTTGCATATAGTGCGAAACCCAAAGATCTTTCCGAGGCGCAAGAAACCGCTATTCGTGATATTGTAACAGCGCTTGCCATTGAAGGTGACCTCAAACGTGAGACAGCAGGTAATATAAAGCGTTTGAAAGACATTCAGTGTTATCGCGGTTCACGCCACACTCAAGGTTTGCCGGCTCGCGGTCAGCGCAGTAAGACAAACGCCCGTACACGCAAAGGTCCGCGCAAGACGATGGGTTCCGGCAAGAAGAAGGTTGAGAAAAAGTAGTATTGTTGTTTATGTATTTCCGTGATAGTATCTCGGAACCGTATATTTAATTTTCATTTTTTATTGATTTACTCCTATGGGAAAAAAACGTGTCGCACAAAAAAAGGGAGGTACTGTTGACGCTGGGCTCCGCGCTCGCGCTCTTTCTCGCGCACCGAAGAAAAAGGTTGTATCTGGTATTCTCTATGTGGAAGCGACATATAACAATACGCGTCTGTCACTCACTGACAATGCAGGTAACGTCTTAGCATGGAGTTCTTCCGGCGCGCTTGGATTTAATGGTGCGAAAAAAGGAACACCGTTTGCTGCGGCAAAAATCGGTGAAGTGATTGCCGAGAAGGCACTCATGATGGGAATGAAGGATGTGTCGGTTGTGGTAAAGGGCGTTGGTATGGGGCGTGAATCGGGTATCAGAGCGTTTGCCGGAAAAGGTATTAACATTACGGCAATTTCTGATCGTACACCAGTACCACACAATGGTCCAACGCCACGCAAACCTCGCCGTGTATAAATCTCAGTATTTTTGTATCTAATACCTATGATAAACAACAGCAAATGTAAAATCTGTCGCCGTGCCGGTGAAAAACTCTTCCTGAAAGGGGAGAAGTGTTTAACGGCGAAATGTACGCTCGTGAAAAAGCCGTATACGCCCGGATTGACACAATCACAGCGCAAACACCGATCCATGGTGACTGAATTCGGTCGACAGCTCAAAGATAAGCAGAAGGTGCGTAATATGTATGGTATGCGCGAACGTCAGTTTGTGAATTCCGTACGTGAGGCAATGAAGAAAGCAGGTAGTCCTGCCGAAAATCTTTTTGTCCTTCTTGAATCACGTGTGGATAATGTGGTGTTCCGCAGTGGTTTTGCACAGTCACGTTCGCTTGCGCGCCAGATGGTGTCGCACGGGCATATCACTGTAAACGGTCGCAAAATTGACATTCCGTCATATCGCATGAAGAAAGGAGATGTGATTGGTGTGCGCGAGGGGAGTGTAAAAAGCCCACTCTTTGCTGATCTTGGGAAGAAACTCGAAAAGCATACGGCACCGATATGGGTGAAGCTTGATCCGAAGAAAACGACCGCGGAAGTAATCGGAAGTCCGAAGATGGAAGAAGCAGTCGAAACGGGCATTGATTTGCCAACAGTGATTGGATTCTACAGCAGATAGGATATCCACAGAGCCCGAATGTGTTGTCTTTTCGTACGTCTTGTGTTATACTAGCACAACGCGAGGCGCTCGTTGCCTTTTGTATTGTTATATATCGTTTTCTACATTGACCGGCGCATATGAGTGCGTCGGTCAGTGTGACATATTTATTATATTTAAGCCCCATTGTTATGCTTGATCACAGCGTCGTACTCCCTTCCTCCCCGCGTGTTGTATCCGAAGATGCCACTAAAGGTATCTATGAGATTGATGGTCTCTACACTGGCTACGGACACACTCTCGGAAATTCGCTTCGTCGAATTATTCTTTCATCACTTCCGGGCTTTGCTATTACGTCGGTGAAAATCGCCGGTGTTCCGCATGAATTTTCCACTATTGATGGCATTAAAGAAGACGTGATTGCGCTGTTGCTCAATCTCAAGAAAGTACGATTGGCTTTTGATGGTGACGAAGCGCAAACATTTACTTGTACCCTGAAGGGTCCGAAGTCGGTGACTGCCGGCGATCTTAGTGTGCCTTCTCAGGTACGTATCTTGAATCCCGAGCAACATATTGCCGAACTTACCGCCAAGGGCTCAGCCCTCGAAATTGAAATCACTGTGGAGAAAGGTCTTGGGTATGTTGCCAAAGAAGTGCATGCCGGCGGAAAAAATGATGTGGGAGTCATTGCGCTTGACGCAACATTTACGCCGATTCGTCGCGCAAACTATGAAGTGGAAAACATGCGTGTCGGTGATCGTACTGATTACAATCGTTTGCGCATGGTGATTGAAACAGACGGTACACTCACGCCGCGCGAAGCACTTGAGCGTTCTATTGTGGTGATGATTGAGCAGCTCAAGGCGATTGTTGGCTTCCAGGAAGAGGAGTTGGTGGAGGAAGTTGTTGATGCTCCGGAAGAAGGTGTCGAGGAAGAGAAAGATGAAACTGATGCCGATGCTTTGAAGACGCGCATTGAGTCTCTCGAAGGGCTTTCTTCCCGCACATCCAACGCGCTTCTTGAGGCAAGTATTCGCACTATTGGCGGGCTTGTTCGCAAGAGTGAAGATGATCTTCTCGCGCTTGAGGGTGTGGGGGATAAAAGTGTGCAGGAGATTCGTCGCGCGCTCGCTAATTTCGGCTTGACTCTGAAACAATAATCCGTATACTTGGGGAACTCGATTGAAGGTTCCGCTACAAGAATTGTATGAAACACCACAGCAAACATCGAACGCTTGGACGCGACAATAATCAGCGCAAAGCTCTTCTGAAGGGCTTGGCGGTGTCACTTGTGCGTGATGAAAAAATCATGACAACAGAAGCGAAAGCAAAAGAGTTGCGTCCGTTTATTGAAAAGCTCGTTACCCGTGCGTCGCAAGGAAATATAGCTGCACGCCGTTTGCTCGTATCACGCGTTGGCTCTGAGGTGGCGGCGGAGAAACTCATGAAAGAAATTGCTCCGCGGTATGAGAACCGCGCCGGTGGATACACACGTATCACCAAGATCGCTCCGCGTAGCGGTGATGCAAGCTCGATGGCTGTTATTGAATTTGTATAATCCGGTTGCACCCGTCATTATTTATGGAATACACACTTGATGCACAAGAAAAGAGCGTAGGGCGTGTCGCAACGGAAGCGGCAATGATGTTGATGGGGAAGAACACGCCGAGCTATAAGCCGAATGTTGCGCCGGATGTGTTGGTGCGTATTGTGAATGCCTCGAAGGCAAACATATCCGAAAAGAAAAAGGAAGAGAAAACATACGAACGCTATTCTGGATATCCGGGTGGTTTGAAATCATCCACGATGGGAGAAGTGATTGAAAAGAAAGGATATGGAGAAATCTTCCGCATGGCGGTAAAAGGTATGCTTCCGAAGAATAAGCTCCAAGCGGTGATGATGAAGAATCTTACGGTAGAAGAGTAATCGACGGGTACGAATATACGAATACAACGTGTAAGAAGTATTCACATGTATCGTTTTTCACACCTCAAACGACATCAATAATTTCAGTGTAACGTTTATAGTTTATCGTTTTTATTTATTTTCATGTCAGCAACTAAAAGTAAAAATACTTATATCGAAGCAGTAGGACGTCGAAAGACGGCGGTTGCGCGCGTGCGCATTGTGGAAAGTGCCAAGCCGTCGTTTACGGTAAACGACCGTGAGCTTTTCGAATATTTCCCGACAGATGCTTTGAAAAAAATTGCCCAAGAAGCGATTGCCACGTCCGGTCTTGCAACCAAGTTTGCTGTGTCCGCAAAGGTGAAGGGAAGTGGTATTCATGCTCAGGCTGAGGCGGTGCGCCACGGACTCTCTCGCGCGCCCGTGACAGTGGACGCAGAAACACGCCA
>JACNGX010000013.1 GCA_014383885.1 Parcubacteria group bacterium | reverse complement strand
ATGAGTAATCTGTTGGTACGCGTGCGATACGCGTTCCTTTCAAAGAAAGACAGAGGTATTGTACGCAAGTACATATATTTGTACTCAGGGTACACACTGAGCCATGTCGATACGCTCATTGCCAAGTATCGCAAGAGCGGAAAGATAGTACGCGCGCCACGGACACAACACACCTTTGAGAAGGTATACACTCGCGAAGACATCGCGCTGTTGGCAAGAACTGCCAATGCGTACAATCATCAAAACGGCAGAGCACTCAGAGAAGTTTGTTACGATATGTATCATCTGTATGGTGATGTACGGTTTGAAAGATTACACAGAATCTCATCCTCGCATATATACAACCTAAAGAAGACACCGACGTACCGAAATGAAGCTCTGGACTACACGAAGACGAAGCCAACCAAGGTGGACATCGGGGAACGCAAGAAGCCGTATCCAGAAGGGAAACCTGGCTTTCTGCGGGTAGATTTGGTGCATCAGGGCGATTTGGACAAAGAGAAGGGTGTGTACCACATCAACCTTGTTGATGAAGTGACACAAGATGAGGTTGTTGTGTGCGCAGAGGGTATCTCGGAGATGTTTCTTGCTCCCGCGCTTGAGGAGGCATTGCAATCATTCCCCTTCCATATTCGGAACTTTCATTCCGACAATGGGAGTGAGTACATCAACAAGACGGTGGCGAGATTGCTTGAGAAAATGCTGGTAAGCCAAACAAAGAGTCGTGCTCGCAGGAGTAATGACAACGGACTGGTTGAGGGCAAGAACGCTGCGGTGATTCGTAAAGTGATGGGACATACGCATATTCCCAAAAGACACGCCGGAGCAATCAATGAGTTCTATCGTGCGTACCTTAATCCATGTGTACGTTTCCACAGGTTCTGCGCGTTTCCGGATAATGAAGTACTGCCTAACGGCAAGATTGTTAAAAGGTATCGTGAATACAAGACACCCATGCAAAAGTTGATGTCCCTGCCTCACTTTGAACACTTCTTGCGAGATGGGGTGACTAAAGAGTCGCTCCTTGATGCATCGAAGAAACAGACACACTTGCAAGCTGCTGAGGAATTGCAAAAAGCTCGCAAAAAATTATTCGCTTCATTTAGAAAGTAACCACGATCATGCTATGATTTCACTGCTATTTAGGTATTGGAAAATACTTAGATGCATAGATACTCCACCTTTCGAGCCCTGACGCAAGCCAAGCAGTTGGCTTGCTCCCGCGGAGCATATGAAAAACACCCTTGAGGGGTGTTTTTCATATGCTCCGCGGGCAGGGCTCGAACCTGCGACCAACGAGTTAACAGCTCGCCGCTCTACCAACTGAGCTACCGCGGAATATTCTTTTGAAATCGTCCTTTTCAGGACGCTCATTATCATACCAAAAAAGACAAAAATGGCAATAGCTCCTCGTTGTGTTAGGTATCGTCTTTTCCTACCTCAACTTCCTCAAGTACTTGGTTGGTTACGTAGAATGTTCGTATATTTGATACGGTCGGCTCGCTTGCCATTGGTTCTGCTTTCTTTCGTACAAACGTACGCACACTCAAGCGATACTCCGCGTCGGGACCATGAACCAACTCCCCTACACCGATACCTTCCACTACAATACGATCACCCAAAAAACTCTCCGATGTCTTCTGCACCTCTCCGCCGACAACGTTAAAAAGCGCAAGATAATAAAACACGCCCGAGCCACCACTGTCGGAAACAAGAATGACAGCCATATCAGTTCGATCGCCCTCCTTTCGTATCGCGAAGACATCATCCAAAACACGCACCACTCCTTGCGATGCTGAACCAGGTACAATTTCATATGAACCAACTCCGTTGACGAGCCGTACTGACACATCGGTACCGGGTGCGGTGATCATCGTATTTTGCAAGAGAACAAAAGGCGACGGCTCCTCTTCTGTGGGATGTTCATTTTCTTCCTGTGTTCCATATTCATTGAACACATATACATACACGCCAAAACCAAAGAGGAGTGCGAAAATAATAATTGGTATTATCTTATTCATACGGAATGAAAGAGTGTGCTATTTCTTCGATGGCGTGTGTACCATACCCATATATATTCCTCCTTTTGTGAGTTCATGTATCATTTGGGTGATGCGTTTTTGTCGTGTTTCAGGACGCTCAGCACGTTCAATCCAGCCGATATAATCGTTGCGTTGATACGGAGGTCGTGCCATATACTCACTCCACATATCACTTGCAACAAGAGCATTCTTCACATCTTCGGGCATGGGGAGGAGCGTTCGTGAAAGTGCTGTCATATACTGAAGTATACCACGATCCCTTCTCTTCTTTTCTGACAAGTTGTGTTCATATTTTTGGGATTGTGTAATCGGCGCTTGACTTTTTTTATTATGGGTATATACTCGTAATATACACAACGGTCGAATGTATCTTTACCAGTCGATAATCACATAACACTATGCCTCAATTTGACAAAACAGGGCCGGAAGGAAAAGGTCCTCGCAGTGGTCGTGGTATGGGAGAGTGTTCCCCGGAAGAAGGAAACGCCCCGGCACAAGATGCGCACGTTTCTTCCGAGCAAACGCAAACCTTCCGTGGTGGTCGCGGACCCGGCAACGGTCGCGGACGTCGTGCACGCGGATTCTTCGGTTTCTTCGGAGGTCGCGGACGCAATAGCTAAAGATTAACTATTGCGCGCATGCGCCATGCGAATATACAAGTCATACGACATATGCTTGGATGGTTTCATTCATCAGTGTATATTCGTATCCGTATGCGAAATGACAAACGAAAATTCAACCATAACAAACGGAAATAGAAAAAGGGGTGCCGCGCGCTCCGCGTGCGGCACCCCTTTTTCTGATTTTTCTGATATACTAATCTCCTAATTTACTCACCTACTACCATACTCATTTACTATCCATGCCTCGCCCCAGACTCCAAAAAAATATCTCTCATGTGCCGCGCGCCACATACTACAAACCGCAAGGTATTCCCATGCGTGATCTGCAAACACTCACACTCTCTCCTGAAGAACACGAAGCAATTGTGCTTGTAGACGCGCGGAATATGTCGCAAACGGATGCCGCCACGAAAATGAATACATCACAAAGCACCCTCCAACGCATTCTCTCTTCCGCCCGCGGCAAACTCGCCCGCGCCATCGAATCAGGTACCGCCATTCGCATTGAAGAATAAATCTACTTCAAATACTTGACGACTTTGGTATACTGAAAGAAAAACGATAAACGATTAACTATAAACAAAAAATAAAATATATCAAAAGCCAAGAGGTGAATATTTTTGTTTTTTATTTTATTTTTTAATTTTTTCTTATGTCCAATTCCCGTATCATCTTCATCCTCGCTTTTATTGTCATCATCGGCGGTGGTTTTATTCTTTTTCCGAAAGCAACACATCATGGTGAACACGCAAGCGATACTGTATCCGTCGTTACCACCCTCTTCCCCCTTTATGATATGGCGCGTGAAATCGGCGGCGATTACGCGAACGCCACTCTCCTCTTACCGCCCGGTATGAGTCCGCACAGTTATGAACCGACACCGTCTGATATGCTCGCCATTGCGGACGCTGATATATTTGTGTATACAGGTCCTTTCATGGAACCATGGGTTGAAGATATTCTCGCGGGTATGGATACAGGAAGTATGATTATCGTGGACGCAAGTGCGCATGCTGATATTCATACCGAAGAAGAACACGCCGATGAAGCAGATGATCACGACCATGAAACGGGCGATCCGCATATCTGGCTTTCACCACACAATGCGCGCATCATTGCTCATGATATTGGTGCTGCGCTTGTACAATCTCTCTCTCAGTACACAAGCGATATTGAGAACGCTCGTGATACATATGTTGCCACGCTTGATACCATATTTGAAGCATACGACACAGGCCTGGCACAGTGCGAAACACGCACGCTTGTCTACGGCGGACACTATGCATTCGGCTATATTGCCGAAGCATTTGATCTCGAATATATCGCAGCGCAAGGATACTCACCTAATGCCGAACCGTCTGCACAAGACCTTGCAACGCTGTCCGATATTATTGAGAGAGAAAGCGCCACGGCGATTTTTACGAGCGAACTTGAGAGCCCGATTATTGCTGAAACCCTCGCGCGCGAAACAGGTGTAAACGTCCTTCTCCTCAACCCTGCCGGCAATATCGGTAAAGATGCACACGATGCTGGAATTACCTTTATTGATATTCTTAAAAGCAATCTCACCGCACTTCACGAAGGATTACGTTGTGAATAAAAAGATGTTTCCGCTAGGTTAAACCTAGCGGAAAAAGTTACCCGCATGCCACAAGAGTCGCTAGGTTAAACCTAGCTGAAACCTAACTGAAACATGCAACCAATCATCTCTATCAAAAACCTCTCATATACTTATGACACTACGAGCAACACCCTCCGCGACGTGTCATTTGATATTTCACCTGGGTCATATGTTGCCATCGCGGGTCCAAATGGCGCCGGCAAAACAACACTCGTAAAAGTACTTCTTGGATTAACTGCCCCTTACACCGGCAACATCTCTCTTTTTGATACACCTCTCGAATCGTTTTCCGCATGGGAAAAAATCGGCTACCTTCCTCAACACACCAATCACATCCATCCCCTCTTTCCCGCCACTGTGTTTGAAATCGTTCGCTCCGGTCTTATCGCGGGAAAATCATTTCCCAAACACTACACAAAAGAGGATGACAAAAAAACTCTTGATGCACTTGCGCGAGTCCACATGAAGAAACACGCACACATATCCATTCACGCACTCTCCGGCGGACAAAAGCAACGCGTCCTTCTCGCCCGCGCTATCGTCGCTCGTCCAAAGCTCCTTATCTTAGACGAGCCCTCCACCGCACTCGATCCGGAAACACGTTCACATATTTTTTCTTTCCTGAAAGAAGAACACGAGCGCGGTATAACGATTCTCATGATTACACACGACACTGCGCATATCGGACAATACGCCGACACTCTTCTTTTCCTTGACCAAACAGTGGTCTTCTTTGGTGCATTTGATACGTGTTGTAAAGACACTGTCCTCCGCAACTACTTTGGCGGCGCCAATGCAAGCGAACATCTTTTCAATCACCCTCATACACATTAGAACTCATTTTATATGATAGATTTTCTTTCTCTTTTCTCGTATAGCTTCGTTGTGAATGCCTATCTCGCCGGACTCTGTATCGGTATGCTTTCCGGCATGCTCGGACTCCTTCTCGTTCTCCGTGGCAAATCCCTCATCGGCGACGGACTCGCGCATGTCTCATTCGGTGCCATTGCACTCGGCATGGTCTTCGGTGTGTATCCTTTTTACATTGCCGTTCCGGTCGTTGTTCTCGCCTCATTCGGCATTCTCATGCTTTCAGGAAAAGCAACCCTCTTTGGCGATGCCGCAATCGGTATTGTCTCGGCAACGGGCGTGGCGGGCGGTGTACTTCTTGCGAGCCTAGCGCAGGGCTTTAACGTCGATCTCTTTTCCTATCTTTTCGGAAACATTCTCGCCGTTTCACAAACTGAAATCATACTCGCCGCCACTCTCTCACTCATCGTCGCAATCCTCATTCTCCTCAATTACCACACCTTCTTTCTTACCACATTTGATGAATCACTTGCCAAAGCAAGTGGTGTGAACACCACACTCACCGAAGGACTTCTCATGGCGCTCACCGGTGTAGTCGTCGTCTTAGCGATCAAAGCGGTCGGAGTGATGCTCGTTTCGGCGCTTCTTATTATTCCTGCCGTCACCGCGCTTCAATTTGCCAAAAGCTTCGGTAGCGCTATGGTATTCTCCGCTATTCTCGCCATATTCACCATAACCTTAGGCATCACCCTCTCCTTCTTCGCCGACATCCCAGCCGGCGCCACCATCGTCCTCCTCTCCGTCTTTTTCTTCCTTCTCTCGCTCGTGTGGAAACGTGTGCGGTAGGGGTTGATAGATTATATTATTATCTATGTGTGTTTTTCTTTCAGGTGCGGCGTTAGCCGCGCCTTTTTCATTTTCCCATTCGCCATACGTATTTCATACCGTGGCCGAGCGCGACCCGTCGCGCTTTAGGCTTTTCGTTTTTCATATTCCATACTTCTTGCTATACTGCTTGCATGCAATCCAAACCGCCTCTCTGGTGCACTGATGCATTTCGTGTCGGCAACTTCCTCGCGTTTCGCGCCCTCAAACGCGCCAATATCTGGACGACGATTCTCATCGTCTTCATCATGACACTCACGTTTCTCAATCTCGTCTTCGTGAGCGGGATTTTGAGTGGTTTGGTGGAGGGTTCATCCAACGCCTATCGCGCGCAATATTCCGGCGATATCATTCTCTCTAATCTTGAATCAAAAAACTTTATCGAAGACACGGCAAACATCGAAAAAACTCTTGGGTCATTTCTGGAAGTCGTCGCCATTTCCTCGCGCATGCTTGCCGGTGGGAGTGTGGAGGCGAATTACCGCAGTAAAAGTGATATCTCCGACAAGACAGAATCTGTGAGTGCCGGTATTGCCGGTATTGATCCGGAGAAAGAAAACGCTGTCACTCACCTTGCCGATCTCATTATTGCCGGAACATACCTTGAGAAGGGAGATGCCGGTGGTATCATCGTCGGTTCCAATCTCTTGGAAAATTACGTGCGCAACATTCCCGGCTCAGACACGCTCTCGGTAGTGGATGTCGGCGACACTATCCGCCTGCGAGTAAACGGCACACTGCGAGAATTCACCATTCGGGGCGTCCTCAAAAGCAAGGTTGCTGCCGTTTCTCAACGTGCTTATATAAACGACACCATCCTCCGCCAACTTCTCGGACGTGCCGGAAAAGATGCCAATGAAATCGTCGCCGTTCTTGCTCCCAACACCAATCCTCTCCACATAAAAAACGAGCTCGAAGAAAGTGGCATTTGCTCGTGTGCAAAGATTGAAACATGGGAAGAATCTCAGGGGCAATTTTCAAAGACATTGGCACCACCTTTGATATCTTAGGTGGCGTTATTGGGTCAATCGGTATTGCCGTGGCATCAATTACCGTCTTTATCGTTATCTTCATCAACGCCGTCACGCGCCGCAAGTATATCGGCATTCTCCAAGGTATCGGCGTGTGTCCATCAGCTATCACCATTTCGTATATTCTCCAATCACTTTTTTATGCCTTTGCCGGATCAGCCATCGGCTCTGCCATTCTTTTTGGATTTCTCAAACCATACATCGACGCTAATCCGATTGATTTCCCCTTCTCCGACGGCATCTTGGTAGCCCCGATTGACCTCACGCTTATCCGCATTGGTATTATCATTCTTGTCACCATTATCGCCGGATATATTCCCGCCCGTATTATCGTGGGAAAAAACATACTGGATTCGATTTTAGGACGATGAGACCAAGGTTTAATTTTAGTCTCCCTATACTGTCATCCCGCACTTGATCCTACACTGCAAGCAGTCGGATACAATGCGGGATCCAGACCGAAACAAACAATGTGCACAAAACTCTGGATTCCTGGTCAAGCCAGGAATGACAAAGATATTTTACTAACCTCCTATCTTACTGACTTACTAATCTCCTACCTTATGATTTCAGTCAAACACCTCAATAAAACATTCACCACCGGCGGAGCACCCATGCACGCGCTTTCCGATGTGTCCTTGGATATCGCCGACGGTGCATTCGTGATTATTACCGGACGCTCCGGGGCCGGAAAAAGCACGCTTCTGTATCACATGGGACTCCTCGATACACCCACATCAGGCGAAGTCGAAATCGACGGCATACGCGCCGACGCCATGAGCGAAAAAGAGCGCACCGATTTCCGTTTGCGTCGTCTTGGCTATGTCTTTCAGAGCTATGCCCTCCTCCCCGAACTCACCGCTCTTGAAAATGTGATTGTGCCACTTCTTATGGAAGGCCGAGCATTTGAAGAATCACGTGCCATGGCATATGACGCGCTCTCTCGTATGGATTTAGAAGGTAAAGAAGAAAACCTTCCAGCACAACTCTCTGGCGGTCAACAACAACGTGTGGCAATTGCGCGTGCAATTGCCAACAACCCCTCTATTCTTTTTGCCGACGAACCGACCGCCAATCTTGATTCCGAAACAGCGGCACGCGTAATGAAAGCGTTTCGTGAGCTCCACGACGCCGGACAAACCATTCTCATGGTCACCCACGAGCTCGACCTTGCGCCCGATGCCAGTCGTATCATCACCCTCTCCGATGGAAAGGTGGTCAGCGATGAAAGAAAAAAATAATGTCGGTGTACTATGCTGTATATCCATGTCTACTGATATCACAGATGAAAACATTGCCAAGCGGGTCCAAGATGGCGACGCGGAAGCGTTTGGTGTGCTCATGGACCGCTATGAAAACAAGCTCACGCGGTACGCCAGAAAATTCCTTGCAGGATATGACGACCGTGAAGACGCACTCCAAAATGTATTTATCAAAGCATACGAGCATATTCAAGGATATGACGCAAAGCGCCCTTTCTCCCCTTGGATATACCGCATCGCACATAATGAATTCGTTAATGTCCTTCGGAGACAAAAGCGTGAGCCCATTTCACCGTTTGATTTCGATACTCTCTTTCCCCATCCTATTGCCCCCGAAAAATCAGACACCGAAAGTATTCGTAACGAGGATGAAGAAACAATTGATGCATGCATACAAGAAATTGATCCAAAATATCGTGAAGTACTCATCCTCTACTTTTACGAAGAACTTGATTACAAAACAATCGCTGACATCCTCCATGTTCCGATATCAACCGTCGGTGTCCGTATCAAGCGTGGTAAAGAAAAATTAAAAGTATTGTGCGAAATGCACCATATCGACCTATGACCAAAGAACTCTCCACAATCAAAGAAAAAGTAGTATCTGCAATTGAAAGCGGAACAACCAACATGCGTCCGAAATGGCACTTCGTTCTCCGAGGGACACTTCTCTCTCTTGGGCTTATCTTGGTGTTGATCGCCCTTCTCTATATTGCAAGTCTTATCGTTTTTACCCTCAAACAAACAGGGCTTATCATGACGCCTGTCATGGGCGGCCGTGGATTCGGTGTCTTTCTCTTTTCGGCACCATGGCTCTTGGTGGGCACCGCACTCATATTCGTAATTGTTCTTGAAGTCTTGGCACGAAAATTTGCATTCGCATACAAACAGCCCCTTCTTCTTTCTCTTGCTGGTATTTTTCTTGTGGCAATCGTCGGAACCTTTGCAATCTCACAAGTGCGTGTCCATGAATTCCTTCACGAGCAGGCGCGAGGTGGCAATCTTCCCGCAGTTGGGCCATTGTATCGCACGCTTGATTCAGGTATCCCAGGAAATGTTATCCCTGGCGTCGTTATAGATATTACCGATACACATCTTACCCTTGAGCGACCCGATGGCATGGTTGACACAATAACATTGAATGAAGAAACTCATTTCATGCGCAATACCGAGCCGGGCGTGGGCGATGCTATCGTCGTTCTCATCCGCCCTAGAGAAGACGAAAGTCTTATTGCCGAACATATACGCCCTGCTCCGAAAAATGGCTTTCTTCCCTTTCGAGTAACAGATAAGGGAAGAATTGAAGACATACCTCCATCTCCGATGAAATAATTATGATTGATGCGTGTAGTAATAGACAACGGGACGGTTGAGGCCTAGGTCAATCATTCCGAGATTTGTCATTCAATTCATTCAATCATTATGAACACAAAACATCTAGCATTATTTGGAATCCCCCTCTTGGCACTCGGTCTTGCCGGCACCGCATTCGCATCCGGCGGATTTGGACCAGACTTGGGAGAAAAAGTGAATATGTGCTCCCTTTCACAAGAAGAACGCGACGCACTCCGTGCTGAACATGAAACAACACGTGCCGAACATCAAGTCGAACGTGTCAGTGATATCGCAACAATCACCGGTATTCCGGAAAGTGTTATTGAAGAAGCATTTGAAACACGTACACCGATGCATGAGCTCTTTGATGAATACGGTGTTGATGGCGACGAAGTCCACAACGAACTTCGTGCACAGAGAGAGGAGCACATGGAAGTACATATAGCAGAGCTTGTGGCGGAAGGCACCATCACACAAGAAGAAGCAAATGAACGTATTGCCCACATGGAAGAGCGTGGTATGGGCGGTCCACATCACGGCAAATTCGGCGATAGTCCTCGTAACGGCGAAGAAGACGGCTGTGGAAAACGCACCAATCAATCGTCTGAAGAATAGCAACATCTCTCCCATGGAAAACATCATATTGCAAAGATAAAACAATCAGGCGCGACCATAAGGTCGCGCCTGATTGTTTTATCTTTCACTGAGACTGAAAGATCATACATCGAGGCACTGTGAGCTTGACGTTACATACCCCCTAGGGGTATACTGTACAAACATATATTATGCTCACCCTACCCCCAAATACGAAGATCCGGGTAGGTTAAAAAACGGGTAAC
>JACNGX010000048.1 GCA_014383885.1 Parcubacteria group bacterium | reverse complement strand
TCCGTTACCCGTTTTTTAACCTACCCGGATCTTCGTATTTGGGGGTAGGGTGAGCTCTTTTTTACTGACCATATATTAGCATATATGAAAACAAAAGTCAATAGCGCGGAAAGGCCTGATTTTTGGTATAATATGCATGTGGGATATGAGCGCCTGGGAGGCGTTTTTATACCGATTTTAAAGATTATATTGGTGAATTCCCAAGGTTAAACCTTGGTATTTATACCAAGGTTTAACCTTGGGAATTGTGGCAATTTTTCTTCTTTAATGCTTAATGCTTAATCTCCTGATATATGCCTGCCAAAAAAGACACAGCAGCAACTGCAAAGCAAAAGTCGTCGAAGACGACTGGCAAAGCAAAAAACGCGCATCATTACGATGCGTCGGATATTTCTGTGCTTGAGGGGCTTGAGCCGGTGCGCAAGCGTCCGGGTATGTATATCGGATCCACGGGCGTGGACGGACTTCATCATCTGGTGTGGGAGATTTTCGACAACGGTCGTGATGAAGCAATGGGTGGCTATGCGGACCATGTGGAAGTGACCATTCTCCCGGGCAATCGTATTCGCGTTGTTGATAATGGTCGCGGTATTCCGGTAGACATTCATCCGAAGACGAAAGTGTCGGCACTTGAAACGATTATGACCACCCTTCACGCCGGTGGAAAATTCGGCGGCGACGGATACGCGAAAGCGACGGGTGGACTCCACGGTGTGGGTGCGTCGGTGGTAAACGCCCTTTCCACCTATACGAAAGTGATGGTGCATCGCGATGGCGGGCTTCACATGCAAGAATATGAGCGCGGTAAAGCAAAAGCGAAAGTGAAGAAGATTGATACGTCGAAGATGAATGGGACAGTTGTCATTTTCCAGCCCGACGCGGAGATTTTTTCTGAGACGGGATTTTCATGGAACCGTATTGTGCAGCATATTTTGCAGCAGGCGTATTTGGTGAAGGGCTTGCGGGTGACAGCATGGGACGCGCGTGAATATACGGGCGATATTGACTTGGAAGGAAAAGATGTTCGTTTTGTGTCTGAGTTGGGGCTTCCGCTTTCGTCGCGATCGTATTTCTTTGAAGGAGGGCTCGTATCGCTCGTGCGGCACAACAATGAGTTTCAAAAGCCGATCCATAAAAATATTTTCTTTGTGGAGAAAGAGACCGATGATGGCGTGTCTGTGGAGGTGGCATTTCAATACGTGGATGATATCTCCGCGCGTCTTTCGGCATTTGCAAACTCCACACCCACGATTGAAGGTGGTATGCATGTGACCGGTTTTAAGACGGCACTCACACGCAGTTTGAATAATTACGCGCGAAAAAACAATTTGCTTAAAGACAGCGACGAGAACTTTACCGGTGATGATGTTTTGGAAGGTATGACAGCCGTGGTGTCGGTGAAATTGAAGGAAATTCAATTTGAAGGACAGACCAAAGCAAAGTTGGGAAGCGTGGAAGCTCGCGGTGCTGTTGAATCGGTTTTTGGCGAAGCTCTTGCGGAATTTCTTGAGGAACATCCTGAAGACGGGAAAGCAATTGTGCAGAAGGTGATATTGGCGCTCAAGGCGCGCAAGGCTGCGAAGGCAGCAAAAGATTCGGTGTTGCGTAAAGGCGCGCTCGAGGGTATGACATTGTCGGGGAAATTGGCAGATTGCCAAACAAAAAGTGCCGAAGATTCCGAGCTCTTTATTGTGGAGGGAGATTCAGCGGGCGGTACGGCAAAGTCGGGACGCGATCGGAAGACACAGGCGATTCTGCCCTTGCGTGGTAAAATCTTGAATGTGGAACGTGCGCGACTTGATAAGATGCTTGCTTCCGAGCAAATCAAGAATATTGTGGTGGCACTTGGGGCTGCGATTGGCGATGCGCTTGATATGGAGAAATTGCGGTATCATAAAATTATTATTGCAACCGACGCCGATGTGGATGGTTCTCATATTGACACGTTGCTTCTCACGCTCTTTTTCAGATATTTTCGTCCGATTGTAGATGGAGGTTTCCTCTACATCGCTATGCCGCCGTTGTATAAGATTAAGAAAGGGAAGGAACTATTCTATGCGTTTACCGATGCTGAAAAGGTGGAGGTATTGAAATCACTCGGTGTGGAAGATGTCGAGGAAGCGCCGGATTACGAAGGAGAAGAGGATGAAGAAGCCCCCAATACCGACAAGTCGGTATTGGACAAGGATGAAGGAAAGAAGAAAACGGGCAAAGTACATATTCAGCGGTATAAGGGTCTTGGTGAAATGAATCAAGACGAACTCTGGGAGACGACCATGGATCCGGAGCGGCGACTCTTGAAACAGGTGACCATTGACGATGCGGAAGAAGCAAATCGTGTCTTCGATACTCTCATGGGCACCGACGTATCTTCTCGCAAAACATTCATCCAAAACAACGCAAAGTATGCAAATATTGATGCGTAGGGTTAGGAATGAGAAATGCGCGGACTGATCCCGCGCATTCTCGTGTAAAAATTAATTATATAATTAATTATATAATAAATTATATAATTAACTCTAGATACACAAAAGCGCGGCGACCTCCGGTCGCCGCGCTTTTGTTTTTTGTCCCTAATTATGGATTTCTACCGTGGCCGTACATGTATGTATCATGTTTTAGGCACTTCTAACTTCTAAATAATTTTTTTCAATTCCTCTGTGAGTTTCTCAATGTTGTCTTCTTTCTCACTTGCTACTTCCTTCCAGAGCGCTTCAAGCTCTGGGGTATCGCCGGCATCGGCGAGATAATCATCTTTGATGCGCCAGAGGCTGGTATATTCCTGTACGAGCTGACGCATGATGTTGTATGCGTTGTTGTTCATATAAAAACGATAAATGGTTAACTGGTAATGATAAACAAGGCTTTTCCATCAGAGAGTTTTTACTCCACCTCTTTCGGCTTTTGCGCGCGGCTTTCTATTTCTTCCGAAAGACGAGCAAGAAGTTCTTTTTCCGAGAGCTCACCGATTTTTCCGGCATCGCGAGATTCAAGGGTAGCACCGCCGCTCGCCACTTCCGCATCACCAATCACCACGAAGTAGGGAACTTTCTCCGTTTTTACCGAGCGGATTTTTTTACCGAGTGTTTCATTGCTGTCGTCGAGTGTCGCACGGATGCCAGATTCTTTCAAGACACTAAGAATGTGCCCTGCGTGTTCTTTGTGCGCCTCGGCAATCGGGAGGATGCGGATTTGTTCCGGAGCGAGCCAGAGAGGAAATTTGCCGGCGGTGTGCTCGATCAACACTCCCATGAAGCGCTCCATAGAGCCAAACGGCGCACGGTGAATGACAACCGGACGGTGTTTTTCTCCGTCTTCTCCCACATAAGTGAGGTCGAAGCGCTCCGGCATCACATAATCAACCTGCACTGTCCCAAGCTGCCACTCGCGACCAATCGCGTCTTTCACGATGAAGTCGATTTTTGGTCCGTAGAAACTCGCTTCGCCGATGCCGATGAAGTATTCAATACCCATACGATCGGCAGCTTCTTTCACGTCTTTCTCCGCTTGTTCCCACACGTCGGCGGTACCACCGTATTTTTCCTGATTTTCTGGGTCGTGGAGAGAGAGACGAGTTTGCACGTTGTCGAAGCCGAGTGTTTTGAAGACAAAGTGCGTGAGGTCGATTGCCGCGCACACTTCATCCACGAGCTGGTCGGGGCGACAATAGATATGCGAATCGTCTTGAGTGAAACCGCGCGCTCGGGTGAGACCATTTAATTCACCCGATTGTTCATGGCGATAGACGGTACCGAATTCCGCATAGCGAATTGGCAGATCGCGATAGCTCTTTGGAGACGAATTATACATCACATGATGATGCGGACAGTTCATCGGTTTTAAAAGGTACTGCTCTTCTTTGCCGGTATCGTCTACATAGGTAAGGGGAGGGAATTGCGAGTCGCTATAATACGGATAGTGCCCCGAACGACGATACAAATCAAGATTGCCAATATGCGGAGTGTAGACCGGTACGTAGCCACGACGTTTTTGTTCCGAGCGCAAGAAGCCTTCAAGTTCGGTACGCACAATGGCGCCGTTGGGAAGCCAAAGAGGGAGGCCGGAGCCAACTTCGGGCGAGAGCATAAAAAGACGCATTTCTTTTCCGATGACGCGATGGTCGCGCTTCTTCGCTTCTTCCATAAGGGCGAGATGTGCGCTAAGCACTTCCTTATTTTCAAATGCGACACCATAGATACGCGTGAGCATGTCGTTGTCCTCGCTTCCTTTCCAATAGGCACCGGCGATTGTTGTGAGAGTAAAGCTTTCCGGATCAATCTCGGAGTTTGTCTCCACGTGCGGACCGGCACAGAGATCGACAAAATCACCACTTTCGTAGACGGTTAAATCGCGACCTTCTTTTTCATATTCATCAATGAGTTCGAGTTTGTAGGGATTGTCGGCAAAGAGCGTTCGCACCTCATCAGCGGAGACATTTTTTTTCACGAATGGGAGGTTTCCTGAGATAAGTTTTTTCATCTCTTTCTCAAGAGAAGGAAGTGCTTCGGGGGTTATGCTTACACCTTCCGGAAAAGCAAAGTCGTAATAAAAGCCATTCTCAATCGCCGGACCCATGCCGATCTTCGTGCCTGGATACTTTTTCACTACTGCCGCCGCCAAAAGATGGGCGAGGGAATGACGTGATGTTTCGAGGGAGTGTGTATTATTCATATAATAGAAACGATACACGAAAAACGTTGCAAAGTAAAGAAAAAGGGAAGTGAACTATACTGTAAAAAACCGGCATCAGATGCCGGCTTGTATCGCGTATTTTTCCCCAAGCATCGCTACTATTGAAGCAACGTGCTTTTTGGGTGTCATAAGCTCGAGAGTTGTTGTCTCAAGGACTTCTGATAACGGAATAATAATCCTTGTATTGAGAGGTGCTCCTCGTTCATATCGAGAGAGAGATGTAGAAGTGGTTTCCCCTCCCATGAGTTCTTCAACATCTCTTAATGTTAGTCTCAGTTCTTTTCTTCGCCTCTTTATGTTTGAGGGAACTGAAAGTAAAAAACTGGGATGCCATATGGCGGTACTGTTTGTATGTTTTGAAACAGCAACGTCCTTGGAGTATGTTGCGAGCAGATGAGAAATCATGCTCGCCATCTCTTTATGAGAGAGTAGTATCTCTACAAAATGGACTTCGAAGTAGCGAGCCCAACTCTCCATCGGATACAGAAGCGGAAAAGCGGTGCCGCTTCTGTATTTGTGCATGCTCTGGCGCGGGATGCCCGTTTTTGCATGCATGGTCTTTTTAAGGACACCGTGTGTTTTTCGGTGTCGGTCTATATTTTCAAGGATGATATTGAGTCGTTCAATATCTTCCTGAGGATATGCTCTTTTCATAAAATATAATATAATGTATGTGTTTGAGGAAGAAATACTGGCGATAAACATACAGAAATATATGTATTTGTCAATAAGCGCCGCTTTTGTGCATAAGAAGATACTAGAGATTAGTCGTACTTCATGATTCGTGATTTGTTTCTTCCTCTTTCTCCAATTTTTTTACCGCATCAGCGATCACAGAAATCTCACCATTGCGGGTGGAGAATTTTCCTTGTGCGGCGATGCAGGTATCAACTTCAAGAATATCTTTGAACTCTACAAACGTTTTCGGAAAAACAACCATTTCAATCGTATCGTTGAAATCAGCAATGCGAATGAATGCCATGCGATCTCCCTTTTTGGTAATGACCGGACGAATATCTTCAACGATGCCAGCAATAATTGCGCGAGAGCCGTCACACGCTTTTTCTTTCATATCTTTTAGATTCATACCGCGCTCTTCAAAGCGTGTGCGAAACACCTCAAGCGGATGTCCAGAGATGTAGAGACCAAGAAGTTCTTTTTCCCACATGAGTATATGTTCTTGTGGAATTGGTTCTTTTTCTTTCAAGCGAAACGATGGCACGGAAGATTCATCCATGAGTCCGAAGATGGTCCCTTGGTCCTTGCATGCATTGTGGTGTTCATGGTGGTAATTGGTTGCTTCTTCAATATTACCGATGAGGGTACTGCGGTCACCAAAGGAGTCCATTGCCCCCGATTTGATGAGTGCTTCTAGTGATTTGCGATTAAGATTTTTGTGATCAATTCGCTCCAAGAATTCACCGAATGATTGGAATGGCCCACCCTTTTTCCGCTCCGCAATAATGGCATCAGAAATATCGGTACCGAGATTTTTTACAGTATAAAAACCGAATTTAATACTGTCTTCTTTACCCTCTTTTCGCACCACGGTAAAATCACCAAAGCTTTCGTTTACGCTGGGTGGAAGAACGGGGATATTCATTCGTTTACACTCGGCAATAACCTCCGCAATTTTTTCAGTGTCGCCGGCTTCTGCTGAAAGCACGGCGGTCATGTACTCCACCGGATAGTTTGCTTTCATGTAAGCGGTTTTGTATGCCAAGTTTCCATAACTCGCAGCATGTGCTTTGTTGAATCCGTAGGCAGCAAATGTCTCGATTTGATTCCAGAGCTCTTGAGCGGCGGCGGGGGACATATCGTGTTCCACACATCCTTCAATAAAACGCTTCTTCTGCTTTGCCATTTCTTCCGGAATCTTTTTACCTACCGCTTTACGGAATTTGTCGGCTTCGCCCCATGAGTATCCGGCAAGATTTACGGCGATAAGGAGGATGTCATCTTGATAAATTAAAATACCGTATGTGGGTTCAAGGAATTCTTTCAGACGCGGATCAAGATAGGTTACTTTGGAAGGGTCGGCTTTGCGTTCGATATAGTCGGGAATGAATGCCATTGGACCCGGGCGGTAGAGGGCAACCATAGCGTTGATATCGTCGATATTGGTGGGCTTGAGCTCTATGAGCCATTTTGTCATGCCTGCACTTGCCATTTGAAAAACGCCCATCGTCCGTCCTTTTGCGAGCATGGCATAGGTCTTTTTATCATCAAGCGGTAGAGTATCGAGATTTATTTCTACGCCGTGAAGTTGCTTCACGAGACGAACGGAGTGCTCGAGCATGGCAAGGTTGGTGATGCCGAGGAAGTCAAATTTAAGCAGCCCGGCATCTTCCACGGCATGCATATCATATTGCGTGATGATTTTACCCCCCTTTGGATCATACTGAATAGGGGTGAAAGTGGTCATTTCAGATGGGGCAATGACCACACCGGCGGCGTGGATGGAAATATGCCGAGCACACCCTTCAATTCTTCGGGCGGTATCAATAATTTCTTGTGCCTCGGCTGATTCGTCGTAGAGTTTTTTGAGATCCGGTTCTTCTTCAAGTGCGCGTTCAATAGTCATAGGGAAGCCCTGTGAACCCTGCGGGATGAGCTTGGCAATCACGTCGCCGGTATTGTAGGAATGGCCGAGTGCGCGAGCAACATCTCTTACCGAGCCGCGGGCGAGCATAGTACCAAACGTACCGATTTGAGCGACGCGGTCTTCGCCGTATTTTTCTCGGGCGTAGGCAATCGCTTCATCACGCCGATTATCGGCGAAGTCCATATCAATATCTGGTGCCGACGGACGCTCTGGATTGAGGAAGCGCTCAAACGGGAGCCGGTAGTCAAGCGGGTTGATACTGGTGATATAGGTGAGATATGCCACGAGAGACCCTGCTGCGGACCCTCTTGTGTTGGTGAGGATGCCGTTTTCTTTGGCAAAGGTGAGGAGGTCGGAAACTACAAGAAAGTATGGGGAATAGCCTTTGGTTTTAATGATATCAAGCTCGTATTCAATACGGTCGACAAGCTCTTGTGTTTTCTCCAAGTTGCGCTTCTCGATCCCTTCATAGGTGATATGGCGGAGCTCGTCATCGTAATTGGTATGTTCCGGAATGACAAAATCGGGAAATACCCAATTGCCAAGTTCAAGAGAGAGTGTGCACTTCTCGGCGATGGCGAGTGTATTTGCGAGCGCCTCGGGAGCGTCGGCAAAAAATTCTTGCGCTTGCTCCTGAGAGATAAAAGAGAAATCGGGTGTGCCTTCCATGAAGCCCACATCTTCGGCAACGGTATTACCCGAGCCGATAGCCATCATAATCTCGCGGATGCGGTGGTCTTCTGGAGCAAGATAGTACACGTCATGTGCGGCAACGAGCGGAACGTTTTCTTTGTGGGCAAAGCCAACGATTTTTTTGCGTCGTTCCATTTGCCCGTCCATTTCCGGATGATGGGTTATTTCGAGATAGAAATCTTCATACATCGCTTGGTACTCGGCGACGCGCGCTTGCGCGCGCTCCGTATCACCCCCCGCAATCATATCGGCAATGTCGCCGGAGAATTGTGGCACAATACACACCAGCCCCTCAGCATGCTCTTTCATGAGCTCCATATCAATGCGCGGTTTGTAGTAGAAGCCCTCTAAATGTGATTTGCTCACCAAGCGCATGAGGTTGTAATACCCCTCGGTGTTTTTCGCCAGAAGCACGTTGCGGTGCCGACGATTATCAATGCCTGAGCGTTTGTCGTGCCGGCTTTCAAGCGCGACATAAAAATCCACGCCGATAATCGGCTTGATGCCTTCCTTCTCGCATCGCTTGTAGAATTCAATCGCGCCGTAGAGATTGCCCGCGTCGGTGAGTGCAAGTGCCGGCATGCCAGCGTCTTTTGCCGCCTGCACCAGCTCCGGAATCTTTGGCAATGCCGAGAGAAGGGAATAGTGGCTATGAGTGTGGAGATGGACGAAGGAAGGAGAGGTCATATGGGAGTAGTATAGCATATGAGCTTAGAGCTTTTGGCTTGTAGCTTATAGGATGTGGTTGTGTATTTTTATATGCTCTTATGTAGGGGAGTCGTTAGTGTTTAGTTGGTAGGTATCAGACAAGCGCGACCTGCGGTCACGCCTGTCGGCTTAATATTGGAAAATGTTATATAGGAAAAAAGTGATGCGCCAAACAGTACAAAAGCAGAGCGTGAGCTCTGCTTTTTCTTTTGATCTTTGATCTTTTTTGTTTGTTATTTGTCTTCTCTAAAATTCTTCCACATCTGGCTAGGAATTGGTTTGCCTTCAGAGCCGACGTACTTGCTTCCCAAGGTGCTGGCGTGATCGGCGGTGTACGGACGTTCGGATGAGGAGGAGACGCGCTCAAAAACCATCTGCGCGATTGGCATTTTGTAGTAGAGGAGAATGGGTAGAGAAGCGGTATTAAAAAGATCAAGCGTCATGTTGACCGTATTACCTGGATCAAGAAAACCGGCGGTAACATGAATCATGAGCCCGAGTCGCCCAACAGAGCTTTTTCCCTCAAGACGACCAACCATATTTTCTGAGACACCCGTCTTTTCATAAATCATGCCGAGAGCGAATTCCCCCGGGTGGATGATAAAGGGTTCGTCTTCTTCGATCTCCACGTCTGTCATAAGGTCTTCCACTGGTTTTTTCGCATCAATCAGCGCGCTTTTATTGCGGTCGTATACGAGAAAGTGTTTTCCCAAACGCAAATCTACCGATGCGGGCTGAAGCATTGAATCATCGTACGGGTCGATAAAAATATCGTCTTGTTCCATGGCTTGTTTGATGTCGCGGTCGGAGAGAATCATGGGATAGTAGGTTAGTATATGAGTAAGATAGGAGGTCAGTATGTCGCTACGCGACTTCCTTTATTTCATTTTAGCACAGTTTTTCTTTGTATACTGACTTCCTAACCTTCTCACCTACTGCTATACTGTACTTATGAACATCACCCATATCGTGGGTATTGATGAGGCGGGACGCGGCTCTCTTGCCGGTCCGGTATGCGTTGGTGTCGTTGCGGTGCCTGTGGAGAAGGAAGAGGATGTGCGGACGATGTTTAAGCGACTCAAAGGGCGGGATTCAAAGCGATGGTCGGAGTCGAAACGCGAAAAATGGTTTGAAAAAATTCGCGATACCAAATGCAGAAATATGCTCGTGTATGGTTCGGCACTCGTTGGATCGAGCATGGTGGATGAGAGTGGTATCGTAACGTCAATCAATACGGCGCTTGGCAGGGCACTCAGGAAAATGGGGCTTGATCCGTCGTGCTGTGATGTACGGCTTGACGGTGGACTTTTTGCTCCACGCACGTATCTTTATCAAGAGACAATTGTAAAGGGTGATGAACGTGACATCATAATCGGCATGGCGTCCATTGTGGCGAAGGTAACGCGCGATAGAAAAATGCGTCGCCTCGCGCGGCTCTATCCCATGTATGCATTTGACACCCATAAAGGATACGGCACCGAGAAACACTACGGTGCCATTGGTAAAAATGGTCTTTGCCCGGAGCATAGGCGAACGTTTTTGGTGGGGCGGTGAGAAAAATGCAAAGGCGGGGGGGGGGGTTTTGGCGCCCCCCCCCCCTTGCATTTTTTTCCTGTTCTGTGTTATATATCACACCCAGTCCCGTAGCCATCCGCCCACCCCGCGCCCCACCAAAAAAAGGTCGTCCTCTTCCCACCCTTTCCCCACCCCCACTTTCGCACGGGGGGACATTGGCGGCACACCCCTTTCCGCC
>JACNGX010000041.1 GCA_014383885.1 Parcubacteria group bacterium | reverse complement strand
TTCTCCTCATCTGTATGAGGAGGGATTGTAATTTTTATTGAGGGAATTTCAATCGAATTCCCTTCCCTTCTTGATTCCTCAAGAAGGATGATACCGAGGGGCAACCCCTCTTCCCCAGTTTCAGTTTTTTTACACATGAAATAAAAAATAATTAATTGTTCACGATGTACCAACTCCTTCTTAAGATATACCACAGTTCTTTTTTATGCACAACCATCTCCAAGCAGCGGCACCGAAGGTGCCACCGCTTTTTACGTACCCGAGCACGACGTGTCGTGCCTTAAGGTCGTTTATCGTTCACCGTTTCTCCTCCTCCACTCCTCAATCGCCTTATGATCTCCCGAGAGAAGCACTTTCGGTACACGATATGTTTTCCCTTCATAGGTGAACGCTTCCGGACGCGTGTATGTCTCTCCTGATGCCACACGATATTCCTCCGGCGATTCTTCATTTCCGAGGACTCCGGGAATCCTCCGCGCCGTCGCATCAATAAGTGCCATTGCCGGCACCTCCCCGCCAGTGAGAACATACGGTCCCATGGAAATCTCCTCAGCTCGCAACGCTTTTTTCACGCGCGCGTCAATCCCTTCATACCGCCCTGAAATAATCACCACATGATCATATTTCTTCGCCCACTTCTCTGCCATTTCGTTTGAAAATTGCGCACCACGTGGCGACACGATAACCGTTTTCACCTTTTGCTTTTTCCCGCGCGCTTTTTTCACCGCACTCATTATCGGCTCTGCTTCCATCACCATCCCAGGACCACCACCGTACGGCCGATCATCAATCTTCCGCCACTTATCTTTCGTAAAATCCCGCGGATCATAACACGACACGGAAATCTTCTTCTCCTTCTGCGCACGCCCCAAAAGCGCAGCATCCGTATACGCACGCACCACACCAGGAAAAATTGTAATCACATGAAAATGCATAAATTAGTATGGCAGTAATCAGTATATGAGGAGGTCAATAGAGCATAGAAAAAATAAAAGTGGTGCAACCATAAAGAAATGCGCTCCTTTTTACTTCTCCTTCCAATCTTCAATCACCAATTTCACGCCGGAACGGCGAATCGTGAGTTTCTGGCGCTCACGCCAACGTAACTCCCGCGCAATTTCTTTGGGAATGTTGATGTAATAGCTTTCCCGTCCATTTTTCACGATTTTTCGTACATGTTTTTTCATTACCCTATTATACCATGAACATACCATGGTATGTTCATCACTTAACTCAAACAGTAATTATAGTTCTTTCTTATTCCTTCATGTAACGCAAAAAAGCGCCCGTAAGGGCACTTTTTTGTTTTTATGTATCCGAACATTGCCTTGGCAATGTTATAGGATTTTTTATTTGGTGTTTTCTCTTTTTGTTTTTAGCCGAGCGCGATGTGTCGTGCTTTAGGCTTTTCTCTAGTCGCTTTAGTCCTTGAGTGCGTCCATTGCAGCGTCGAGATCTGCTGCTGCTGAAGACGGAGCACTTTCCGTTGCCGGAGCTTCTCCCCCACCGTAGCTACCGGTGTCGCGAAGACCGCCAACAGGCTCTTCAATCTTCAGGTTTACGCGTGCGTCATTCTTCATACCCACAACACGAAGAAGAGTGCGAATTGATTTTGCGGTGTTTCCGCTCTTACCAATCACTTTCCCCATATCTTCACGATCAACATCGAGCATGAGAAGAACGCCCATATCGTCGGTCTTACGATCGACTTTTACAGCGTCTGGCTTGTCAACAATCGCCTTTACAACAAACTCCAAAAAAGCTTGATCTGCTTCCATATATACAATCAAAATTATCAATAATGTACCTTACGGTATACTAAGTATCATATAAGAAAAATTGATCTTTTGCAATCCACAGATACAAATCCAAAAACAGCGCGACCTATCGGTCGCGCTGTTGTGTATTGTAAAAAAATTATTCTGCTTTTGTTTCCTCCTCAGATGGAGTTTCAGAGGCAGGAGTATCTTCTTTCTTTTCTTCATTCTCAGGAGCAGCTTCGGTTTCTTCCTTTGCTTTCTCAGTCAGAGCTTCTTCCGTCTTCTCCTCAACCGGAGACCCCTCCGCGGGAGTGGCTTCCTCTGTTGCTACGGGGGCTTCTGTTTCACCTTCTTTGACCGATGCCGATTCGTCGGCGTTTAGGTCTTCACCTTCCTTCTTAATCGGTGACTTCTTCGGAAGAACATTTACCTTCTTCCCTTTAATGATACCTGCACCAACGAGAATATTATGTACGGTACCGGACGCTTGTGCGCCTTTCCCAATCCATTCTTTAATGCGATCTTCTTTAAGGGTTGGATTATTGAAACGCGGATTATATGAGCCGAGCACTTCAAGTGCTTTACCGCTCTTTGCGGCAAAGCGAGAATCTGTCACCACCACGCGAAAAGACGGGTCATGTTTGCGGCCAACGCGTTGTAAACGTATTTTGAGCATGAGGCATATCCTAGCACGACCCTATACATCTGGCAAGTATCTGCTATACTGCCACCAATGAAACAATCAGAACCCAGAGGAAACAATGCTCCACGTAAAGGCATATCGAAAAAACACCCAGATACACCATCTGATTCACGTCGACATGTGTCCAATGGAAAAAAGGGAGAGAAGGATGCCAGAAAACGCCCAACACGAAACACATCAAGGCGCTCGAAAACAAAGGTGAAAACACAAGAGCTTGAAGGTGTCATCTCCATAACCGGCAAGGGTGTCGGTTACATTCCTCTCTCGGCGGAAAGTACCGAGCGTGTGCGTATTGAGCCGGAACAATTAAATACCGCTTTTCATGGCGATATTGTGCGAGTGCACACCACAGGGAAAAACATGCGCGGTGAATTAAACGGTGTTGTCGATGAGGTGCTTACCCGCACCCGCATGCGCTTTGTGGGCACGGTAGTGAAAGAAGAGTGTGGTGTGTCTGTCGTCCCTGACGATAATCGCATGTATGTGAAAGTGTGCTTGAAGGACGACTCAGCACCCGTTCGTGAGGGCGAGAAAGTGTATGTGCAAATTCATCCGTGGACCGATCCGAAAACCACTCCCGAAGGAAATGTACTTGAGCGTATCGGCATGGCGGGCGACAACGAAACAGAGATGCGCGCCATTGCCTTTGAGCGCGACATCGCTCCTGATTTTCCCGAAGAAGTAGAGCGCGAGGCCACTCTTATCGACCGCGCCATCTCTCAGGAAGAAATTGCAAAGCGACGCGATATGCGCGATATTTTCACTTGCACCATTGATCCGGAAGATGCTAAAGACTTTGATGATGCGCTCTCCTTCCGTGTGGTAAACGAAAAAACCATCGAGGTGGGTGTGCACATTGCTGATGTATCATATTATGTGACCCCTGGTGGCGCTATTGATACTGAAGCAGCAATGCGCGCGACATCGGTGTATTTGGTAGACCGCACCATCCCGATGCTTCCGGAGGTACTTTCCAATGACGTGTGTAGCTTAAATCCGGAAGAAGATAAACTTGCCTTCTCGGCTATTTTTGAAATTGATCGCGCGGCGCTTCGAAAAGGTGTCGTGGATATTACCAAGGAATGGTTTGGGCGCACGGTGATCTATTCCGACAAACGCTTCACCTATGAAGACGCGCAGGTCGTCATTGAAGGAATTGAAAGCGAGCACACCGAAGCACTTACTTCGCTCAATACAGTGTCTGAAGCACTCAGAAAAGAACGATTTGAGAAAGGTGCCATCGCTTTTGAAACACAGGAGGTGAAATTCATCCTTGATGCCGATGGTGTGCCGACCGGCGTAAAGATAAAGGAACGCTTTGCGGCGCATAAGCTGGTGGAAGACTTGATGCTTCTTGCCAATAAACACGTTGCTGAGTATATCGACCGTGCTGATCCGGCAGTAGCTAATTCGTTCGTGTATCGTGTGCATGATGTCCCCAACGAAGACCGTATTGCCGAGCTTGCCGCATTCGTTTCCACTTTGGGTTACGACTTGCCACTTAGCAAGGACAAGGACGGTGAGGGACCGGATTCTCGCGATATCAACACACTTCTCAAGGCAATTGAGGGCTCTGAGGAAGAGCGTGTGATCACCACCGCGGCTATCCGCTCCATGGCAAAGGCAATCTATTCCACCAATAATATCGGACACTACGGACTCGCCTTTGAACACTACACGCACTTCACCTCCCCCATCCGTCGCTATCCCGATCTTATGGTCCACCGCCTCCTTGCTCATGAGCTTGGTGGCACCCGCGCAAGCGAAGAGGAGCTCGCGCGCTACGAAGCAATGACCCGCTACTCCTCCGAACGCGAGGCAAAAGCCGCCGACGCGGAGCGCTCGTCAATAAAATACAAACAAGTGGAATACCTGCAGCACCGCGTGGGTGACGAATTTGAGGGAGTGATTTCCGGTATCACCAATTTTGGCTTCTTTGTACAAGAGAGCGAAACGCTTGCCGACGGACTCGTGCATGTGCGCGATTTGAAAGACGACATGTATGAATACGACCAAAAGCAATACGCGCTCATCGGACAGCGCACCAAAAAACGCTATCGCGTGGGCGACCACGTGCGCGTCCGCCTCGTCCGCGCCGACATCGCCACCCGTTCGCTTGATATGGAAATTGTAGAAGATAGGAGTTAGAAGTTAGGAATTAGAAAATAGGTAATGTTGCTTTGCAGGAGACAACAAAAAGAGCGGGCATACGCCCGCGCTTTTTACCTTATACCCCACCCTCTTGTTATTCCGCACGCTTGCCCCGCTCAGTTTTCCTTTTTCTTGAAAACTGGGGCGCGGGTGATGCGGGATCTTCGCGAGGTTCATCACATTACACCACACTTTTTAGCAAAAAAAGAGGACGGTCCTTTCGAAATAATTTCCACACTCCTTTTGCTGTCATTCCCGCCCCCGAGCGGGAATCTACAGGTCTGCATAACCAACCTGCGTCTGTTCTGGATTCTGAATCGAGTTCAGAATGACGGCATGTTATTTTTTTATGCTCCAGAATCCTCGCACTACAATAGCGAGAAGTCCGGCGATGAAGCTGATAGCCGCAAAAAAGAGGGTACCAAAGGCTATGTCTTTGAAAAACTTAATAATCATCTCCGTGTTTCTTTCAAAGAAATAAAGCACGGCAGCATAGAGAACAAAAACACCGACACCAAATATAACGGAGCCGATGGCAAGCCGTGGGATAAATCGTATGCTCGTGTTCTCTTTTTGGATTGCAATGAGAGCTACACCAACGAGAGCTGCAATGATAAGATCTAAATACGCATTACTGAACAAGAAAAAATATCCGACAATGATTCCCAAAAGAATAACGATGACGTCTGAGTAGATGTGTTTCATAAAAATAATAAAAAGAGGATGAATGATAAAAAAGATGGCGGGGAATCCGCAATCTTATCATTTCATGTTTGTACTATGATGTACGCACATGTACGACAACTTGGGGATCCACCCAACTAACGGTTCCCTGACCATCACCTCCAACACGCTCGTTATCATACACACTTTGACAGGGCATTGTTCTCAAATCATATCTTCCGTCGACTACTGCCCGAAAAGTGCCGATACCACCCGTGTCGAAAGTGTAGTACCCACATGCACTGGCTGTGGTTTGACCTATATACGTCCAGTTTCCACCGCCGGTACTTTTATACACTCTGACAACAGCTTTATCGACAACGCTATCGGGGTTTATTCCTGCGTATGTTACTGTGCCGTAAATACCATACGTACTTGCCCGTGCTTCTACGCCCGTGAGAGAAATACCGAAAAGCAAAGCAAAAATTACCGGAATGAGCGTAATGAATTTTCTTCTTTTCATGATGTTTGTTTCCTTTTATTTTTTGTTTTTGGAAAAAGAAAGAACAAAAACCTCGAAAAGTTTCCGTTAATTATATCAAAGAAAAGTAAATTGAAAGATGTGAATAAGTTATATTCTGTGAGCCGAGCCGGCGCGATGCTCCTGAAGGAACATCGCACCTTTTATGCATATTTCATATTTCGTTTTCCGAATTTCTAATTTCTAGTTTCTAACTTCTAACTCCTACTTCGCGTACGCTTCCGCCTCTTCAAACTTCACCGAGATAAGGCGAGAAACGGCATCGGAACCCATCGTCACGCCGTAGAGCACACCTGCTCGCGACATCGTCTCACGGTTGTGGGTCACCACGATAAGCTGGGAATGCTTTGCGAGGTTTTCAAGCATGTCACCATAGCGACGTGAATTGGCTTCATCGAGTGCAGCATCCGTTTCGTCAAGCACTAAAAATGGCGGCGGATTAATTTGCGACATGGCAAAAATAAGCGCGATGGATGTGAGTGCGCGCTCCCCTCCTGAGAGCATTTGAAGTCCGTGGATTTTCTTTCGCGGCAATTACACCGTGATATCAATCCCCTCATCAGAATCTTCATCCGGCGCTTCTATGTCAATATCAATTTCCTCATCTTTTTTCTTCCGTTTTTCCATTTTCACCAACTTGAGCGCCGCGCTCCCCCCACCAAACATAAGCGCGAAGAAAGTATTAAATTGCTCATTAATCTTCCCAAGCCCATCCTTAAAGGCGGTATCAAGCTCCGCTTCCAAATCAGTTGCAAGTGTGCGGAGTGAAAGTGCTGTTTCCTCCAAATCTTTTAATTGCTGTTCAAAAAATCGGTCGCGCTCCGCGGTTTCTTCATATTCTTTGAGCACATCCTCTCCCCCACCAATACCCGTCTCTTCCAAGCGAATTTTAATACGCTCAATACTGCGACGTCGATCTTCCTGCGTGTCGCGCGGCTCGACGAGCGCTTCTTCTTCATCACAGATAAACGATTCAAAATCCCTGATTGCTCCGCCAATCAAGATCATCCCCTCACGAATCTCTTCTTCAAATGCATTCTTGTCTTTTTCTATATGCGTAAGAGTATCTCCCACGCGTGCCATCTGTGCGGAGACCTCGTTTTTCTCCGCGCGATATGCGTAGAGTTCTGTTTCAGCGGTGCGTGATGCGCTTTTCTTTTCCGCCACCTCGTGTTCATAGGCGGCAAGTGCGTGGCGAGCGGCGTCTTCGTCATTTCCAGCACGTTTATACGAATCATGCGCACTTTTTCGCTCTCCCTCCAATCGCACTTTCTCTTCTTCGGCAGCAGTAATTTCGGCTTCTTTACTCTCATTCACCACCGATGAACGAAAATCTTCAATGCGCTTTTTTACATCCATGAGAATACGCGCAAGTGCGCTAGCATCACTTGTATCTGTAAGCACTTCTTCAAGACCGTCGAGAAAACGCGTTACCGATTCATGACTTACGGGATGATGTGTTTCTTTCTCAGCGCGCGCAATACGCCCCTCGGTGATTGAAAGCATACCTTCAATGCGTCCAAGTTCTTTCCCTGCAATCTCTTTTCCCTCACGAGCTTTTTTCACCGCTTCTTCAAGTGTAAGCCGTTCTGAAACATCATCCTCGTCCTCCCCTTCTTTTTGCGCAACAATACGCGCTTCTGCCTCGAGAATACGCTTTTCAACACTCTCAAGTTTTGCAGAGAGTTCTTTCTTTTTTGTCTTGTGCTCATCTCCAGCATGGTCAAGATACACTAACTCGCGCTTCAAATACTCCGCATACAATCCTCGCAACTGTTCTCGAAGCTCTTGGGATTTCTCCACTTTCTCCACCTGTTTTTTGAGAAAGCGCATATGTGGCGCAATCTCGCGACGCAACATATCCACCTCTTTCATATTCTCTTCCGTTTTCTTGAGCTTCTTTTCGCTCTCGGTAATTTTGAAGTGATAGATTTTTAAGCCGAGTGCATCTTCCACGATACTGCGACGCTCTTTTGCCGATGTATTCAAAATACGGTCCGCCTCACCTTGTGAAATAATATGATGTCCAGAAGCACCCACATGCACACCCGAAAGAATCTCCATGACATCTTTCAAACGCACCGCCGAGCCATTCACAAAATATTCGTTTGTGCCGTCACGCGAGACCACGCGCTTCAATTTCACTTCATCAAAATCCACATCAAACACGCGCTCTCGATTATCAAAGACAATCTCCACACTCGCTCGCCCCGAACGCGGCGCACCCTGCGACCCGCTCCAAATCAAATCCTCTCCGCGTTTACTCCGAAGCGATTTCATAGATTGCTCGCCCAAGACAAAACGAAGTGCCTCCGTCACATTTGATTTTCCTGAGCCATTTGGGCCCACAATACAAGAAATAGGCGCGGAGAATTCAAGTTCACTTTTCTTCGCAAACGACTTAAACCCCTGCACCTCAATCGATTTCAGCATGTTCTGTATTATATCAAAAAACGACTGCACTGGCAGTCGTTTTACCTTATGTATCTTCCCTCCACTCCTTCGCATCCAAGGCATTTCCTGCTGCTTCTTGTTCGGCGTCTTGTTTGGAGCGGCCATTTCCTTTTGCTACGAGCTCCTCGCCGAGATAGACTCCGACGGTAAATTGTTTGTCGTGGTCGGGACCAATTTCTTTCGTCACTTTATACGACGGCGTAATATTCACTTTATCTTGCGCACGCTCTTGGAAATAGCTCTTGGCATCCTGCCAGAGACGCTTTTTGATAATATCGGTAATTGTTGGGATCAAATGAGCATTGATGAATTGATCAGCTGCTTCATATCCTTGATCAAGATAGATCGCGCCAATCACCGCTTCAAACGTGTTGGCAAGAATATATTGTCGTGCTTTTTCCGTCCCACGCGCTTCTCCACGAGAAAGCTGTAAGCATTCATCCATGCCAAGTTTTTTTGCGGCATCGGAAATACTAATGGTATTTACAAGCGCCGCACGATAAGCGGTAAGCTCACCTTCCGCCTTCTCCGGATATGCTCGGTAGAGGTAATCGGTTACCGAAAGTTCAAGGACAGCATCACCCAAAAACTCCAAGCGTTCATTGTGCCCATACCCAAGATTAGGATGTTCATTAAGATATGATCGGTGGGTAAACGCCTGACGAATCAGCTGTGTGTCAGAGGTGGCGACACGCGCCCGCTTAAGAAAAGATGTAAGATTTGATTCTTCCATAGAAATGTTTAGATTCCCGTTCAAGCCGGGAATGACAATATATTGCGTCCGATACAATACGTGCTTAAAATCACACGACCACTGTCATTCCCGCCTCCGAGCGGGAATCTCGCTAAATACTCTTTCAAAATCCAAACAGTACTGGAAATATTACCGCTCCAACAAAATCTCCACGCCTTTTGTGATAATAGGAACGATGTCGTCATACATTGTGAGGTCGGCAACATCCTCAAGTGGGAACCATGCCGCATCTTCAATACCGCCTGATTCACCTGCACGGAGCGTGCCATATTTGGCTTCTACGAGATAATATTTCACTTGCTTACGGATTTTCCCACCGTCATCAGTATTTGCCAGATATTCATTTTCACCAAGAAGGTCGTTCACCTCGTTGACCTCGGCACCCATTTCATCCGGCACCTTCCTTCGCACCGCCTGCTCGTCGTTTTCATCATCCTTAAGATGCCCCTTCACCATTGTCCATTTTCCGAAGACATCCTTAATAAGCCCTATGCGAAGACCTTCATCGGTCCTCGCATACACAACTGCGCCAACAAGACGATCAATCGGGAGCGTACTGCGATCAATGGGCTGTTTTTTCTGCGATTTCTGATCCTTGCCCGGCTCACCCATTTCTCGGTACACAGCACCGAGGACGCCGTTTACAAATCGGCTACTGGTATCCCCGCCAAATGTCTTGGCAAGTTCAATGGCTTCATTGATAGCCACTTTTGGTGGCACATCGGCGTGATTACCGAAAAGAAGCTCGTAGAGCCCAATGCGGAGCACGGTTCTGTTGAGCGTTGCGATTTTATCAATCGGCCATTCCGGCGCGGCAACCGTGATGATTTCGTCGAGTTTGGCACGTTTTTTCACCACACCTTCGGCGAGGGTACGCATAAAGGGCGTATATGTCTCCCCAGGTGCGAATTCTTTTGCAGTGCGATGCACAATCTCCGTGATATCGGCGGTATAACCACCAAAATCCCACTCAAAGAGTGATTGCATCACGATACTTCTGCACAAGTGTCTATTTGCCATTCTTCAAAGAGCTAATGATAATCTGAGAAATCGTATGATTTCCAAGAACAGAAACGGCGACGGATGTTTCAAGGAATAGAGCTTTACAGCAAATACTTGAAACAACAAACGGCACCGTTTCGGTTCCGTTTGTATTATACACTATTTCGCTGGTGTTTTCTTGTTCACTACTTTTTTTGCTGTGGATTTCTGTGTTGCCGGCTTCTTAATTCCTGAAACAGTCGCCTTGTTTTCCACCTTCTCTTCTTTACGCGCTTTTGTTTCAGCTTCTTTCATATCAAGCCCCATAGACTTTGCTTTATCTTTCGCTCGTTCAATCTTGCGTTCTTTTTGTGCGACAACATCAATCACCTCACGACCGCGATACGTGCCACATTCGCCACACATACGGTGACGCAAATGTGCTGCACCGCAATTTCCACACGTCGAAAGTCGCGGTGTGGAAAGCGCGTGATGAGAACGACGATTCTTTGTATGGGAGCGCGTATGGCGCATGCGTACTGACATAGTGGTGAGTACTATATCAGAGCATGAGAAAAATGCAAGGGCGGGTGGCGGCTCAAAGCCGCCACCCGCCCTTGCCTTTTTCTCACCGCCCCC
>JACNGX010000016.1 GCA_014383885.1 Parcubacteria group bacterium | reverse complement strand
GTGTCAGGCGCGAAAATCTACGACGATTACGCGCACCACCCAACAGAGATCCGAGCCACGCTCGCGGGATTTCGCGAAGCATTTCCCGATGCACACATCACTGTTGTATTTCAACCACATCTGTATTCGCGAACGAGGCTTTTCATGGATGACTTTGCGAAAAGTTTTGATGACGCCGACACGGTGTATATTGTAAATATTTATGCCGCACGAGAAACAGATGACGGCAGTATCCATGCGCAGGATCTCGTTGAGCGTATTGAAAAATTGGGTGGCAGTGTACGATATAGTGGTTCACTCCATGAGATTGTGCAAACACTCAAAGATGCCGAGTGGGGTCCAAACGACACTATCATCACCATGGGCGCCGGTGATGTGTATAACGTTGGTGAGGCATTGCTTGAAAAAAGCAAATAATGTATAACATATATATGTCAGCAACACTTTCAATTGTCGCAACGCCAATTGGCAATCTTGAAGACATTACGCTTCGGGCTCTCCGTGTGCTTGGTGAGGTGGATGTGATTTTGTGTGAAGATACACGCGTAACGAAGAAGCTTTTGGGAAAATATGATATTCACACAAAGACGATGCGGTACGATGCACATAGCAGTGAAAAAACACGTGCGGATATTGATGCGCTTCTTGAAGAAGGGAAACATATCGCGCTCGTTTCTGACGCTGGTACGCCCGGTATTTCCGACCCAGGTACTCATCTTGTCGCACATGTGCGTAAACACTTTGGCGTTACCGTAATCATTGAGGCGATTCCAGGAGCATCAGCACTCACCACGGCACTTTCCGGCGCGGGGATTCCTTCCCCAGCTTTTCTCTTTCTTGGTTTCCTGCCTCATAAAAAAGGACGACAGACTCTCTTTGAAGAAATTGCTCGTTCTGAGCGCGCGGTTGTCTTTTATGAATCGCCTCATCGCATTATGAAAACATTAGAATCGCTTCGAGAGCACCTGCCGGAGCGTCGTATTGTGCTTGCTCGGGAACTTACCAAAATCCACGAAGAGTACGTGCATGGAACGCCCGAAGAGGTTATACTATATCTTGAAGAACATCCAGACCATGTGCGCGGCGAATTCGTCGTTATTGTGTCGGGAGTGTAATTTTTTATTCGTTTGTATATTTTTTAACATGTCAGGATTTCAATTTGACGAAGGGAATATGCCGGCACGTCGTGTTGGTATGGAAGAAAAGAAAGGCCTTCCCCAAAAACTGGTGGATAAGGGCATTGCCAAAGATTACGCGCAAGCCGAAAAGATGTTGATTGGAGTGGCGATTGTCGCCCTCCTCCTCACCGGTTTTATTATCATGAGTCGAGGATCCTCCAACGATACCCCCGCGGATTCATACATGCCGGCGGAAGAAGGAATATATGATGAAGATATGTAATTTTTCGATATGAATATGATGCGTATTTCCACACGAAAAGGATTTACTCTCATCGAGCTTCTGGTAGTGATTGCCATCATTGGTCTTTTGTCGTCTGTGGTGCTTGCGTCTCTCAGTAGTGCGCGGGAAAAATCGCGTGATGCGCGACGTATGAATGATTTACGTCAAATACAGCGCGCCATGGAGTTTTACTATGATGACAATGGTCATTACCCGCGAGAGGGAGATGGTGCAAACGGCATTATAGGTGAAGGGGCAGGGCTTGATACGATGCTTGCTCCATACTTATCGGCGATTCCTCGTGACCCGCTCGGTCCTGGTTCAGGGACATATAATTATTATTATGACGGTCAACAGAACTGTACCAATGACGGTGTCATGGAACGTGTTGCCGTTATTTTTGCACGAACCATGGAATCTGTTCCAACAAATCGCTCAGATTTTTGTTCAGGTTGGGGAGGTGAAGGAGGTGCCGGAAATGCGAATGCGTGGCATATTGTTGTGGAACCGAGTGATGGATAATAGGGTATAAACAGTAATAAGTAGAGTTTGCTTTTCAGTATACAAGTATATGTGAGAGGATTCTGCTTGTTGATGCTGACAGAGAAGATAGAAAAGAAAAGAAAAGAGCGCGGCAGCCTTCGGCTGCCGCGCTCTTTTCTTTTCCTACATTCCAACGTATAATATCCGGTATGTCACGATTTATTATGATTATTGTGCTGTCGCTTCTTACGGCGCTGTTTCCACACTTAGGTTTTCCGGGAAGTATTAAAAACACTGCCGTAACACTTTTGTCGCTCGGCATTGCTCTGCTTGGCTATATGGCATACCGTAGCGCCCGTGCAGAAGATGCGCGTATGTTGCAGAAGACATGTATATCCGAGGAAAGTGGGGAATTGAACGATACCTATCAGGTAGAAGATAAGGAATAACATTCATGGCGCGTAAGATGACACATGTGCATATTATTGCCGCCGGCGGTATGCTCGTCGGTTTTCTTTCGTTTGCCTATATTGGTGCGCCACTGTTTTCTCTTGAGTATAATCGGTATACAGCAAACTCTCCCGGAGAAGAACACGACATTCAAGCAGTAACACATGCTACCACATCCGATACTCAGGTGAGTGAATTATCTGAAAAAAGAGTAATTCACCTTCCTACACCAGAACCGCTCAAGGCTCTGTATATGACAGCCTGCTACGCAGCAACACCTTCCTTGCGTGAAGGATTGATTCAAAAGATTGAACGTACAAATGCCAATGCCATTATCATTGATATCAAGGATTATTCAGGTACCATTGCATTCAAGACTCAAGATCCTCGTTTCAACGATGCCACGGTGCACGGTGGCGGATGCGTGATCGCCGACTTACCCGCCATCTTAAAAGATCTTCACGACCGCGGCATCTACACAATCGCACGGATCACTGTCTTTCAAGATCCGTATTATGCAAAGCTGCATCCCGAAGGTGCTGTCCAAAAAGAAAGTGACAAAAGCGTATGGAAAGACTACAAAGGTATTAGCTTTGTTGATGCCGGTAATACTGAATATTGGGAGTATGTCATTGCTCTTTCCAAAGAGGCATACGCGATTGGCTTTGACGAACTTAACTTTGACTACGTCCGCTTTCCTTCCGACGGCAATATGCAAGATATCTGGTATCCGATAAGTGAGGGGAAAGTGGCAGCTGATCCGATTTTGGGAAAAGCGACTGTTGTAGAATCGTTTTTTGCGCATCTTTCAAAAGAGCTCCGCGATCCCTCATGGCTTGTGGGGGATGAAACAGGCCCTGTGCTTTCGGCTGATCTCTTTGGCATGACGACGACCAATGCCGATGATCTCAATATCGGTCAGATTCTTGAATATGCCGCACCACACTTTGATTACATCGCGCCGATGGTATATCCTTCACATTACCCAACTGGATTCAGCGGATATGTGAATGTGAACGCCCACGCATACGATATCGTTACGTTTTCCATGGCAACGGCGGTGGCACGTATGAAGGCAATGGGTGAAAATCCTCTCAAGCTCCGTCCATGGTTGCAAGATTTTGATTATCCCGTGCCGTATACACCGGAGATGGTGCGTGAGCAAATTCACGCCACATACGACACTGGCCTTACCTCATGGATGCTTTGGGACCCTTCAAATATATACACCGAATCTGTACTTCTAGATGAGCTCGATACATACATTCCGTCGCCATATGTGGTATCATTACCGGAGCTGGAAACAGCAACAACAACGCAAGAGAAAGAGGAAGAAGAAGAGGTAATCCAATAACACCACATTTTTCAACATCTTGCAGACATGACCGTCCTTTCGGACAACAACGTATTTTTATGGTATATTCACACACAATAAAAAAGATCCTGATTGCTCTCATGCTTTTCTTCGGAGGTGTTTTTATGCAAAGTGGTGTTGCATATGCGGTAGACACGACGACTGTATATTTTTTCCACGGAGACGGCTGTCCACATTGTGCAGACGAAGAGATTTTTTTGGACGAGCTTGAAAAGCGCGAAGACGTAGACGTTGAGCGCTTGGAAGTGTGGAGTAATGCGGAAAATCGCGCTGTCCTTTCCGCAGCAGCCGATGCCCTGGGAGCCACATTCAATGGTGTGCCAGTTACCATTGTGGGTGAGCGCGCTATTGTTGGATGGGGAAGTGAAGAAACATCTGGTGCGTATCTCTTGAATACAATTGAAGCGGTGCAACACGAGGGAGATACGGATATCGTGGGTACAATTCTTGGTACATACGAAGAGATACCCCCGGTACCTGACACGCAGCCGACAAGCACAGACTCTGCTTCCGGAGGGATAGTCGCTTCTTCAACACCCGACACGATAACAGACGATCCTTATGCCGGTATTATTCTTCCTGAAGTTGTAAGAGAGTGGGGCGCCACGCTCTCACTCCCGCTCCTCACCGTGCTTTTCGGTGCTCTCGATGGCTTCAATCCCTGCGCCATGTGGGCGTTGGTCTTTTTGATTGCACTTCTTTTTGGCATGAAAGATAAAAAGAGAATGTGGATACTTGGCAGTGTGTTTATTCTTACGTCCGGTATCGTCTATTATCTCTTTATGGCGGCATGGCTTAACCTGATTCTTTTTCTCGGTTTTATCGTATGGATTCGCGCATTGATTGGACTCGTGGCAATTGCCGGTGGTGTGTATTATCTTCGCGAATGGAAAACAGCGCCTGAAGCAGGATGTAAGGTGACAAATGAATCTCAAAAGACCAAACTCACCCAGCGCATGAAACGCGCGGTTCAAGAGAAAAGCTTCTTCCTTGCATTGCTTGGTATCATCGTTGTTGCAGCATTGGTAAATCTCGTGGAGCTTGTGTGCTCGGCAGGACTCCCAGCAGCATATGCGCAAGTGCTTGCGCTTCACGATTTGGCGCAGTGGCAGTATTATGGCTACCTTTTCTTATATGTATTGGTCTTCATGCTCGACGACATAATCATTTTTGGAGTGGCAATGACCACTCTCTCGCTCACCGGCATCGGTGGCAAGTATACGCGCGTATCCCACTTAATCGGTGGCATCCTCATGGTTATTATCGGACTCCTCCTTATATTCAAGCCGGAAGTGCTCTTGTTTGGGTAACGACAAAAAGCGGCGCGGACATTTCATGTCCGCGCTTTCTGGTATCCTATCGAATACTGCTTCAATGTCCTCACTTGTCATCCTGAACTTGATTCAGGATCTCCTTTTCCCACATATGAGCTTGCATCATCCCTGCGGGGGGGGGTACAATAGAGTGTAATGAAGACTCTAAAGAACCATGCTCACGGCTTCACTCTCATCGAGCTTCTCGTTGTTATTGCTATCATCGGACTTCTTTCCTCGGTGGTATTGGCGAGTGTAAAGAGTGCGCGCGATAAGGCAAATGTTTCTCGAGCAAAAGCTGATCTCGAACAGATTTATAAGGCGGTGATGTTTTTGGAAGATGACACGAATCAGCGTCCAGGAGGATATACCGCAAGTGGTTGTTATCTTGAATCTGTACCTTCAAACGGTAACGGTATAGTTGTTGGGTCAGTAAATGCAGGTATTGTTCAGTCCGATGGTAGGTTTTCTGGATGGGATGGCCCATATATGTCTGCAACACCTATTGATCCATGGGGAAATCAATATATATATGATTCCGCTTATCGTTGTTCAGGTGGTGAGTACGAAGAGGAGTGTCCATCGGGAGAGTGGATTAGTGCCATTCATTCAGGTGGTCCAGATGGATCTGGTACAAATATATATGATACAAACAATATCATCCGCGTACTTTGTCGTTAACGAAAGAGGTGTCATCCTGAACTTGATTTAGAATCCTGAATGAGAGGTTTTAAAACGATGGATTTCGACATGCCGAGATGGAATAACATATCTCGTTTGGGTAGACAAAAAGTGGCGCGGACATTTCATGTCCGCGCCACTTTTTGTCGTTTTTCATTCTCTAATTTGCTATACTAAAGATAATGTCAGACTCCAAACAAGTCACCTATTTTGCCGAGACTGACTTTCGCAATAAGAAGCAGAAATTCGGTATCAAAGCAAGCGACCGTACCCGCCATATGTATGTGATCGGAAAGACTGGTATGGGAAAATCGACCCTCCTTGAGAACATGGCGGTGCAGGATATTTTGAATGGCAATGGTGTGGCGGTGATGGACCCACACGGAAGTTTTGCTGAGAAGATTTTGGAATATGTGCCGGAAGAACGCATCAACGATGTGATTTACTTCGCGCCGTTTGATATGGAGCATCCGATGTCGTTTAATGTGATGGAAGATGTAGGCTATGACAAGCGCCACTTGGTTGTTTCTGGTCTCATGAGTGCCTTTGAAAAAATTTGGGCTGATGCATGGTCGGCACGTATGGCGTACATCTTGCAAAACACCCTTTTTGCACTCCTTGAATATCCCGATTCAACACTTCTTGATATCAATAAGATGTTGGTGAATAAAACATTCCGGAAGGAAGTGGTGGAAAATGTGACCGACCCGTCGGTGAAGTCGTTTTGGGTGGATGAATTTGCCAAGTATACCGATCGCTATGCTCAAGAAGCAACGCCGGCTATTCAAAACAAAATCGGTCAATTCACGTCCAATCCATTGATTCGCAATATCGTCGGTCAGCCGGAATCAAGCTTTGATATTCGCACCATTATGGACGAGAAAAAGATTCTCATTATGAACCTTTCCAAAGGACGTATCGGTGAAGGCAATACCAATCTCTTGGGAAGCATGCTGATTACCAAGATCTATCTGGCAGCCATGTCACGTGCCGATGCGGAGAATATTACCACATTACCCAATTTCTACTTCTTCGTCGACGAGTTTCAGTCGTTTGCCAATAAGTCGTTCGCCGATATTCTTTCGGAGGCGCGCAAATATAAGTTCAATCTCACCATTGCGCATCAATATGTGGAGCAGATGGAAGAGGAAGTGCGGAGCGCTGTCTTCGGCAACGTGGGCACCATGATTACTTTTCGTGTCGGTTCATTTGACGCGGAGATTTTTGAAAAAGAATTCGCGCCGCAATTTACATCCGAGGATATTGTGAATTTGGGCTTTGCACAGGTGTATTTGCGTTTGATGATAGACGGCGTGGGATCAAAACCGTTTTCGGCGCGCACGCTTCCGCCGATTTCACTTCCGGCAATTTCCATGAAGCAGCGCGCGATTGAAATGTCGCGAAAGAATTTCGGAAAGCCGCGTGCGCAGGTGGAGAAAAAAATCGACGAACGGCAAGCGACATTCTCAGAGTCGGCAGGGCAGGGAAGTATCAAAAAAGGAGAAAAAAAGGAGAGAGATACGCGCACGCAAGGAGGAGCGTCGCAGAGTCCTAAATCACATAATCGCGGTAGCACAAAAGACGAGCGTATTCCGTTTCGACAATCTTCGGAACCTTCGGAGACGGCTCGTCGCTCTGAGAAAAGAAGACAGCCCTCTGGAAGACAAGGGTTTGACCCTGCACGTCAGGAACGTCCGATGAAAAAGGCAATTGAACACGCGTATGACGAATACGCAAAAACGACAAAAGACCCGCGAAGTAAAGAAATCCTTTCGCACAACGTTGCGCAAAAACGCTTTGAAAAAAAAGAGAATGTATCACCCAAGCCGATATCACTTTCGGCACTTCCGCAGAAAAAACAACCTGAAAGTGAAAATAAGTTGAAGCTGAAATCGGTGCTTTCTGAGGCGATGAAATCGACGGAATCGTCTCCCTTAGAGCCAAGGACGCGCATATATACTTCCTCCGCGCCGAAAAAAGAATTGCCGGTAAAAGAAAAGGACACTCCTTCTAAAGACCAGAAAGAGGAGAGAATGATTCATGACACTCCTGACACAGCTGATACCGATGATGTACAGTTGAAACACACACCCCGTGAAGTGCCTGAGAAAGTGTTGCGGGATGTTCTCAAGGGGGTGATTGACAAGACAGATTAAGGTCAGACCTTAATCTAATTAACATACTCTTATAGTATATGCGAGATATTTTTCTTATAGTCTTTGTTTTTCTGATGTGCTGTATAGGCACGCCTCTTGTATATGCCTCCGATGTTCGTATCACGGAGATTATGTATGACCCTGACCAGATCGAGGAAGGAATTACGGAGCGGTACTATGAGTGGATTGAGATATGTAATAGTGGTGAAACGGATGTGTTGCTGACAGATTGGAGGTTGGCTGAAAATGGATATGTATATGATAAAGCTAATCTATCGTTCCTGCAGGTAGTGCATCTGGTACCCTTTTTGCGAGTTCCTGTGCAGTCGTTATTAATTTGAAAGAAGGAGAAATATATTTCGACCATTTTCTTTCTTCCGGCGCAAAGGGTGGATATACGGAAGAACAATTATATACAAGGAGTACGACTTTTTCGCTCAATAATGGCGGGGAGGAGATTGTGTTGTACGACAATATGGGAACAGAAGTATCTATCGTCTCGTATGATCCTTCCACGGGAGGGAATAACAATGGCAATACATTATCACTTACTTCTTCGGGTACTTGGTTAGAATCAACGCCTACACCCGGGGTGTGGGACGGTGTCCCACCTGCTCCCGTTGAAAATGATGACGAGGACGATGAGGGAGATGATACGGGCATAGAAGAAAACGACACAGACGATTCTTCAGGAGGTGGAGGCCAATGGATTCCTGATCCAGATATTTATGCGTATGCGGGGGAGGATAAGGAGGTAGTGGCAGGTGCGAGTGTGATGCTTTCCGGTGTTGCGGGAGATGCTTCGGGTGAGAGAATGGAAAGAGCGGAGTATGTGTGGAACTTTGGTGATGGAGAAATAAAGCGTGGGGAGAGTTTGATGCATACATATCGGTATCCCGGTACATATATTGCGCATCTTACCGTTATTTCAGGAGATATATCTGCGCATGATACGATAACCATCGTTGCAGTCGCTCCCGATGTGCAGGTGGTGGGATATGAGAGGGGAGGACTTGATCCATATGTCGCTCTCATGAATTCGGGAAGTGAGATGATTGATCTTTCATATTGGCGTATTCGCGTGGCAGGGGACATGTTTCGTATCCCTGAATATACCTATATCGCGCCCAAGACAGAACTGCGCTTCTCTCGTGAGACTATGAATATGGATTTCCCCGCAACGACCGACGTGGCGCTTCTGTATCCCAATCTGCGCGTGGTTGATGCGCTTATTGTTTCTGCCGAGACGATTGAGAATACGACCGAGACGGCGCGCGGCGTTCCCATTCCCGAAAGCTCGCACACCTCTGCGCCGCCGCGCGCCGCTACCCAAACTTCATCCCAAGCATATACACCCGCCACGGTATCGTATGCCGAAGTACCCGAGATGTTAATATCGGAGAACACTGAAATGAGAGAAGAGAGCGGCAAAGGGGAGAGTGAAGACGGTGTCGCCGAAGAAGATCAAACTGGCTCCGTCTATTATTCTCTCACCGCCAATACCTCCGCCGTCCAAACAAATCGCCAAGCATGGTTTTTCGCTCTCGGCGGTATCATCATTCTCGGTATTGCCGGTGTCTCAGTCATCCACAAAAAGGATGAGTCCGCGCAATTACAATTACAGCAAAAATCCGCATCCCAAGAGAGCGACGCGGAGGAGTATGAGATATTAGAAGATTAATAATATAGTTTATTTATGAAGAAGAAACATAATACCAAAGAGATACATCTTAAATCATCACAACTGTATATGTGTTTACGAGTCTGTGGAGGCATCCTACTCATTGCAGGGCTGGTTTTTTATGTGTGGTTTAGTTCCTATAATAGTATTATTGAGGATGAGGGCAAAGCATCTCAAATGATATCATACGTAACATTGTGTGCTGAGGATAGTGATCAAATATACACAGAAAAAGGTGCCGATTTTATTTTACGTTCCCAATCTGACAATATCGTTTCTTCCGAATACGATATTGTCCGTAAGGATGACAGTGGTAAGGTCTTATGTAAGTATGATGACAGTGGTAGATATGAACCTGTTCTATTATCATGGAAAGAATTGGATAATGAGCAATTGCCCCTCTTAAAACTCTATAATGAGTTTCCTGCACAAGAATATGCATACTTAACAACCTCATACTATGAAGGACTTAGTTATGCTCCTTTGTGGCGGGTGGGAGTTAATGTAACAAATCCTGTGATTGAGAAAACAGGATTTATGATACCCAATCGTCCTGATTTTGCAGTGAATGAATCAAAAGATATGATTATTTTGTTCCTTGAAGAAAAGAGGAATCAGCTGTATCTCTTTGACGTAAGGACAGGAGAGAATGAGATGATTCATGAAATAGATTCTTCACAATATACATATTTTAGTAGAGGAGTGTATGGAGACGCAGAGTTTAGAGTTGAGTGGATCGACAACGAAACATGTATTATACGTGCAGTTTCACTAGAGAAACATGAATTATTTGAAGATATTCTTTCCATAGGAGTTGATAAGGAGTCAGTATATGACGAGTTACGCAAGACAGGAGATCTTATTGAGGTTGTCATTGACACAAAAGATTTTCTACTTTAGAGAACCTTAGAAGCATATGAAAATTATGCCATCATTTGGATGTTGGGTGTGAGTGAGTGCACCAGGACTTGAACTTGGAACCACGGATATATATCACGATATAATTCCATCACTCCCAGAAATTGCAAATGTAAGCCCGCCCTCCTGGACTCGAATAGGGACCGCAGAGGTATGCTTCGTGAAATTTCAGCGTTCGGACAGAAAACATATGTGCGTTTATTATACCAAGCTCGCACCTATTTTCAATAGAATCCGTAGGATTCCA
>JACNGX010000030.1 GCA_014383885.1 Parcubacteria group bacterium | reverse complement strand
TCCGTTACCCGTTTTTTAACCTACCCGGATCTTCGTATTTGGGGGTAGGGTGAGCTTCTTGTTTCCAGCACAATTATAGCATATTTGATGCGGGATCTCGAGAGAGTTGTTTCGGAAAGTGGGCTGCGGACAAAACCAAGACTATCTTTGGTGTATACCAAAGATAGTCTTGGTTTTGTAAGATCCCGCATCAAGTGCGGGATGACAGGAAAATAAATTTTGTGATAAAGCGGCGCGTGAGCGCCGCTTTTGTTTTCATGGGCGCGCGTAGCGCGCCCATGCATATTTCGTATTTCGTTTTTCTTATTTCGCCACACCCCACAGGGGAGTTTTTTACAAAGTAAAAAACGCCCCTGTGGGGTGTGGATAACTCCCTGTTTGCATAAGTGTGGGGAAGTGGGATATAATAGCAATCAAGTGGGATGAAGTGGGAAATGTTGCGCGTATCAATGTCTCACAGAAAATATGCTAATCGGCCAATACATACACACTCTTGATCCGAAAAAGCGTTTGTCGCTACCGGCGAAGTTCCGCAAGGAGCTCGGAAAGACTGTGGTTGTCACGCACGGATGGGATATGTGTTTGTCGGTCTACTCTGCGAAAGAGTGGAAGAAAACAGTGGAGACGTTTACCAATCTCTCCGTTGGGCAATCAGATACGCGCAAACTGACTCGCTTCATTGTGGGAAACGCTTCGGAGGTTGATATCGATGCCGCGGGACGTATTCTTATCCCGGACACACTGAAAGATATGGCGAGTTTCTCGGAGAAGGTTGTCGTGGTAGGTCTTCAAGACCATGTGGAGCTTTGGGATGAAACGACATGGAAGTCGTACCAGGATACTGCCCGCGAACGCGCCGATGCCATCGCTGAGAAGCTTGGTGAATCGGGAGAGTTGTAGGATACGAGATAGATTCTAGTATGGAAGACACACAGCACATCCCCGTTCTTTTCAATGAAACGATAGACGCTTTATCGCTTGAGAATGGCGACACGATTGTGGACGGCACACTCGGAGGTGGTGGACACGCACGGGCAATCTGCGCGCATATCGGGAGCTCGGGCACACTTATCGGTATTGATAGAGACAGTTCGGCAATTATCGTCGCAGAGAAAAATCTCGCGGACGCATCGTGCACGAAACATCTGGTCAATGATAATGTACGCAATCTCGATAGTATTCTTGCATCGCTTGGCGTAGATCGGATTGACAGCATACTTCTTGATCTTGGGTGGAGCAGTATCCAGATTGCACAGGAAGGACGCGGGCTTTCATTTATGCGCGACGAACCACTCCTCATGACGCTCGACCCCAATCCCGATGAGGATACACTCACAGCAAGAGAGATTGTGAATGAGTGGGCTGAAGAAAGTATTGCCGACATTATCTACGGATACGGTGAAGAGCGGTATGCGCGACGCATCGCCCGAGCCATTTGTGAAAAGCGAGAGGAAGAAGAGATTGATACGACAGGGAAGTTGGTGGATGTGATTTCAGGAGCCGTGCCGAAAAGCTACCACCACGGACGCATTCATCCTGCCACGCGCACATTTCAAGCACTTCGCATCGCGGTCAATGATGAGCTCGGAAGTGCCAAAGATGCGATACGAAAGGGGGTTGAGGCACTGAAGCCGGGAGGACGCATTGCGATTATATCGTTTCATAGCATTGAAGATCGTATGGTGAAGCACACGCTAAAAGAACTGGCAGAAGACGGAATGATTGATCTTGTTGTGAAGAAGCCGATTGTTCCTTCGGATGAAGAAGTCCGAGAAAATCCCCGGGCGCGCAGCGCCAAACTCCGCATTGCGGAAAAGAGAGTCTAACTATATTTCATATGAATCGTACATACAAACAACGAAAGACCGGATATCAAAAGCACGTCGTGTTTGGTCTGTCGGGCATGATTGTGGTGTTGATTATCGGATACATTACGTGTGTGTACGCTAGTGTGGTGAGTGTGGTAGAGCGTAAGCACACGGAAACGGCATATGCCGATTCGGCGGCGCGTGTGGTATCGCTTGAACGAGAATATATGACACTTTCCGAATCGATTACCGTGGAAGAAGCGGAGCGTTTGGGTTTTGTGGAGCCAGAGAAAACACTCTTTGCAGCGCGCGTCTCCGATACGCGTGTGACGATGGCGGCGGAGTAGAGGTTAGGGATGCCTAAAGCACGACAAGTCGTGCTCGGCCACAGTAGGAATTAGAAAAAAACAAGCGCGACCGTAGGTCGCGCTTGTTTTTCTTTTTGTCATCCCGAGCTTGACCCGGGATCCAGATTCACGCAAATATTGTATACAGAATACTAGATTCCTGGTCAAGCCAGGAATGACACCCCTTGAGGTGTATTCGTATATTCGTACAGATTCGTAATTCGTTTTTATGCCTTCTTCTCTCCTTCACCCGCAAAGGCAAGTGTCATGCGCTGGTCTTTTGGTTCAAAGAGAGTGATTTCAAACGGATAGACTTTTCCGAGTTCAAGCACTTTATGCATTGCGTCTTCGGATTCAAAGTCGGAAACATGCACGAGTCCAGCAACACCTTCTTCAATGGAGACGAGCGCGCCGTGGCGGTTGAATTTAATCACCACACCATCCACCTTCTGACCCTTCTTATACGCTTCACCGGCAGTCTTCCATGGATTGTCTTTGAGTGCCTTGATGGAAAGCGATACCTTGCCGTCTTTGATTTCAATAATCTTTGCTTTTACTTCTTCGCCAACCTTGCAGAACATTTTCGGATCTTCCACCAGGCCCCAATCAATTTCGGAGATGTGCACCAAGCCCTCAAGACCGTCTTCAATCTTCACGAAGACGCCGAATTCCACAATACCGGTTACTTCACCTTCAATTCCATCACCTACGGCATATTTGCCCACAAGTTCGGTGCGATCTTTATCACTCACATCCTTCTCAGAGAAAATAAGTTTCCCTTCCTTCGGTGAAGCCGAGAGAATCATCACGGAAAGTTTTTCTCCGACGAGTTTCTTGAGCTCGTTTACAATCTTGTCTTTATCGCCGTCTTCCACCCTGGGGTAGTGTTCGGTGGAAAGCTGGGACGCCGGAAGGAATCCGTCGATACCCTGCCACACCACGATAAGCCCACCTTTATTTGCTTCCTTCACGGTAAGCTCAATGAGCGATTTATTCTTAATCGCTTCTTCTGCATCATTCCAGATAAGCGCCTGGCGCGCTTCCTTGAGAGAAAGCTCAATGTAGCCGTTCTCGTTTTCTGTTTCCACCACCTTGGCGGTAATGCTGTCGCCAATATTACTGTGACGAATCACATCACGGGCGTTTAAGAATTCGCGACCATAAATGATACCGGTACCAAATGGCGCCAAATCAACATATACCGCATTGCGAAGAAGCGCGATGACCGTTCCTTCCACCAAATCACCCACAATAGGGGGATTCGGAGAATCGGTAATCATGGCACTCATCGGATGTGTCGCTGTGGTGTCGAGCTCTTCCTCTTCTCCCTCTACCACATCGTCTTTCTTCTCTTCTGTGTCTGTTGTCATAAAAGTATAAAACCCTTTCGGGTTGTGAGAACCTGTCTAAAATCTCAAAGTGATTAAGACAAATACTCAACCCATGCAAACAAAAAACCGCGCATGGGCGGAATGTGCACAGGGTTTTTGATTATTGTGTCGTATTGCCCCGACAACATCGGGACGTCCAATCAACCAAAAGGTTACCTGTGTACACCGCTAATAATGCATAGAGAGTACCATAATGGGGAATACATGCAACACTTGACATAATGTTCTATATGTATACTGGGAGACAGTCGCCAAAGGTAAAAAAGAAAAATTCAACCATTGTGTGCTGAAAGTGCACAGTGGTTGAAATTACTAACCTCCTGATTTACTGAACACGGAGCGAATGTTGTGCATGTGTGCACAACACTCGCTCCGTGTTATACTATATCCCATGATTATCACATATTACGACAAACAGTTTATTCGTATTCAGCTTGGCGATACTGTCTTGGCGGTGAATCCCATTGGCAAAGGTTCAAAGTTTCCTTCGGCGCGTTTTGGTGCCGATATTGCGCTGGTTTCCGTGCCACATCCTGATTACAACGGTGTGGAAAATGTTACTTATGGCGAGAAGGAGCCGTTTGTAATTTCCTGTCCGGGTGAGTATGAAGTGAATGGCGTGTATGTGAAGGGTATGTCGTCGGAGACGCAACTTGGTAAAGATTCGTATATCAATACCGTTTATCGCATTTCGCTCGAGCAGATGCATGTGGTTGTCTTAGGTGCGCTTGCTTCAAATGAAGTGTCGCCGGAGGTGTATGAAGGAATCGGTGAGGACGTGGACATCTTGATTACGCCTGTGGGCGACGGTGATCTTCTGACTCCCAGCGCGGCGCACAAATTCGCAACCAAGCTCGGCGCGAAAATTATTATTCCCGTGGATACCGATGCGGCGATGCTCAAGACGTTTCTCAAAGAGGCCGGTGCTGAAGGGGTAAAGGCAACAGAAAAGGCAACGCTCAAGAAAAAAGATGTGAGTGCCATGGAAGGGGAGGTGATTGTGTTGAAGACAACGAAATAAGCGAATTACGAATCTGTACGAATATACGAATTACGAATTTTCCTCCACTGTTACCAAGTACCAAATTTATGACTGAGACGATGTGGAGAAAGTTAAGAAGTAAAATAGCTGAGAATGACATATCAGATTTCCAAACACATAGGTTTGGTGCTTGGTCTCGAGAGAGTGGTTTCGTGACGTTTAGATTTCCGTTCAAGCCGGGAATGACAGAAAGTAGAATGTAAAGACCGAAAACCGAGGTTAAACCTTGGTATATATACCAAGGTTTAACCTCGGTTTTCCTTAAAATATGTTTTTTCTTAAAAATATTCAAAACATGCCTGAGGCGTCGCGGAAGCACATTGCTCTTGGCGCAGCGTTTTTTCTCACGGTAATTATTATCGGTGGAAGCTTCGTCGTCTCTTCAGTGTTCACGAAAAAGGATATACAAAGTGAACAGGAAGAAGTATGTGCATGTATAGAGTTTTATGAAGTGGGAAGGGATGTTGTCAGCGATGTGATGTATTATGTTGTGCTCGGATGGGGGGATATCACAAGTAAAGTTTTTAGTAATTAGTGGGTAGTTTTTAGCCCGCTTCGCAGAGCTTTAACGGCGTGAGGTTGGTAGTTTTTAGACGGGCGCGGCTACGCCGCGCCTGAGGAGAGTGAGGCATGTATAAACAGCTCGGACATGAAATGTCCGCACCGTTTATATAGTGTAGAACATCATATTTAACTGTAAAGTCAATAGCGCGGAGAAGTGTGATTTTTGATATAATGTGGGGGTTGTTTTGTGAACTTAATGTATGGGAGCGCCCAAGGTTTAACCTTGGACGCTCCTCGATCTTTCTTTTTGTTTATCGTTAATCGTTCATAGTGTATCGTTTTATCCATGCCAGCAAAGAAAAAACAATCTGCTTCGGAGGATGCTCCGAAAGACAATGAAAAAGATGTGCAGTCTGAAGGTTCCGTTCCAGGCGGTCGTGTGATTGCCACAGATATTTCCCAAGCAATGCGCACATCGTATCTTGATTACGCCATGAGCGTGATTGTGTCGCGCGCGCTTCCTGATGTGCGCGATGGATTGAAGCCGGTGCATCGCCGTATTCTCTATGCGATGGATGGACTCGGACTCACCCCCAGCGCGAAGTTTCGTAAGTCGGCGCTTATCGTGGGAGACGTGCTTGGTAAATATCACCCGCATGGCGATGTCGCAGTGTATGATTCCATGGTAAAAATGGCGCAGGAATTCTCCTATCGCTACCCACTGGTGATTGGTCAGGGAAACTTTGGTTCTATTGATGGCGATCCGCCTGCCGCGTATCGTTATACCGAGGCAAAGATGGCAAAGACCGCCGAGATTCTTCTTCGTGATATTAAAAGAGAGACGGTTGATTTTGTTCCCAATTATGATGGCGCGCACAAAGAGCCAACGGTTCTTCCGGCGGCATTTCCCGCGCTTCTTGCCAACGGTACGCTCGGTATTGCCGTGGGCATGGCAACCAACATTCCGCCACATAATCTCACTGAGCTTCTTGATGCAACGACCCATCTCATTGATAATCCAGAAGCAACGACCGAAGACCTTTTGCATTTTGTAAAAGGACCTGATTTCCCCACAGGCGGGTATGTTTTTGGTTCTTCTGACATCAGACATGCCTATGCCTCCGGGCGCGGTGGTGTGGTGTGTCGCGGACACGCCGAGATTGTGGAAGGAAAAGCAGGGCAATTCCAGATTATTATTTCTTCTATTCCGTATAGGGTAAATAAAGCAGACCTCATCATGAAGATTGCCGATTTGGCGCGTGATAAAAAGATCGAAGGAATCAAAGGTCTGCGAGATGAATCTGCAAAAGATATTCGTGTGGCGATTGATTTGAAAACCGGCGCACAACCGCAGAAGATTTTGAATGCACTCTATAAACACACAGAGCTTGAATCTTCTTTTAATTATAATATGGTGGCGCTCGTTGATGGCGTGCCACAAACACTCTCACTTACCTCAATGCTTTCTGAATTTGTAAAGCATAGAAAAGAGGTGGTAACGCGTCGAACCCAATATGATTTGCGCAAAGCAGAGGAACGCGCACATATTTTGGAAGGTTTGAAGAAGGCGCTTGATCATATTGATGAGGTGATCAAGACGATTAAAGCGTCGAAAGATACACCCACGGCTCACGGAAATTTGATGAAGAAATTTAAGTTCTCCGATGTGCAGGCAACGGCTATTTTGGAAATGCGTTTGCAAAAACTTGCCGGTCTTGAGCGCAAGGCGATTGAAGATGAGCTGAAGGAAAAGAAAAAGCTCATTGAATATCTGGAAGGGCTTTTGAAGAGCGCGAAGAAGCTCATGGGTGTGGTGAAAGATGAGCTCGAAGAGGTGCGCGAGGCGTTTGGCGATGAACGCAAAACTACGGTGGTAAAGTCAGGCGCGAAGATTATGTCACCGGAAGATTTGGTTGAAGACAAAACGGCAATGCTTGTCCTTACGCGCGGTGGCTATGTGAAGCGCACGGACCCTTCTGAATACAAGGCGCAGAAGCGCGGTGGTGTGGGTGTGGTGGATATAAATACCAAGGAAGAAGATTTTGTCTTCTCATTCCTTTCAGCAAGTACACACAGCGATTTACTCTTCTTCACCGATCGCGGGAAGGTCTATAGCGTGAAGATGTATGAAATTCCGGAAGGGCGACGTGCCACAAAGGGAAAGGCGATTGTGAATTTTTTGCAGCTTGAAGATGGCGAGGAAATTACGTCGGTGTTGCCGATGCCGAAAGAAATGAAAGAAGCGGAAAACCTTTCACTCATGATGATTACTAAGCAGGGTGTAGCAAAGCGCGTGGCTGCGGAGAGTTTTGCCGATGTGCGCAGAAGTGGCTTAATTGCGATTAGTTTGGCGAAAGGCGACGAGCTTCTTTCCGTGCTTCCGGTACACAATGATAATGACGTGGTGGTCGTAACCGACGGCGGTAAATCAATTCGCTTCCACGCAAGCGATGTGCGTGTGATGGGACGCTCTGCAGCGGGTGTAAAGGCAATGACGATTGGTAAAGGTGAGGTGATTGTGGGGAGTGGAGTGGTTCACGATGAAAAGAAAGAAGAACTGCTTGTTGTCGGTGAAAGCGGTTATGGCAAAAAAACAAAACTGAAAGAATACAAGGCACAGAAGCGCGGTGGTTCGGGTATTAAGACAGCACAAGTGACAAAGAAGACGGGTAATCTCATTAGTGCGCGTATTGTGCGTGAAGATGCTGAAGAAATCGTGGCGATTTCAAAGAAAGGACAGGTGATTCGCACGGCGGTCTCTGATATTCCGTCGCTTGGACGCCAAACACAAGGGGTGCGCATTATGAAGCTCCGCGCGGGTGATTCTATTGCCTCGGTGGTGCTTTTGAAGAGTGAGGTTGAGGAGAATACGGGGGAGTAGAATTAGCTTGTAGCTTTTGGCTGATAGCTTATAGGGCGTGGTTATTGGAGTGAGGAGATGAAAGGGGGAAGTTCTTAGTTGATAGTTTTTAGTTTTTAGTAAGGCGCGGCTCTGTCGCGCCTGAAGGACGCAATCCTCTCACGTTGTCATTCCGACCTCTTTATCCCGCTCAGTTTTTCTCTCCCTTGAAAACTGAGGCGTGGGCGAGCCGGAATCCAGAAGTGTGGGGTAATGATTCTAGATTCCCAATCAAGTCGGGAATGACAATGTGGTTTTGTATATGAAGCAGAAATGTACAATCGAGGTATTTGGGATTATCTTTGATGATAAAAGGCGAGTGCTTTTAAGATACTGATACAGAAATCCAAAAAGAGAGTCTTTTGTAAGGAGGTTGTACAACGTGGAGTAAAAAAGACGCGCCCTTCGGGCGCGCCTTTTTTCTATCCACATCAGGAAATGACTCCCCTGCAAAAAGAAAATAATGTATAATATAAATATGTTCGCAAATCCTGAAGAGAATGTTGCGCGACTCCACTTAAAGGAAAGGGAGAAAGTGGCTGATTTTGGTGCCGGCACCGGCGCGTATGCCATCGCCGCAGGAAAAGTGGTGGGAAGAAACGGTAGTGTGTATGCTGTTGAAGTACAAGATACACTTCTGCCACGTATTGCAAATGCCGCTCGCGAAGCCGGTCTCTCCAATGTGAAAACTCTCTGGGGTGATATTGAAGAGCTGGGTGGAACGAGTATTCCCGATAACATCATTGATGCACTCATTCTTTCCAATGTGCTTTTCCAGGCTGAGGACATACACGCTCTTTTTGAAGAGGTACGCCGTGTACTTAAGCCAGGTGGAAGAGTGTTGGTTGTTGAGTGGAGGGATTCGTTTAATGGATTGGGGCCGCAACCTGACATGATTGTGTCTCCCTCTTCAGTACAGGATACATGTTCTCGAGGTGGTTTTTCAGAGAAAGAATCTTTCGATGCCGGTGAGCACCATTACGGATTTATCTTTGAGAAAACATCGTAACTGTTTTATGCTATATGACAAATTTTAAACTTCTCATTAGTCTTATGTTCGGCGCTTTTCTTTTTATTGGTGTGTTGTTTTTGGTTATTTCACCGCAGAATACAACATCAGCAAAAGGAGATGTGGAAATATGGGGAACAGTAAAAAGTGAGCATGTTCGTCCGCTGATTGACATGATAAAGACGAATCAAATTAATATTTCCTATGAACAAAAAGCGGGGTCCACATACATTAGCGAGCTTATCGAAGCGTTTGCCGGAGGAAAGGGTCCCGATGTATTTTTCTTACCACATGAGCTGATTGTACGTTTTTCCGATAAGGTTTATCCACTCTCAAAGGAGGTGATTTCCGAACGTGATTTCCGAGATGTATTTATTCGAGAGGGAGAACTTTTCCGCTATGGCGACAACACACTCGGGCTTCCTATGTATGTTGATCCGCTTGTGATGTATTGGAACCGTGATGTATTCGCGAGTGCGAATATTGCCACACCGCCGCAATATTGGACGACACTGGTAGATGATGTAAAAACATTGGTATCATACACCGATGCGGGTGAGATTGTTTCTCCTGCTGTGGCACTGGGTGAATTTGTAAATATTACACATGCTAAAGATCTTCTTAGTTTGCTTCTTTTGCAAACGGGAAGCGATATTATTGAAATAAACGACGATGGGTTGGAAGTGTCGTTTATTGCTGGCGCCCTTGAATCGGTATTACGTTTCTATACAGAATTTGCTCGTCCTGGCAAAGATACCTACACATGGAATAGATCACTTGATGAAGCGCGAAATATGTTTATTGCTGGTGATTTACCGATATACTTTGGATATGCAAGTGAATTATCGGGCATAGTTGTACAAAATCCTCACTTGGATATTGATATGGCAACGATTCCCCAACTCCAGGGCATGTCAACACGTACCACATATGGTTCTCTCATGGGTGTTGCCATCGCACGCTACACTGATAACCTCCCGGGAGCTCAGTATGTACAAGCAGGTCTTGTAAGTGAGGAAGTAATTGCCTCACTCGTGCAAAGTTTAAATGTTGCGCCTGCACGAACATCCCTTTTAAGTATCCCTCAAGAAGATGCGTTTAAAGATGTATATTATCAATCAGCGCTTTTCGCACGTGGATGGCTCGACCCACAGCCGAAAACATCGTATACTATTCTTAAGGATGTCGTTGAGTCAATTACGTCTGGTCGTGCTCGTGTGAGCGAAGTATCCACAACACTCATACGTGATTTCCAAACGCTCATCAGAGAGACGGGGACAGGAGCGGGGTATTAATAGTATTATGAGGAATTTTTTCTCTACAATTAGCATTTATTTTCTCGGTGTATTATTGCTTGCATCTCCTTTTGCGCTTCATGCGGCAGGAGGTCTTATCCCATGTGATGGTACTGACTGTGATCTTGGTAAGCTTATTAAGCTCGTGGAAAACATTCTTAGATTTTTCTCGTATACCGTTGCATTTGTTGCTGCTGCACTCTTTGCTTGGGGGGGTATTTTATACATGACAGCAGGAGGAAATGAGAGCCAGATTAAAAATGCACACAAAATATTCGGATATGCAGCCGGAGGTTTGGTGCTTGTTCTGGCGGCCTGGCTGATTGTGTATACTATTATGATTGGGCTTGGTGTTGATAGTAAGTTTTGGTTCCTGAGTCGTTAATCATTTTTTGTATATTTTATATGTTT
>JACNGX010000032.1 GCA_014383885.1 Parcubacteria group bacterium | reverse complement strand
TCCGTTACCCGTTTTTTAACCTACCCGGATCTTCGTATTTGGGGGTAGGGTGAGCAAACTATAACCTATCGGATTGTACCCTATTTTTAAGGTTTCGCCAACGCTTGATTGCTTTTGTGCGGGCGAGTTCGCGCTTCAAGCGTGCGGCGGCATTGGTGAATTGTGTGCGGTCCACACGACGGTCTTCCATAATCTTTCGTGCTTCTTCTTTTGCACGGCTGAGGCGTTCTTCATCGATCTCTTCGGCACGCTCTGCCGTGTCTGCCAAGATAACCGTTTTTTCATGCATCACTTCCACAAAGCCACCGGAAACCGCCATTATGTCGCGCGTGCCGTCTTCTTTTTCCGTTTCAATCACACCGGTGGAAAGTACCGTTACCATCGGTACATGGCCGGTGAGCACGGTCAATTCCCCTGCCACTGTCGGCAGAGTGAGTGATGCAATCGTCTCCTTGGAAACGACACGCTCGGGTGTGACAATTTCAAATGTGAAAGACATATATACGAGCTTTTAGCTTATAGCTGGTAGTTTTTAGATGTGTTACCTATCGGTGGAACGCGCTGCCGCGCGTTATACTATCTGGTTTTGTCATTCCGGACTTGATCCGGAATCCTCGTTATCTTGTTTTAGATGTTAACCGAGGAGATTCTGAATCAAGTTCAGAATGACAGAAGAGTGCTGGATGACAGGAGATTATTATGTGGGAGCCGCGTAGCGGCGATATATACTTCTCTCTTACCATACTAACCTCCTACCTTACTATTACACTGACTTACTAACTTCATCAATGCCACCCTTCATGTAGAAGTCGTCCTCACTTCTATCATCATATTTCCCTTCCAGAATTTCTTTGAACGCAACAACGGTATCCTCGCGCTTCACATACTTGCCGGGATGTCCGGTGAAGACTTCCGCCACGTGGAATGGCTGGGAGAGGAATTTCTGAATCTTGCGTGCACGATACACGATTTGTTTATCCTCGTCGGAAAGCTCTTCCATACCGAGAATGGCGATAATATCCTGAAGGTCTTTGTATCGCTGAAGTACCTTCTGTACGCCACGAGCCGTTTCGTAATGCTCCTTTCCAACGATTGCCGGATCAAGGAGTGTGGACGTGGACGCAAGCGGATCGATTGCCGGGTAGATTCCCTTCTCGGCGAGTTCACGTGCCAACACAACGGTAGAGTCGAGGTGGGCGAATGTGGTTGCCGGTGCCGGGTCGGTAAGGTCATCGGCGGGTACATACACCGCCTGAAGCGAGGTGATGGATCCCTTGTCGGTGGAGGTGATGCGTTCTTGAAGCTCTCCCATTTCGGTGGCGAGTGTAGGCTGGTAGCCCACGGTGGACGGCATGCGCCCTAAGAGTGTGGAAACCTCGAGACCTGCCTGGGTAAAGCGGAAGATGTTGTCGATAAAAAGAAGGACGTCTTGGCCTTCTTCATCACGGAAGTATTCCGCCATGGCGAGTCCTGAAAGTGCCACGCGCGCACGGTTGCCCGGCGGTTCGTTCATCTGGCCGAATGTCATTGCCACCTTATCAAGCACGCCCGCTTCTTTCATCTCATGATAGAGATCATTTCCTTCACGCGTACGCTCACCCACACCGGCAAAGACCGAATATCCGCCGTGTTCTTTGGCGATATTATTGATGAATTCCTGAATAATCACCGTCTTTCCCACGCCGGCGCCACCGAAGAGTCCTACCTTTCCTCCCTTGGCAATCGGGCAAATGAGATCAATCACCTTGATGCCCGTTTCGAGGATTTCAGTTTCTTTTGATTGTTCGATAAACGACGGCGCTTCGCGGTGAATCGGATAACGTTTTTCTGTCTTTGGAGCTTCTTTATTATCAATAGGCTCGCCGAGCACATTGAACATACGTCCGAGTGTTTCTTTTCCCACCGGCACGGAAATCATTTTTCCAGTGTCTACCACCGTGTCGTTGCGCGTGAGCCCCTCTGTCGTTCCCAGTGCAAGTGCTTTTACACGGCTACGGCCCACGTGCTGCTGAACTTCCAACACAAGTGTCTCTTCTTTTCCCTCAGCATTTTTCTTGATGACAGTGAGCGCGGAAAAAAGTTTTGGCAGGGTTTCGTCAAAACGCGCTTCAATAACGGCGCCGATAATTTCTGTAATGACTCCTGTGTTTGTATGTGTGTCGGACATGATACGTGAGAAAATTAAAAGATTAAAACTATTCAGATAATGCATTGGCACCGGCTGCGATTTCGCTAATCTCAGCGGTAATCGTTGCTTGACGTTGCTTATTATAAAAGAGTGTCAGTTCTTCTACCATCTCTCCTGCTGCATCTGTTGCCGCGTGCATAGCATTCATACGGGCGGAGTGTTCGGAAGCGTTGGATTCAAGAAGTGCCTGGTAGAGCTGGATATCGATAAGGCGTGGGATGAGATTACTTAAGACGTGTTCCGAGTTTGGCTCAAAGAGATACGCAATTGGTGACAATGATGTTTCCCCTTCCTTTTTGCAGTGCCGTTGCCGCTTTTCCTCAATGAATGCACGGCGAGTTTCGAGCTTGCCACCCTTCCCCGCAATACCGAGATACTCATCTTCGGTGCAGATATCCACCGGAAGAAGTTGTTTGACACGGGGTGTTTGCGTACCAGCGTTGATAAAATCAGTATAGGCAACGAGCACTTTATCATAGTCTCCTGCAAGAAATCCGTCTGTTGCTATACGAGCTACGGGGCGAATCTCTTCAAACGACGATACAGAATCTTCTTTGGGAAATGCCGCCGTGATGTCGTATCCATAGTGTGTATACATATCTTTTCCTTTTTCTCCCACAACGATGAACGTTACCTCGCGACCTTCCTTTTTTTCATATTTCAGAATCGATTCATGCGCTTTTTTCATGACGGCAGTATTGAATCCGCCGCAGAGTCCGCGATTGGAAGCGATGAGAATGATGAGCGTTTTCTTTGCGCTGTGGAGAGAGTCGGGTGTTTCAAGGAGCGGATGCGAGAGTTTTTCATCCGAACACGCCCCTACCGCCTCGGCAATGTTGAGCAAGGTCTCCCAAGAGAGATTGGCATACGTGCGTGTGGCAAGTACCGCTTCAATTGCTCGGCGCATTTTTGTGGCGGCAATCATCTCCATTGCTTTCGTGATTTTTCGCGTGCTTCCGACAGAGCGAATACGTGTTTTGATTGTCTTAAGATTTGCCATAAAATAAACTTGTTTTTCCTCTTTCAGAAAGGACGGACCTGTCTGCAGGATGTTGAAAAGTGTGGTGTAATGTTTTTATGTTTTTTCTTCTTTCTTTCCCTTTTTGGATTCGGAGCTCGTTTCAAGATAATCGAGTGTTGCGCGATAATCGCCGATGAGTGCTTTGAGTTTTTCTTCGAGCTCGCCGTCAAAAGTTCCTTTTTTATGAAGCTCTGCGAGAGTGTCTGCGCCGGATGTGTCGGCATATGCATACAACCCCTCTTCAAAAGAATGCACTTTCTCCACCGGTACATCATCAACAAAACCGTTCAGGAGTGCATAGAATATGAACACTTGTTTTTCGTCGGCGATCGGTGAATACTGACTCTGCTTAAAGACTTCCGAGATGCGTTTTCCGCGTTCCAAGCGCTTTGCTGTCTCGTCGTCAACATCGGAGCCGAATTGCGCGAACGCCGCAAGTTCACGATATTGTGCCGCCTCAATACGCATTTTTCCGGCGACTTTTTTCATAATTTTTGTTTGTGCTGCAGAACCAACGCGTGATACGGAGAGCCCTGCATTCACTGCCGGACGCACCCCTTGATGGAAGAGGTCGGTTTCAAGATAGATTTGTCCATCGGTAATGGAAATGACATTGGTTGGAATATATGCCGACACATCGCCAGATTGCGTTTCAATGATTGGAAGCGCGGTGATGGATCCGCCACCACACTCTTCATTCAAACGACACGCGCGTTCGAGTAAGCGCGAATGGAGGTAAAACACATCTCCAGGATATGCTTCTCTTCCCGGCGGGCGACGGAGGAGGAGTGAAATTTCGCGATAAGCAACAGCGTGTTTGGAGAGGTCGTCGTAGATCACAAGCACGTCTTCGCCTTTATCAAGAAAATATTCCGCAATAGCGGTGCCTGCGTACGGCGCGATGTAGGAAAGCGATGCGGGGTCCGACGCACCAGCAAGAACAACAGTGGTGTATTCCATTGCGCCGTGTTCTTCAAGTTTTGCGACAATACCAGCGACTTTCGATTCCTTCTGACCAATCGCCACGTACACACACTTCATGTGTTTACCCTTTTGATTGATGATAGTGTCGATAGCAATTGCTGTTTTTCCTGTCTGACGGTCGCCAATGATAAGCTCACGCTGTCCACGGCCCACTGGCACCATCGCGTCAATTGCCTTGATGCCCGTTTGCATTGGTACCGATACCGACTTTCGGGTGATAACACCAGGGGCAACCTTTTCCACCGGATAGAATATATCACTTGGAATGGCGCCTTTGCCATCAAGCGGTGTACCAAGCGGACTCACGACACGTCCGATCATTGCTTCACCAACCGGCACCTCAAGAATGCGCCCTGTTGCTTTCACCACATCGCCTTCTGTAATGTTTTGATATTCACCGAGAATGATAGCGCCAATCTGCCCTTCTTCCAGATTCATAACCACACCATAGGCGACATCTTTTCCTTCGCCTAAAGAAATCATTTCCGACATACGCGCCTCGGGAAGACCACTTACAGTGACAATGCCGTCGCCGATTGCAATAACTGTACCAACGGACGTGTCGGATATATCACGGCTAAAACCAGCAATGCGTTGTTTGAGTTCGTTGACGATGATGTCTTTTGTCTCTGTGGTGGGCATGGTAGTAAAATGATAAACGATTAACTGTACACGATAAAAAAATTTGTTATGTCCGACTTCATGGCCTGCGAACCGCAGAGTAAGTAATCGGGAATCTTCGGTATATTCACTGCGATTCTGAATCAAGTTTAGAATGACAGCGAGAACTTGTGTGTAATTCGCCCTAACGTGTCTTCAGTGCGGTGCTGAGTTTCTCTAATGTGCGTTTGATGCTTCCGTCGATGAGACGATTTTCATAGCGCACGGTGGCACCACCGATAAGTGATGCGTCCTCTTGTTCTTCAAGCACAACCATGCGCGCGTCGGTTTTCTCCTTTACATACACAGAAATCATTTGCTTCTCTTCCTCAGAGAGAACCGTCGCCGAAGCAACGTGAGCATGTACTTTTCCCTCTTCAATGTCGTATAAACGCTCAAGCGCTACGATGATTTCGTCCGCGCGAGGTAGCATCATATCCTCAGATAAGATATTCAGAAAACGGTCAAGTGTGTGTTCTCGCTCCGCCTCTCCCGCCTCTTCCAAGGCGACTTTGAGTGCGCGGGCATAATGTTGTGGACTCAGTTTTTTCATACAATTTATTTTGAGGATTCGTTGTAAATCTCCTTCACAAGATTTTTGTGTGTTTCCGAATCGAGTGTTCCCAATACTTTCTCTAAAGAAAGCACCACGAGATCCGCCGTCTCCTCGCGGAGCTCGTGTTTCAGCTGTGCCCTCTCCTCTTTCATGCGAGCGCGTTCTTTATCTGCTTCACGTTGCATTTCTTCTTTTATTTCCGCAAGTGCCGCCACACGACTTTTTTCAGCATCTTCTTTTGTTTTTTCAAGAAGTGCGTGCGCTTCTTTTTTTGCTTCGGTAAGTTTCTCTTCGTACTCACTCTGTGCTTTTTTCAAATGCATATCGGCTTCCTTTGCGTCGGCGATACCTTTTTCCACCTTATTTGCACGCTCTTCAAGAACATTTGTGAGCGGTTTTACCACAAAAAAATACAAGACCGCCAACACAATGGCGAAGTTGATGACCTGGGCAATGAGGAGCCCGGCATCGATGTGGAATGATTCGACGATTGGATTCATACAGGTGAGTTACGAGTTTCGAGTATCAAGTTGCGAGAAAGTGGTGTACACCATTTTGGGGATAATTTTGGGAGGTTTTTAGTTATTAGTTTTTAGTCGGTAGTGCCGCGCGCTCTGCGCGCGGCACTTTTGTTTTTTCTTTGACTTTTGCCTAGTTGATACTAAACGCAATAACAAGTGCGTAAATAGCGACAGCTTCGGCAAATGCAATTGAGAGAAGCATCGGCACAAGAATCTTACCGGCAGCCTCAGGATTGCGACCAATGGATTCCATTGCCTTTGCGCCAATAAACCCGATTGCCAAAGCGGGACCAAGTGAACCGATACCGATGGCAAGTGCTTTTGCAAGCATAATTCCTTCTTCCATAAAAAATGAATTGATTAAATAATAAAAGCGTATGATACGCACGGAAACGTATCTCATAACAAGACACACGCTTTCGTTCGTACCACTCCCCTCTTTTTAAAAGAAAAGCTGATGATAGCCCATCAGTGTTCTTCAGAGGTATGAATTGTCAAATACGACAACACTAATATAGCAAAAATAGCCGCTTGAATCAAACCAACCAACACTTCCAAAAAGAGAAATGGCAACGGCAATCCGAATGCAAGAATTGCCGACATTGAGGCAAGTAAGACCTCTCCCGCAAAGATGTTGCCAAATAAACGAAATGATAAGCTGGCAACTTTGGCGAATTCTCCGATGATTTCCACCAAACCGACAAATACATTAATCGGATTCACGATGAGCACTGTTGGGTCTTTTTTGATCTGCGTGGGAATGGCAAGAAGTGCGTTTATGTTTACAAACTTATTGAAATGTTTCCACGCACCGACCGCCAAAACGCCAAAAATATGACTTGCAACTACACCGATAATGGCAAGTGCGAGCGTGGTATTAAGATCGGCGCTCCCTCCGCGGAAAAACGAAATGAATGTATCATGACCATCCACCGATGCAATGTATCCGATAGAGCCGACGCCTGGAACGATTCCGAGCCAATTATTAAGCAAGATAAACAGAAACAGTGCGAAGACAATGGGGAAAAATTTTAAGGATTTTGCTTTGTCGTTGGTGACGGAGTCAACGATGCCGAGTGCACTTTCAATAATGAGTTCAAAAAAACTTTGGAGTTTGCCGGGTACATCTCTTACCGATCGTTTTACCGCAATGCCAATGAGAAGAATAATAATGACGACAATCCATGAGGTGAACAGTGCGTTTGTAATAACAAAACCGCCGATATCGGCAATCGGCTCTGCGGCAAGGGAGTGTGCGTGTTCTTCATGCGACACTTCTTCGTGTATATTCGTGTGCAATTCTGATTCTTCGGACATAACTTATAGGAGTGGCGCGGTATCCGTATGTGTTTTTTCTTTTTCGTCTTCATCCAAACGACGAAACTCTCTTATAGCGATACGAGCAACACCAACAATCGATATAATAAAGGAAAATCCCAGAATAAGCAAGAAAAGCCATGGAGTAGTACCATATTTTTCATCAAGCCACATACCCAAAAACCCGCCCAACAAAGCAGGTGCAAGAATCCAACCGGTCATTGTGCCGAGTATGCGTGTAACGGTTTGGTACATGTCCATATGTTTCATTATGATAATGATAGCATACTGCAAAAAATATAATGGTGTGCTAATATAAATCGCGCTACGGGCTGTAGCATAGTGGTAGTGTGCACGATTCGGGTTCGTGCGGCGGCGGTTCGATTCCGCCCAGCCCGACCAAAGGGAGGGCTGGAGGGATGCAACTGCTTGCATCCCGTGCGGAATCGAACGGCGGAGTATGTCTGAGCAGCTTGCTGCGAAGACAACGAGCCGCGTCCAGCGATACTTATTAGAATGCGAGCTTTAGCGAAGCATTATAATTAGTAATCGTGGGACGATTCCGCCCAGCCCGACCAAAGGGAGGGCTGGAGGGATGCAACTGCTTGCATCCCGTGCGGAATCGAACGGCGGAGTATGTCTGAGCAGCTTGCTGCGAAGACAACGAGCCGCGTCCAGCGATACTTATTAGAATGCGAGCTTTAGCGAAGCATTATAATTAGTAATCGTGGGACGATTCCGCCCAGCCCGACTGAGCGGAGCAAAGGAGGGCTGGAGCAAGGCAACTGCTTGCCTTGCGTGCGGAATCGAACGGCTCGGCGATGTCGGAACCCTTTAGGGCGACGACCGCGAGCCGCGTCCAGCACCACATCTATGATTTTGAAAAGATTATAATACTCATCAGTAACATTGTTGCTGAGTTGAATATATGTCTTTCTGCAATCACCAATGTGGGGCTGGACGATTCCGCAGTTAATTCACTTACCTGTCATCCCGCACTCTTGCCCCGCTCAGTTTTCCTTTTTCTTGAAAACTGGGGCGTGGGTGATACGGGATCTCCCGGTATCGTCCCCAAAAACAAAAAAAACGGGCCATAGTACAGTGGCAGTATGTACCCATGGGGTGGGTATGGCGGCGGTTCGATTCCGCCTGGCCCGAACGAAGAAAACCCGGCCCGAGGTTAAATCTTTGGATGTATCAATCAGGTTTAACCTCGGGTTTTTACATATCCCCTACAACAGTGCGTACAATATGCTCAATCACTTCTTTTTTCGTCGCACCCACAGATTCAAGTGCGCGATGAAGAGGAGACGATGTAGTGAAATCAGGCACAGTACGCACATCACGAACGACTGCATTTTTTTGCGTGAGTGTCATATCCACACGCACAAACCCTTCGAGCGAAAGAGCGTCGGCTGTTTCTTTGGCAATACGCTCGATATTCTTCCCTTCCTCTTTCGACCACGTGCACGGCGTATTAGTGAGCGTGGAAACTGGCGGAAAGACGTACCTCTCCTCTTCGCGGAACCCATCAATAAGATATACGGTTACATGCGTGCCCACAACCTCTTCTTCTACAAAAATATCGCGCATACCCGACTGCATGGATACGAGCGCGTCTCTGATTTCTTGTATGCTCGTGAGTGCGGGTGCGGTGTGCGCGTGTTCTTGCATTGGTATCGAAATCGTGCGAAGCGGAAGTGAGTGAGCGCGAACGATTTTCCACGCAACCTCTTCCGCGCTTGGAGCATCGTATGTTCTGAGTGAGACAACGCGCGGTGTGGTAATACCTATTTTGAAGAGGGAGTGTGCACGTTCTTCGGGATGGTGCGCAATACTCTTTATCGCCGGAGTGGCGCCAATATACGGAACACCATGCTGCTCCGATAAACGCACAGCGCGCGACGCAATCGGTGAGACGGCACTGAAAGCGGGAATAATGCAAGCGAGTGTATGGAGTGCTTGGGACGGGTCAATGCGCATGCCGTTTTTCCACCATGTACCGTGTTCATCAACAAATATGTCTGCCGTACCGTAATCCGTATCTTCCAGTATGTGAAGAAGCGCGGAACCAAGCGCAAGCGAGCGTTCGCGCTCATGTGTTTCACCGCCGCGTATGATACCAATTGTGTGCGTGTACATGATGTAAGTATAGCAAATAGAGACGAAATATGAAAAACGAAATATGTATGTAACCCCCTTCGTCATTCCTGGCTTGACCCTAAAACGCAAGCGATTGGACACAGCGTGGAATCTTACAAAACCAAACGTAAACTTTGACCTTATCCGCCATTTGCTTTTAAAGAATCACAGATTTTCCGAAAGGACGGTCCTGTCTGCAGAGTTCTTAATATTGTGGTGTAATGTGATCACGCTTGCGACGATGACGGGAAAGAGAAAAGCGATGTGCTTCACTATTGGCAAGAAGAATAGCACTTTCATGCTCTGTGATGAGCTTCTTATCGCCAAGAATATCTCGTGGTTTGTGCTTTTCATCTTTCACCACTGCCACGATTGGAATGCCAACACCTGCTTCTTTCAAGACCTTTTCCGCGCGGTTCTTTTGGGCTTTGCCGCCGTCTATCACAATAAGCTTCGGGTACTGCCACTCAGGATGAGCAAGGCGGCGCGAAAGAATCTCAGCGAGTGCACCGACATCGTCCCCTGGTTTTGCTTCTTTGATGGAAAATGTGCGGTATTCATTCGTTGCCTTCTCTCCCCCTTCAACCACACTCATTACACCCACGGTATTTTTCCCACCCATGTGCGCCGTATCATACCCTTCAATACGATACTCCCTCTCTTCTTTCGTGTCGCGCTTAAGAAGCGCAATATCGTGAATGTGCTCAAGATTATAAAGTGTGCGCTTGAGCCGCGACGCTTCTTCAAACTCCTCCTTTTTAGCAGCTCGGAGCATATCACGTTCCAACTTTTCAATCAGTGCTTTTTTCTTACCCGAAAGAAACATCTCTAATCGTTTTATATGCTTCCGATACTCTCGTGCATCCATCTCACCGTTGCACACTCCAGGACACAGTCCGATTTGTCGGTTAAAACACGGCTTGTGCGCACGCGGCGTGCACGAATCGCGGAATGGAAAAATCTTACGGATAATTTTGAGTGCTTCGCGAATGACACCGCCCTTGGGGAACGGACCAAAAAATGAACGGACATCATCCTGCCCACCTTCGGAAAAAAGCTCCCTGCCACGGCGTAAAAGCACACGCGGAAACTCCTCATCAGTAATGACAATATAGTAAAAACTTGTGTCACTTTTTTCTTTACTGTTGTACAGTGGTTGATGTTTCTTGATGAGCGCCGCCTCACGAATAAGTGCTTCCAAGACAGACGCCGTCTCTTCATAATCAACCCTTTTCGCCGCCTTCATCATTCTTTCGATAAGCGGGCCACGTGAAGCGAGCACATCGGTATTGAAATAACTCCGCACCCGATCACGCAAGCTCGTTGCTTTACCAACATACAAAATCTTCCCCCGTCCATCGCGGAAGAAATACACACCAGGCGTATCAGGCAACGTCACTTTTTTAAGATCTTCGCGGGTCATAGACGAGTTGAGAGAATATAACTTCTTCAGTATATATGATTTAATGCGGTTGTCATCTATTCAAAGGAATGATACAGTACGTGTAATATATTGTTATTTCTTCAACAATAAAAACGAGGATTGAGATGCCACTCCCCACCTTTAAATACGAAGACATGTGGTACACTTGTCACATATGGCGAAATCATCAA
>JACNGX010000001.1 GCA_014383885.1 Parcubacteria group bacterium | reverse complement strand
CACTATCTCCAACGCCATTTTCTTTTAGCTTTTCCGTCGCGCGCTCTGTCACGTCTTCAAGAAGCGACTCACCCGTAATAACATTCCCCTTACGCGACGACATCTTCCCATCAGAAAGACGCATCATACCGTGCGCGATATGAGCAAAACGTCCGATCGTCTCCGACTTCATCTTTGCAAGTGCGGCAAACACCACCTTGAAATACTCTGCTTGTTCCACGGCAGTAATAGTGTAATACGTCTTCGCATCGGGATACTTCTCCATCTTGAGAAGTGCCAAACCAGTATCTTTTGCTTCATACGTGGGCAATCCTTTTGCATTGATAAAGACGCGCGTATGAAGCCCATCATCTTCGCCGTGATACACAATCGCACCATCTGATTCGGCAAACACATCACCCACATGCGCTTCCACCGCATCTTTCCCCTTTTTCCATGTCTCGCTTTCAAAGACATACTCATCAAATGCCGTGCCGAGTCTTTTATACAGCTTTTCAAAATGCGCGAGTGATGTTGTTCGTCCTTCATCATAGAGTGCATTCAATGCTTCGTCGTCACGTGCATATATCTGTTCATTGAGTGCGTCAATTGTCTTCTTCGCTTCCTCATCGTTTTCGTATTTTTCATTACCATACGCATATGCCTTACCGATACCAAGAATGTCATCCGGCGACACAGAAAGCTCCTTCATGCCATAGAGTGCTTTGGCAATATGTAAGCCGACATCACCCTGATAATTCATACGCACCACCGTATCACCCTCCGCTTCCAAAAGGCGGGCAAGCGATTCGCCGATGATGTTCGTCATGAGGTGTCCAATATGAAATGGCTTAAATGGATTTGGATCGGTATATTCCACCACCACCGTCTCCCTCGTTTTCTCATCTGCGTATCCATATTTTTCTTCCATCGCATGAATAAGGCGGGAGAGAACCACGCTCTTGGCGAGGGTGATATTAATGAATCCTGGTCCGGCAATAAACGCATCAGAAATCATGTCCTCACTATCAGCTTCGGCAATATGTTCCACAACGCTTTCTGCAAGTTCACGCGGGTTCTTCCCCGCCTCTTTCGCTCTCGCAAGAGCGATATTAGTCGCATAATCGCCGTGACTCATATCCGCCGGCACTTCCACGCTCACATCTTCCGAGCGCACCGAAACACCCGCCTTCTCGGCGGAAAGGACAATCACTGATTGAAGATACTCAGGAAGGTAAAACATACAGCATCAAATATCAAACAAAAAATATGGGAAGTCAAAAAAATAATAAAAATAAAAACTCTTACCAATCATCATTCTCTGTCATTCTCAACTTGATTGGGAATCTTCGCTTTATGTTGCACAGAGTTAGGAGACCTTTGGTTGATAGCTTTTATTCCGCGCGCTGACGCGCGCTCCTCTCATTAAAACAGACCATCAACACCCATCCTACATTGGCAGTATAGCATAAAAAAACGAAGCGGGGCTCATAAAGAGTCCCCGCCAAAAGCCACCCTTGTGGGGTGGCTTTTGGTCTCGACGGCTTCACCTAAAAGCCGGAAATTTCGGGGGAAAACCCGTTTGTCGGATTAGAACGACCCGACACTTCTGGTGAGTTGTAATACGGATCCATGTTATTAAATTAAAATTAATAAGACTCCAAAGAACTACACTTTCAGTGTACACCTGTATCCCATGAAGTCAATACTTCTTGTGGATTATTGTTCAACTATTCTCTTCACCACCTGAAGCGCGGCTTCTTGAGCTTGCTCCGCGCCAAGAGCACCGGTGTCGATGATTGTGTATCGGTCTTCGGACATGCATACAAGTTCTTTGTGATACGCCTCGCGAACGCGAGTGTGGAATGTAACACTCTCTGTATCAAAGCGAGTTTTGGTGGTACCGTGTTCGCCCACAACTCGCGAAAGCCCAACTTCCGGCTCCACATCCAAATAGATGTAGTGCGGCTCCACATGAGGCGCCACAATGTGCGCGTAGAGTTCACGGTAGAGTGCTTCCAGCTCGGGTCGTTCTCTTCCGGCAATTTGATACGCATATGTGGAAAGTGTAAAGCGATCACAGAGCACATGCTTTCCTGTTGCCAGTGCCGGCTCAATCTTCTTTTTCATGTGTTCTGCGCGATCAGCGAAAAAGAGGAGGAGCTCTGTCTCAGGGCTCATCTCTTCTTCAAGGAGAAGTGCGCGAATATCTTTTCCAATATCGGTACCTCCCGGCTCTCGGGTGTATACAAACCCTTCATCACCGAGATTTTTGCGAACATGCTCAAAACACGTCCCCTTCCCAGCTCCGTCTCCCCCTTCAAAGACGATGAGTTTACCACGATCTATGCTCATAGATTCTCTATAATACCACACTCAATGCGGAGCATGGGAACATGCAGAGTAGGACGCAGTAAAAAGATAGCAGAGCGTCATCCCGCACTTGATGCGGGATCCAGAGCAGATACACAAAACCCTGGATTCCTGGTCAAGTCAGGAATGACAATGATTGCTCACCCTACCCCCAAATACGAAGATCCGGGTAGGTTAAAAAACGGGTAACGGA
>JACNGX010000046.1 GCA_014383885.1 Parcubacteria group bacterium | reverse complement strand
AAAAATTGAGCGAGGGAAATATAAGTATGCGACCCTTTGGCGTATTCTTGAAAGGCTAAAGTAACCACGCGAGCATTTGTCGGATGAGGCTCAATATTTCTCACTTTAGGATTATTGGTGTAGCCAAAGGGAGCTAAATTCAACCATTCGCCTCGTCGCAATTTTTGGCGGACGCCGCGTTTGATATTGTCAGATAGATTGTCGCTGTAATATTTCGATTGTCCGAACGCCACTTGCAACATAAAGAGCCCCTGCGGGGTTGGTTCAAACCAAAATGTCGGAAAGCGCAAAGACACAACCTTGCGAGTGTCTACGGCGTAAATAACTCGTCCACCATCAATACTATTACGCGCGAGGCGGTCGGGATGCCACGCTAATATACCTACACCATCTAACTTTTCAATTTTCGCGAACATTTCGCCGAACACCTCGCGCCCCGGTGTCTTTGCGCTTTTCGACTCTTGAAATTCCTCAAGAATTTCAAGATTTTCTTTACGCGCATATTCTCGTAATTCAAAAAGTTGCGCCTCAATGCTCATTACTTGGCGGTCGTCATCCTCGGTACTTTTTCTGGTGTAGAGAAAATATTTTGGTTTGATATTCATATTGTTTTTAGATACGAAACAAGAGACAAATCCGCCCAGTTCGCCACGCCCGTCCCGTCCCAATTCGTCGCGAAGCGACGGGCTCTTTTGCCCACTCCCGCGCCTTCGGCGCGGGCTTCTTCCCACCTTTCGGATTCGGAAGTTTCTTTCTGCGGAGAGGGAGGGATTCGAACCCTCGGTACGGTTTCCCGCACTCCGGTTTTCAAGACCGGTGCAATCGACCACTCTGCCACCTCTCCTTAAATCATACTATCGTAAAGTATATAGCATGATCGGGTATCCAACCCTAATTATACGCACCACTATAGACCGAAATTGTGCTTTGAGCAACTGTTATACTTTGTTTTATATTATCTATGTCCACATCCCCTATTGAGACTTAATATAGTATACTAAAGAAATGGAAAATGATGCTCTCAAAGAACCGTTTCAATGGACAGCACCGGAATATCAGCAGAAAGCTCATACCCCCGATTGGTATTGGGGTGTTGGACTTGCAGGAATTGTACTTATTGCAATCGGCATCACGACAAACAATCCCCTCTTTTCGATTTTTATACTCATTGCCGTTGCATCCGTTTTCTTTTTCAACGCTCGCACGCCCCACATTGTTGATTTTGGTATCTCACGCAAGGGTGTCCGCGTCGATAAAACACTCTATCCGTTTATCACACTTGAGTCGTTTTGGATTCGAGAAAATATTCTTGAAGAGAGAGAGCCGAAACTTATTTTGAAATCAAAAAAGATGGTCATGCCACTTGTGATTATTCCACTGCCGGAAGGCGTTGATTTTGATGAACTTCAAGATTTTCTCGAGCAATTTATTCAAGAGGAAGAACATCCTGAGCAACTCTCCGAGCAAATTATGGATCGGTTGGGGTTTTAATGTTTAGAAATGAGAAGCGAGGAATGAGAAAATAGAAAACGCCCTTACGGGCGTTTTCTCTATATGTCCCCTCGGCAGGAATCGAACCTACATTACGACTTCCGCAAAGTCGCGTCCTATCCGTTGAACGACGAGGGGGCGTCGGGATATCTCGCATCCCGAGAGAAAGGGCGGGCGCATGCCCGCCCTTTCTTCGTTTCTTATTTCGACGCTTTCGCAATTGTCGCCGCAAGACGTGATTTCTTGCGCGCCGCGGTGTTTTTCTTAATCACCCCGCGCTTTGCGGCTTTATCAATCGCTTTGTACGCATCCGAGAGCTTGGCTGCGCTTTCCGCGGAATTGTCTTTCACCGACGCGCGAACGCTCTTCACCGCCTCACGCATGGCGCGACGACGACGATCGTTAAACGTCTTCTTTGTGGCGGATGTTTTCACCGCCTTCTTTGCTGAACGTGTTATTGGCATAGTATAAGGATACTATCAGGTTTCGTATAAAAAGGCAAATGCGCGGCAGCGGAGCTGCTGTATACTTTTTCATATTTCTTATTCCATAATTTCGTATTTCATCACTTTCGCGTTATGATTACATAATGATTGAACCGTTTATTGTCGCACATCCCATTCTCGGGCCTGTGAGCTTTATTATTTTCCGTGCGCTCATTGTGCTTGTTCCCTTCTTCCCAGGAGTCCTCGCCGATATTCCGGCACTAAAATATTTTGGTTGGATTGCCGGATTTTTCTATACCGAAATCGGCATTCTTCTTGGAGCATCGATCGCATTTGCTCTCGCCAGATATGGTAAAAAAATACTCGTCCGCCTCTTTCCTTTTCTCTCCCATGCACACCATACCTCCCGATGGACCGAGCGCGACCGTTTTTTCGCCATTGTAATCACACGTCTTTCCACTCTCCCCCTCTTTGATTACATTGCCGGCTTCTCACGCATGTCGTATACCACATTTCTCTCCGCATCAGTCATCGGCAGTATCCCGCCGACATTTCTTTTCTACTATTTCGGTGGCAAAGCATTTGATTTTGGACTGTGGTATGGTGTCGCGTTCATAACGTGCATTATCATTCTTGCTGTTACAGGCACAATCAAGCATATCGCCGCACGAAAAACCATTCCTCTCTACAATTCGTCAAAAGGCCGGAATGATATATAATAGATAGCATGATTGGACATCTCTCAGGCACAGTCTCGTTGGTTTCGCATCACTTTCTTATTCTTGACGTATCGGGTGTTGGATACAAAGTATACGCTTCGCCCGATACGCTCCTCCCACTTTCAAAAGACGACATCGCCTCCCTTTTTATTCACACCGCGGTCAGAGAAAACGCGCTTGATTTATACGGCTTCTCCACCCATGCCGAGCTCACCTTCTTTGAGCTCCTCATTACCATTTCCGGCATCGGACCAAAATCAGCCCTTGGTATTCTTTCAGTCGCTCCCGTGGATACGCTTAAAAAAGCAATCTCCGCCAGCGATCCATCATATCTCACCCAAGTCTCCGGTATCGGCAAAAAGAGTGCCGAGAAAATCGTCATTGAGCTTCGCGACAAACTCTCTGGCGGTATCATGGAAGAAGGAGTATCCGGCATGATGAAAGAGGAGACGGATGCGCTCGCCGCACTTGCCGCACTTGGCTACACCACCACCGAGGCACGTGATGCCCTGAAAGATGTTCCCGACGACATTACCGGTACCGACATGCGTATCAAAGAAGCGCTTCGCCGTCTCGGCTCATAAGACATTACGAATTACGAATAGTATACGAATCTACGAATGGGTTATATACCTGCTTCGGACTTACGATTTTCCCATATCACGATATACTTTCAAGTGGTGTTTCTTTGGGGCATATCCTGAGAGAAACAAAACAACGAAGATTCCGGATCAAGTCCGGAATGACACAAGTATTTGTGTATCCGTATATTCGCGGTATTCGTAATTCGTAATTGTGGTAAGATAGCATCATGAAGCTCGAAACCATCCTCCGCATCATAAAGAAACTCGTCCCCACACGTGTCTTCACGTTTTTTCAGCCTGCCTACCATTTTGTGCTCGCGTGCCTTGGAGCGATTCTCTATCGTTTTCCCGGTCGCACTCTTCATGTTACCGCCGTTACCGGCACCAAAGGAAAAACGACTGTTACCGAACTCCTCGGTGCCATCTTCACAGAAGCCGGGTACACAACTGCCACTTCCTCCACGCTTCGCTTCACTATCGCCGGAGAGGAAGAACGCAACATGTATAAAATGAGTTTGCCCGGACGTTTCTTCTTGCAGCGATTTTTGCGCCGTGCACACAATGCTGGCTGTACACACGTGATTGTGGAAGTTACTTCGGAAGCGGCAAAACAATACCGCCATCTTTTCGTTCCTTTCGACGGACTCGTCTTCACCAATATCACACCCGAACATATTGAATCGCACGGCTCGTTTGAAAAATATCTTGATGCCAAGCTTTCAATCGGTCGTGCTGTTGCACACAGTAGTAAGCGGCACACGGTTATCGTTGCAAATACCGACGATGCGCACGGCAGAGATTTTCTCGCGCTCAACACAACTCGCTCATTCCCTTTTTCTTTTACCGATGCTCCGAATGCGCGTGTAGACGTGGACACCATAACACTTCCTGTGGGAAAGACATCCGTCACTGTCAACCTCTCGGGTCGCTTCAATCTCGCCAATATATTGGCGGCAATACGCTATGCACGTGCGTGGGGTATCACCGACGAAACGATTTGTCACGCACTGAAGCGTTTCCCCGGCATTCGCGGTCGTATGGAAAAAGTAGATGAAGGGCAAAACTTTGAAGTGCTCGTGGATTATGCTCACACGCCCGAATCACTCGAAGCGGCATACGGCGCGCGAAATACACGCAAAATTTGTATTTTGGGTGGAACGGGAGGTGGTCGCGACAGAGAAAAACGCGCACGCATGGGGAGAGTTGCCAACGCACATTGTGATCATATCATCCTCACCGATGAGGACCCCTACGACGAGGATCCGGAGCAGATCGTACGTGATGTGAAAGAAGGTATCTCCTCCACGCCAGTAGACATCATCATGGATCGCCGAGAGGCAATCGCAAGGGGATGCGCGCTCGCTCAAAGCAACGACACCGTGTATATTACCGGCAAAGGTACCGACCCGTATATTGTCGGTCCAGAGGGAAAGAAAACGTCGTGGGATGATGCATCGGTTGTTCGCGAGGTGTTACAGAAAAAGTATTAGTATTAAACGTAAAAACTACCATTCCAGGATTGACTCTATACCATAAACGGTCGAACAAAAAACGGGAATCCGGGAAACGCTTATCTCATGTAAGATTCTGAATCAAGTTCAGAATGACATCACATCCTCTCTACTCATAACCCTCAAATCATCTATGTCAGCTGTTTCAGAATTTCTCATTGTTATCGCACTTATCGTACTCCTCTGGTTTGCGTGGTTTGCAACCGGCGGTCCTGAGCGTTTTCGAGATTCCCAAGGGATTTTTCTTTCAGAATCGAGTTTCAATGAGAACGGTTCCTCCAATCTTCCCTGGGATTCAAATCAACACCCTTTTGCGCAATACATTGATATTGAAGCAAACGGCGCACAAAACAACACCCCCTCTTCGGAATACATTTCGATTTCATCAGCATGGAACACACCAGAAGATATCAACCTCACCGGATGGACACTGCGTAATGAAAAAGAAGAGAGGGTGATTATCGGCTTTGGCACAAAAACTCCGCGCCAAGGATCCCAAAATAACCCAGAAGATATCATACTTTCTCGAGGAGGTGGAGCGATTGTCACAACCGGCCGTTCACCCATCGGCATCTCATTCGGAGTAAATATCTGCTCGGGATATATCGGCACTCTCCAGACATTCACACCTCATCTTTCCACATCGTGTCCTACTGCGCTTGATATGGCACAAGCGCGCGGCGTGAACGTAGATGATTCTCAGTGTAAAACAGCTCTTCGACGCATACCGTCTTGTACCACTCAGACCGAAAGAGTTCCCGACGATGTGTCGGGAGAATGTGGAGATTTCCTTCGTGAAGATATCAATTACAATACCTGTGTCCGAGCGTATACCAACACCTATAATTTCGACGAGGGACAGTGGCGTATCTTTCTTGGGCGAGATACAGAATTATGGAATGATAAAAGCGACACAATTTCTCTCTATGATGAAAAGGGAGAGCTGGTCACGAGTGTGAAATACTAAAGACAAACACCAAATAAAAAATATCAAGGTTCAAAAATGCGCGGGCTCACGCCCGCGCATACATATTTCATATTTCGTTTTTCACTCGGCCGTCCAGCCCTACATTGTAGATTTCAGAAACGCATATATTCTACTCAGTAACCGCAGAACTAAAAAGAATGATATATATTAGGAATCATAAATGTAGAGCTGGATTAGGCATATTCCTAATGCTTCACCGCATACAGCGCAATTCCTGTTGCCACCGACACGTTTAGTGATTCTTTCTCCCCTCTCATCGGTATCTCAATGAGAACATCACATTTCTTTCGAAGCGGCGGGGAAATCCCGCGCACTTCATTGCCCACAAGAAGCGCCACCTTCTCTTTCTTTGGCACACTGCGATAATCAACCGACCGCTCATCTTGCTCCAACCCAACGATCGTGTAGCCGTCTTTTTTAAGGCGTGATATGAGAGTAGATATATTTTTCGTCGCCGTCCATGGCACAGACACTTCCGCACCAAGCGCGGTCTTGGCAATATCTTTCCGAGGTCGATTAAATTGATCCACCGGAAGCGGAGTATACCCAGAGAGATACACATGCGACACACCTGCTCCATCCGCCGTGCGAAATATCGCACCCACATTATACGTACTGCGAATATTATGAAGGATGAGAACAATTTTCTTCATTGAGACAAGCATACCACAAATGGTACCGTACATTTTATCCACACCTCGATAAACCTTACTATCTAGTATACTTTTATCGAGTAAAATATTCTGTCGTCGAAACAAGATAGATTTATTATCATCTTTTATAAAATTTTATGAACAACATTAAAAATTATTTTTCTTTCAAGCTCATAACATCTTTTGTGGGCGCAATGATGTTTCTGTCTCCTTTCGCAGTATCAGCCAACACAATTACGCCCCGTGAAGGCAAAGAATCAATCCCCATACATGCAAATAGTATTGAAAAAGAATTGTCTCGTGCGGTAAACGCAAAAGATTTTGGGTATGGAAAAGATGCAACAGAAAAAGTTTGTCCGCGCAGCGTAACTCCCGTTGCGATACTCAAGGTGTTTGCCGACAGTTCGGGAGGTAGTTCTGGATACGTAAGCGGACATGCGTTTATTACGGTAAAAAATGTATCCGGTGGCTCAATTACTATTGGACGACTTTCGGGTATAGCGAACAAAAAACTGTATCAATTGGGACATGGGGAAACGAACTTGAGCATGTTGGACTTTGGTACAATCTTGAATCCTATTCGGTGTACCACGATAATGAGTGGGCAAACCGTAAATCGGCATCGTATATCCTAACGGCAAGCGATTTATCTACACTTAATTCTTATCTCATAAACAATGATTATTGGTCACACTCCACAAACTGCTCAAGCTTCGCTTCAGACGCTTGGAATGCGATGGTGGACACATCGTATGAACTGAGTGCGGGGCTAATACTGGACACGCCGCAAGGGCTAAAAAATGATATTGTGTCGAAATTCCCGAGCACGTATCAAACAGGAGGAGCGGTGCCCTTTGATTATGCGGTATATTACGCAAACAGCACAGGGACACCGATATTGAGCAGTACATATAACTAAATCCATTATAGACCATGGCAAAGACAATTCTCATCGTGATTAGTATTATCCTCACCCTTGCGATTATCATAATCGCAGGTGTATATTTCCTGACACGATTTCCTCGTCCTGATATTACGCACTTTAAAAATATTCAGGTTTCTGAAAAAGAAATTGTACTCAACTCGCTTCGTTTCGGAGAAAGTGCGGTATGGTATGCCGGACACACAACAGCGTACGATAACGGTGTACTTACCATCACAGTATATGGGCGCGGCCCTATACGGTTTCCAGGTGATCAGTATAATGGAATCACCGTTACCATCCCCAACACATATACCGATCTCGCAGAGATTCGTCTTGGAGGCGGACGAAATGAAGAAGATAAAATAATATGGAGAAAAGGAAACTAAAGAAGCGGACATATGTTAAAAACGCGCTTACGCGCGTTTTTAACATATGTCCGCCCGGAAGGATTCGAACCTTCGACCGTTTGCTTAAAAGGCAACTGCTCTACCGACTGAGCTACGAGCGGATACAATCAAAAATAGGAACGCGGTTCATGATACCACATTCCCGAAAAGAATCAATTATTGAAACAGTTTCTCTACTTTCTCACAGACAGGACAGGAAAAAGCGTTGCGCGATTCGATGACGGCGGCTTGTTGAACTTCTGTATTCTCTCCGGAAAGAAACGTGTGTGGCGGTCTCCACTCGGACACTGCTGTTGCAAGATTCTCCACCAATACCTCCATAGTACTAAATATTTCGTCCGTATTCACCTGACTACGCATGTACCCCCATCCATATGCCACGCCGGCAAAAATAAGAAGGAACATCGTTCCGCGGCGCACGCTTCGGAGTGCTCCTGAGCTTCCATGTGCCGCACGTACACCTAGACGAGAACCTGTCGGACTCTTTGCAAATTGCACTCCTTGTCGTGTGCCGACAACACTTTCGCTTCGCGATACTCGACCTCCCGCATCACGCGCCTTCACTCTCCCAGACATATCACGCTCTTGTGCTCGCAACGCGCGCAAAGAATGGTCCCGATCAACATTTTCGGAGAATATGCTCGTGTGGCTTCCTCCATGCTCATGCATGTGGTCAGCAAAAGAGTCGAAATCAACATAGGATGTCTTACCCATCTGCTTCCCGCCGATAAATCCGTCGCGAGAAAGTTTACTCACATATTCTGATGTATAGCCAGCCAAATCAGCCGCTTTTTCAACCGACATGTACTTCTTTCCATTTATGATTAGTGTATCTGTTGGCATGTATTAAACACGGGTGAGAATCCATTGCTCCAAACCTTCCTTCAGCGGCATTCCTCCTCCATGCCCTTCATGATACACGGAGATGAGTGAGGATGAAAGCGCGGCGAGTTCTGTGTCGGAGAATCTCTCTGCTGCGCGCTTCGCTTTTCCATATACAAATGGTTTCAGACCCGACTCCTCAGCACTCTTTGCACGAGACGCCGCAACCATCGCTCGCACCTGCCAAGCCACAATACCGTGAATCTCCTCCATCGGCAATTCACACAGTGACGCTTGCTGAAAAAGTGTCCACGCGCGCTTTTTATCTCGGGTTGCGACAGCATCGGCAAGTGCAAACGGATTAAACGCCGCGCACATCGCACCATAGGCATCGTGTGTTTCCGGCACAGCACCTTTTTTCTTCTCAAACACAAACACATCATGAGCGTGTTTTTCCAGTGTCTTTTTAGTCTTTGCATCAATCTTTTCAGAATAGAGCACAAACACATGCGCTACATCGGTAATTGTTTGTATATGACTAGCAAGAAAATCCGCCGCCTCCGGATGCCCAAGCACTCTATCAAGAATAACAATATACTTCTCATCAAAAAGTCCTTGCCCGCCTATAAGCTCAGCCATGCGAGAGACATCAAAACTCTCATCGTCTATCACAAACACCGCCGCGTCAGGACGCTTTTTCTCGAGGGTGGCGCGCAAAGCTTTCAGCTTTGCGCGCCCTTTCTCGATATCGTTTCCTGTAATGATGTAGAACATGATTCAGTATGTCAGTAAGTTAGTATATGAGGAGGTCAGTACTCAACACGCTCCAAACTTCCCCACCGAGTACCCGAAGACACAGTCACGAGAAGTGGCACGGAAATATCCACCGCGCTTTCCATGATCTCTTTCACGCGCTTACCCACATCTTCGGCAACATCTTCTTTTGCTTCAACAATAAGCTCATCATGTACCTGAAGAAGAAGAGTAGCTTTCCCAGCAAATTCTTCCTCCAGCATATCATCCACCTTCTTCATAGCGATCTTAATAACATCGGCCGCCGTCCCCTGAATCGGCGCATTCATAGCAGCGCGCTCAGCAGCCGCCTTGATATACGGCACATGAGAACGAATATCGGCAAAATATCGCCTTCGTCCAAACAGTGTTTCCGTGTACCCGTTTTTCGCCGCCTCTTTTTTCACGGTATCAAAATACGCGGCAATGGAAGGAAATTGTTCAAAATACTGATCATAAAAAGCACGCGCTTCAGATTGCGTACCTCCGATATTTTCTTTGAGCGCATTAACCCCCATGCCGTAGACAATACCAAAGTTAATCACCTTCGCTTTGCGACGCATGTCTTTCGTCACTTCATCTTCTTTCACCCCAAACACACGAGAGGCAACGGAAGTATGCACATCTTTCCCCTCGCGGAATGTCTGAAGAAGCCCTTCATCTCTCGAGAGAAGTGCCAAAACGCGCATTTCAATTTGCGAATAGTCTGCTGCCACGAGCACACTTCCCTTCGGCGCAATAAAGGCATCACGCACTCGATCGCCATCACCACGTGTGGGAATATTTTGCAAATTCGGATTCATGGAAGAGAAGCGTCCGGTCGTTGTTCCTGTTTGACAGAGCGTGGTATGAATACGATTGTTTGCGTCGACAAGCCCGGGTAATACATCAATATATGTGGAAACGAGTTTTTGCACTTCGCGATATTCCAAAATCACGGGAATAATTTCGTGTTCATCTTTCAATTTCGCCAACTCAGATTCGCGCGTACTTCGCGCGCCACTGGCAGTTTTTTTCAAACCCTTCGCCGAAAGTCCCATGTCGTCAAAGAGCACTTCACCGAGCTGCTTTGGCGAATTGATATTAAATTCTTTCCCCGCCAGTTTCCAAATCGTGTCCTCAAGTGAAGAAAGATGGGCGTGATATTCATCAGCAAGCTTCTTTGTATAGGGAATATCGAGAAGCACGCCGCGTTTTTCCGCTCTTTCTATACAGTCGATAAGTGGCTCTTCGATATCACCATAGACCTTCTCCAAACCTACATCTTTCATATCGGCAAAAATCTTCTCCTTTGCATCGAAAAATCGCTTTGTGTTCGCATAAGAAAGGATGTCGTCAATCCCCGGATTCGTGATATCCGAACGCACAAGCCACAACGCAATTGCCGTTTCCTTCAACTCACGCTCGGTATATATATCATCGAGAGATTCTTCTTCCTCTTTCTCCTCACCCACTTCACCAATAAGCTCACGAAAGCGACTTGTAAGCGAACGGAATTCAAGCTCGGCAAAAAGAGTTTCCACCGCTTTCGGGTCAAGTGCTTCTCTCCACACCTCTTCTGGCAATGTAAAATCAACTGGCGCGTCGCGACGAATCGTCGCCAAGGTTTTGGAGAAGAGCGCGTCGTCTTCGCCTTCCATGATAAGCGAGCGTGCTTTTGGTTTGAGCCCGGCGTCTTCGAGCGCTTTCTCTCCCTTCTTCTCAATCGCCGTGTACATCTCTTCAATGCTTCCAAAATGAGTGATGCACGTTGTTGCTGTTTTGGCACCAATGCCGAGAATGCCAGGAATGTTGTCCGAAGGATCACCCGAGAGTCCTTTGAAATCGGGCAGATATTCCGGTCCGAATTCAAATCGTTCCTTTACCGCTTTCTCGTCATACAGCACTGTATCATTCATACCTTTGCGCAAGGTATACACCTGCACTCTTTTCCCATCCACCAACTGCAATGTATCCATATCACCGGAAGCAATCACCACATCCACCTTTTTATTCTTGAGTTTTTCAGCAATGGTCCCGAGAATATCGTCCGCCTCAAATCCTTCCGCTTCGTATACAGGAATATTGAATGCAGCAAACACATCTCGCGAACGGATAATCTGCGACACCAGCGCGTCGTCGGCTTTTGCACGTCCCCCCTTATATCCTTCATACGCTTCATGGCGAAACGTGGGCTTCGGGAGATCATAACACGCAACAATATAATCAGGCGATAATTCCCTAATAATATTCATAAGCATGGTGGAAACACCAAACAGCCCACCCGTCGGCTCGCCGGAGGAAGTGGAAAAATCAGGCAATGCATGATACGCCCGATGAATAATCGCATGAGCGTCAAGAAGTACAAGACGAGGTTGTTCTTTTTCTTTTTTCCCTTTCTTTTTTGTTTGCGGAGCATTCTTGGACATAGACACAGTATACCACGTCGTATTCCATAAAAAACAACCGGAGATTAAGGTCAGACCTTAATCTCAATCTAAATCCAACAACAATCAATATTTGTTTTCCACACAAGATTAAGGTCAGACCTTAATCTTGTGTTATCATATGTTTATATGCGACGAGATAAACCTTTTGTTCCTGGAGAGATTTACCACCTCTATTCGCGTGGGGTTGAGAAGAGAAAAGTATTTCTTACTGACTTTGAGCATAAGCGTTTCCAACTGTCTCTTTTCCTTGCAAATGATAAACACGGGAAAGTGCACATGCCCAATACCCTCAAGCACTATACCTCGGATAATCATATTCAGTGGGAAGCTATCTATAAAGATTGCAAGAGAAATGAGCCTCTTGTTGATATACTCGCCTACACGCTCATGCCAAACCACTTTCATCTTCTGGTTAAAGAACGCCAACATGAAAAGAGTGGGGTTTCTGAGTTCATGCGTAAAATAATGACAGGACACGCGCAATATTTTAATCTCGCACACGAGCGCAAGGGGTCTTTATTTGAGAGCGCTTTTAAAAGTAAACATGTGGATGATGAGCCCTATTTTCGCTGGCTCTTTTCTTACATTCATCTAAATCCAGTAAAACTCATTGATCCGTCATGGAAAAACAGAACGGTTAACAACATCTCGAAGGTACAAGATTTCCTCAACACATATGCCTACTCTAGCTATCTTGATTATGCTGGTACTGAACGACCCGAAGAAATCATCATTGATCCAACCCTGCTTCCTGAATACTTTTCACCCGCACCAGACGCTGAAGGACTTCTTTTAGAAAGATCTCGAAACCGAGATCTACTCCTATAGTAAAAAAATAGATTAAGGTCTGACCTTAATCTTGGATAAATCTGATATTAATTACCTCCTCTACATATCGTACTCCACCCTGGAATTACAAACCAGTTGGCATCGCCGCCGGAATAATTAGCCATACAGTACCCCACAGCATTTCCAACCTCATAGGCAACCCCGGAAGATCCACCAGTGCTTGGGAAAAATCCTCCATCATTGAGTGCCGCAGGATGAGAGCTATCTTCCAGGAAGACACCGAGCCCATACCATTGGTTACCCTTTGCCGCAATACTGTTATATATATACCAATAGGTGTCATCTAAAGAATCGTCCTTGGGAAGTTCACTCGTCAGATACGGCTCAAGAAGGCTTTCGAGAATACACCATCTATCGTGAGCTCCGCAACCAGGTGTATCATCTGCATCCGTTAGTAAATGCTGGATGGCCGGATAATGCCCATTGTCATCGTAATATAGTTCCAATGCGCGCTGAAGTTGATTCACTAATTGAATGCGCGTTGAATCACGTGCCTTCTCTCGAACGTCATTCACAGCAGCAAGCACAACCGAAGAAAGAAGTCCGATGATAGCAATAACAACGAGAAGCTCAATGAGGGTGAAGCCGTGAGCCTGGTTCTTTAGAGTCTTCATTACACTCTATTGTACCCCCCCCGCAGGGATGATG
>JACNGX010000002.1 GCA_014383885.1 Parcubacteria group bacterium | reverse complement strand
TCCGTTACCCGTTTTTTAACCTACCCGGATCTTCGTATTTGGGGGTAGGGTGAGCTTTTACCAACTACAGATGATATATCATAGTGAGCTGTGATTGTCAATACCCTGTAGGAAATAAGCGGCGCGGTTCTTTATGACCGCGCCGCTTATTTGTCTCTGTAAACAGGCGCGGCGGAGCCGCGCCTGTTTAGTTAATCGTTTATAGTTTACCGTTTCCTTTTGACCTTTGATATTTTTTGTTTTTCGTTTTCTTCTATCCTCCTAACATACTGACCTACTAACTCAATTTATGCGGATTATGATTCGGGCAGCTTTTATCCGAACACCGCTCAGGAATTGTTTTGGTGCCTTCCATCATGAGCTCGCCGCACATCGGACACTTCGCACCTGTCGGCTTTGCCTTCATTGCATACTTACACTCAGGATAATTGGAACATCCAAAAAACGGACCAAAGCGACCACGGCGCTCGATAATATCGCCTTTGTCACATTTTGGACATTTCACGCCAGTGTTTTTCTTTGCTTCTTCTTCCGGATCGCTTTCCACATATTTACACTTGGGATAATTGGCACATGCAATAAAGGTACCGAAACGCCCAGTGCGCTCAACAAGCTCGCCGCCACACTTCGGACATTCTTTGCCGATTGGTTTCGGACCTTCCATTGCCTCGCCATCTTTCGTCCGCGCGCCGGTACAATCGGGGAATTTCGCGCATGAAAGGAAGGTGCCTGCCTTGCCGAGCTTAATGACCATGTTGCCACCACACTCCGGGCAGGTGTATTTTGGGTCAGCATCACCCAAGGTGGTGAGTTTCGGTATATCGCTCTTGCCTTCCACCGCCTTTGTAAACGGTCCATAGAATTCTTCGAGCGTTCCTTTATAGGTGCGATCTCCCGAAGCGATATCGTCGAGTTCGTCTTCCATGTGCGCGGTGAAGTCGTCGCTAATATAATGAGTGAAATGTTCTTCCAAAAACGAACTCACCACGTCGCCGGTATCGGTGGGGAAGAGTGTTCGTTTTTCGCGCTCCACATATCCACGATCAATAATCGTCTTAATGATGGCGGCATAGGTGGATGGACGTCCGATACCGCGCTTTTCGAGCTCTTTCACGAGCCCTGCCTCGGTGTATCTGCTCGGCGGTTGTGTTTGCTTCTCCTCCGATTCAAGGGAGTTTATTTTCAGAGCATCGCCTTCCGTGCCTTTCGGAAGCTCAGTGTCTTCGCCGCGTGCGGCAGGGTCTGCCAAGAGCCAGCCGGGTGCCACGACACGTGAACCATTGGCAATAAAATCAGGCACGTCAGTATCGCTTGCTTTTGCAGAAATGCGAGTTTTTTGCATGGTTGCATCAATCATTTGTGAGGCAACGGCACGTGCAAAGATGAGCTCATAGAGTTTTTTCTGATCGGACGATGTTCCTGCGCTTTTCAATCCGAAATTACTGGGGCGAATTGCCTCGTGCGCCTCCTGAGCATTCTTTGATTTTTTTGCATAGGCGCGTGGAGCAAGCTTCTCTTTGCCGTATGTTTTCGACACATGAGCAGCGATACCTCCCATTGCTTCTTTGGAGAGGTTGGTACTATCGGTACGCATGTAGGTGATGTAGCCGGCTTCATAGAGCTTTTGGGCAACGCCCATTGTCTTCGACGGGGGGAAACCCAAACGTGTACTTGCTGTTTGCTGCAAGGTGGACGTGGTAAAGGGAGGTCGCGGCGCGCGCTTCTGGCTCGATTCTTTTACCTCACCGATTGCCCACGAAGACGCTTTTCCTTTCGCAACGATTTCCTCGGCGCGCGCCGCCGTCTTTGGCTCCTCCGGGCAGATAAAGATAATATCGCTCTTGCTTTTCGTGTGTGTGGTATCAAGGGTGAGGGTGTAGTAGGTTTCAGGAATAAACGCGCGGATTTCACGTTCGCGCTCCATTAAGATGCGCAAGGCGGGAGACTGCACGCGCCCGGCGGAGAGTCCATAGCGTACTTTCTTCCAGATAAGGCCGGAAAGGTCGTAGCCAAAAAGACGATCAAGCACACGCCGCGCTTCTTGAGCGGCGACGAGCTGTTCGTCGATACCGCGCGGATGCTCAATTGCTTCTTGGACCGCATCCTTAGTGATTTCATTGAATGCGATACGTTTTGGTTTTTTGAGATCAAGTACCGCTGCCACATGATGCGCGATCGCCTCACCTTCACGGTCGGGGTCGGTAGCAAGAATGACGTCATCGGATTTTTTCGCGAGCGCTTTGATGTCCTTAATCACCTTTTCTTTGCCGGGAAGGATTTCGTAGTGCGGCACAAAACCAGCCGGAATATTAATGGCTTTTTTATTACTCTTCGGCAAATCCCGCACATGACCAACGCTGGCACGCACGGTGTAATCCTTGCCGAGATATTTCTCAATGGTTTTAGCTTTCGCCGGTGACTCAACGATAACGAGTTTCATAGAATGCGAATTACGAATCAAAACGAATATACGAATTACAAATAATTATAAATATGTACGAATTACCCACAAAAATAGCAGACAATCGCATCTTCCGTATCTGTATTGGCTCTATTAGTACACTATATGTATATTTTGTGCAAATGGGGACAAGGGCTAGATGTTAGAAAATAGGAATTAGAAATTAGAAAAAAGGAGGCGGGCATACGACTCCGCCTCCCACACCATTGCATTTTAGTGAGAAATTGGTACTCTTGAAACAGATAAGTTATGCTCACCCTACCCCCAAATACGAAGATCCGGGTAGGTTAAAAAACGGGTAAC
>JACNGX010000014.1 GCA_014383885.1 Parcubacteria group bacterium | reverse complement strand
CCCTTCGGCGTCTTTCAGCGCGAATGAAAAATTTTTGGGTTGGGCAATAATTTTGAAAAAATATGGGGCGGGGACCCAAGGCAAGAACCCCCCGGTCCCCGGCCCCCGCCCCGTCTAAATGCGTCGCTTCGCGAGGCGCATTTTTCCCACCCGCCCCTGCCGCGCCGCAAGGCGGCGCGGCTCTGTCCGAACGAGAAGTTTCTATCTGTGCCGAGGGGCGGGCTCGAACCGCCGACACCTGGTTCTTCAGACCAGTGCTCTAGCCAACTGAGCTACCTCGGCATTTATTCTGCTGCGTCTCTTCCACCACCCAAGAAAGAGGGAAGTTCTGGAAGAGAATCTGCGACTCCTTTGATTTCGGCGACGCTTTCGCGAACAGTATTGTATGCTTCCCCAACACCTTCGAAAAACGGCTGCAAGATATAATATCCGACAAGCGCCACGATAATGATGACAGACCAATATATAATGCGTGTTATCCGTTTCCAGATCTGCGCGCGACGCATTTTGTGAAGCATGCTGTTGTTCTCTTTGGCGAGCTTCAGAGTTTCCTCAAGCATCTTTTTTTCTTGACTATCCGTCAACATAATAACAAACCGAATCGTCATCGTATCGGTTAGCGTATTGTAGCACAGATATTTCGGGAAAAAAAGTGCGTTGTATGCTCATCCTGACGCAAGGCAAGCAGTTGCCTTACTCCTCGGGGACAAAGACGAAAAATGCGCACACAGGTGTTCTTTTTCGTCTTTGTCCCCTCGGCAGGAATCGTCCCGGAGTTACTAAGCGTATTGCTCCAGGCATTCACAATCCGCAAAGTACTCCTGAACGGCGCCTCAAATCCTGCGCAAGCGCAGGATATATTCCGGCGCTTCAACTCCTACTCGAAAGAGCATAAACGCTCTTTCTCGAGGGGACATGAATAAAACACCCTTTCGGGTGTTTTATTCATGTCCCCTCGGTAGGAATTGAACCCACATCTTCTCCTTAGGACGGAGTAGCTCTATCCGTTGAGCTACGAGGGGAAATCTATACTAAACAGACGCAAGCACAATAAAAGGCGTCTTGCGACGTCTTTTATTTAAGCATATTTTTCGCTTGTGCGAAACGTAACACTTAGAGTCCGAGAAGTTCGGCAATACGCGCTTGATCAAAACCAACAACAGCTTCATCGCCGATAACAATAACAGGAACACCCATTTGACCAGTTTTTTCCAACATCTCAGCACGCTTTGCTTCATCGGCAGCAACATCATACTCGGTGAATTCAACACCTTTCTCCGTGAAGAATTCCTTTGCCATGTGACAAAAGGCACATGTCGGAGTGGAATATACAACAACTTCTTTCTGATCCATAGATAAAAGATAAATAATGAATAATACATTAACTCTCCTATTATATCATGTCCTCAATAAAAGACAACATACCCTAAGGGGGTATATGCTCTACTCAAACCCGTGTTCTTTTCGCCAACCCGAATCATTCACCAACTCAATCACCGCCATCACTTTTGCCATGTACTCAATATTTTCCTTATAATTCCCCAACACACCCCCTTCCCACCCTTCCTTCAAGTCAGCTGAAAATCGCTTCTCTCCAAACCGCTTCATTACTGAACGCCTTGTGTTAATACTTCGAGACATGTGTTTGAGAAAATCATCATACGAAGGTCTTTCGTTCTTTTTATTTTTTCTTAACCGATAGCGTAAAGCGAAACTTCCGTTATATTCATGAAGTGCCAAACGAGGGTCGTTACCGTTTCCTTTCAGCATCCATTCCAAGTACTCTGCGGCCGCCTGTGCACTTCTTTTAGGGATAAAACGTTCATCAAGATCCAAATCAGGATCTATTATAAGCCCAAGCCATGTTGCCGTCTTTGCCATAAATTGAAATGGTCCACCTGCTCTATCCCATGAATATTTCTCTCCGAAATTATTCCAATTTGACTCTACAATAGAGAGAAATCGCAAATCGGGAGAAACACCTTGTTCTGTAAACTCAGCTTTTATATCTTCGTCGTGTTTGAGCATTCTTCCGTATGCACCGGCAATATCGTATTGTATTTCCCTACCATTCTCATCTTTTTTCTTTTTCTCTCCCGTATATACATCTTTCCAATAGTCTTTCAAAGTATCCATAACCCCCGCATCAAGTATTGTTTCTTGATCTTCTGCAATAAAAGCACCCTCTGCGCGAACGCCCATAAGAAACCTTCTTCGCTCATACTCACCGTCCGGCAAATCAAACCGTGTCTCCTTTTCTTCTTTTCCAGAAAAAAGTCCTGCCATTCTCCCTACAATTCCCGCACCCAAAAGAGCAGTTCCGCCAATTGCCACCTTTTTAAGGAACTTCCGGCGGCTCATCACCCTCTGCTCATCTGTATCAGCGAGCTCTTCGTCTTCTGTAAACTGTTTTTCTCCGGGACGTGTTACTCCGCGAGGTGGGGGCACTGTGCAAGACAAATCTCTTTTGTTCAATTCTTTTTGCAGTATGCGAACCTTTGTTCTTCTTTCCGTATCTTCCTTTTCTCTTTTTTTCTTCACTCTCTCTTTCGCCTTCTCAAACTCCTCTTCTTCGGCACTACTTCTGCGCCTTTCACCCACCTCCCCAAAATGCACCCTCTCTGCGGGAGAAAGTTCAAAATCATTAGAATATTCTTCATGTCTCATGTCTGTATCATACCTCTTTCCGTATCACAATGAAAGGTATTACGAATATGCTATACTATCCGCGTATTCATCATCAAAATTACCCATGAGTACCGACCCTATCTCCTATCATCGCGACCATCGTGGAAAAATAGAGACGAAAGCAAAAGCACCGCTCAAAAACGCGGACGATCTTGCGCTCGCCTATACACCCGGCGTTGCCAAAGTGTGTGAGCGTATCGCCGAAGAACCACGGGAGATTCAGGCACTCACCAATAGAAGTAACACCGTTGCTATCGTCTCCGATGGTAGTGCTGTGCTTGGCTTAGGAAATATCGGTCCAGAAGCCGCACTACCGGTCATGGAAGGAAAAGCGATGATTTTCAAAGCACAAGCGGATATTGATGCGGTTCCTTTGTGCATCAACACTCAAAACACCGAAGAAATTATTCAATTTTGCAAACACATCGCTCCATCATTCGGCGGTATTAATCTTGAGGATATTGCCGCGCCGAAATGTTTTGATATTCTTAAACACCTGGAAACTGAACTCCCCATTCCCGTCTTTCACGACGATCAAGACGGCACTGCTATTGTCACCCTTGCCGCACTTTTGAATGCCGCACGGCTTCGAGAAAGTAAAGTTAGCGAGCTTCGTATTGTGGTAAACGGTGCCGGTGCCGCCGGCATTGCCATTACACGACTTCTCCGTGCATATGGTGTGAAAGATATTGTTCTTGTTGATAGTAAAGGTATTGTATCTTCCAACCGCACTGATTTGAATCCGTATAAAAAACGTATTGCCAAGGATTCCAACCCACGCGCACTTTCCGGAGACATTACCGTGGCTCTTAAGGGAGCCGATGTTTTCATCGGTGTCTCCAAGTGCTGTATTCTCTCGGAACATATGGTTCGCACGATGGCGGATCACCCAATCATTTTTGCCATGGCAAATCCGAAGCCGGAAATTATGCCGGAAAACGCACATGCTGCCGGTGCATATATTGTGGGCACCGGACGATCCGACTTCCCTAATCAGATCAATAATGCACTTGTCTTTCCCGGTATCTTCCGTGGACTTCTTGACGCTCACACATTTCCGCGAAAGTGCGTAATATCTGAGCATATGGTGGAAGTAAAAATTGCCGCAGCGAAAGCCATTGCAGGTGTTATCGAACCATCCGTGGATTATATCCTACCGGATGTCATGGATCCTGCGGTGGTGCCTGCAATACGAGGAGCGATTTGTGCGTAAAGAATGTTTAGCTCGCTCATTCCACACAGCTCAAAGCGAAATCCGCCCCGAAGGGGCGGTTCGCTTTGAGCTGAGAAAAAGGAGAGAATCGTCCCGGAGTTACTAAGCGTATTGCTCCAGGCATTCACAATCCGCAAAGTACTCCTGGACGGCGCCTCGAATCTCGTGCAAGCGCGAGATATACTCCGGCGCTTCGATTCCGCACGCAAGTGCATAAATGCACTTGCTATTCCGCACAGCCAAAGCGAACCGCTCTGAAGGGGCGGTTCGCTTTGGCTGTGCGGAATGCGAGAATCGAACTCGCGATCTCAGCTTGGGAAGCTGATGTTATACCACTTAACTAATTCCGCAAAAACTTTTAGAAGAAATTACTGATCGGTTATCCAATGCCAAAAACGTGTATACCATGCGGTATCCTCAGGCAAATTACTTTCACTCTCTTTTTCGTCGACGACGACAATCATCTGTTCTCCCTCTTTTCCATACCCAAAACGGGTGCGAATTTCTTCTTCTTTTCCTTTCTCGCTCCCGAGTCGTGCAATATCAATCTCAAGCGCCTCAGCCCGCGCAACCACTGCTTCAAGATTTTCTTTTGCCAGCATTTCTTTTTTATGCGCTGTCGTATATCCACGATAGACATTCCACGTCGCATTTCCCAAAAATAACACAACGATTACTAAAAAGGCAATCGACACATGCGATGCTGCCATACGTTTCCAGAGATAGCGCTTGGGTCCGACTTTCATCTTATTCCTCATTATACAAAAAATGAGTACAACATGACCATACTGACCATAATGAGGACAGCAAGTACAGACCAGATGGCCTTAATTATTTTTTTGTGTTTTGGGTTAAATAACATGAGATAGTAGGTTAGTAAGGTAGGAGACTGGTATAGCAGCGATGTCTATTTGCTGTCATCCCGCAACTTCTCGCGGGATCTACAAAGTCACGCAACCACTTACTTCTGCCTGGATTCCTGGTCAAGCCAGGAATGACAGATGAAATTAATCCTTCGGGCGAACCATTTTAATAAAAACGTCTTGCGGGATGTTTACCTTTCCCATCCCTTTCATTTTTTTCTTTCCCTTTTTTTGCTTCTCTAAGAGCTTCATCTTTCGGGTAATATCACCCCCGTAGAGCTTTGCCGTCACGTCTTTGCGAAAGGCCGAGAGTGTTTCAGAGGCAATAATACGTCCCATTGCTTTTGCTTGAATTTTTACCACAAACATCTGCCGAGGCAAAATCTTGTGCAGCCGCTCCACGGTGTTTCGCGCCTCTTCTTCAATACGCCGCTCCGCCACCACGCGAGTGAATGCCGGCACCGCCTCGCCGCCAACAAGAATATCCATACGCGTCACTTCTGCGGGACGAAGCTCGGTGATGTCATAGGAAAGAGACGCAAAACCGGATGTCGCACTCTTGAGCTCATCAAAGAAATTGCGCATGAGCTCGCGGAGTGGCATCTCAAGTGAGAGCGACATACGTCCGTCACCGAAGTTTTCCATATCCCCTGTTGCCGACTCGTGGTCGTACAAGAGCTTTGTTACCGCACCAGCGTATTCAGCTGGAAAAATAATCCTCGCATCTACCCATGGCTCATATACCTTTTCGTAGGTATTGTGATCAGGGAAAAGCGACGGAGAGTAAATCGTCTCGCGTCTTCCATTCGTGTAGATTACATCATACGTAATCGACGGACTCGCCACCACAAGTTCAAGATTAAACTCCCGACGCAAACGCTCCGTGACGATCTCCAAATGAAGCATCCCCAAAAATCCGCAGCGAAAACCGCGCCCCATCACTCCCGACGCCTCTTCCTCAAACGAGACCGACGGATCAGAGAGTTGCAAACGTTCGAGCGCGAGACGAAGCTGCATAAAATCATCCTGGCTCTCCGGAAAAACAGACGCCCACACCACCGGCTTTGGTTCTTGATACCCAGGAAGTGCTGGCAGAGATTTTCCCCGAAGAATAAGCGTATCACCCACCGATGCCACACCCGCCTCTTTCACACCTGTTACAATATATCCAATAGAGCCAGCGCGGAGTCCACTCGTCGGCACCTCAGCAGGTGTAAACATGCCTGTTTCAAGCGCCTTACAGTGTTTGCCTGTTTGCACAAAAGTCAATGCTTCACCGGGAAGAATCGCGCCGTCAAGCATCCGCACATACACAATCACACCCTTATGCGTTGAATATTCAAAATCAAAAATAAGTGCACGGCTCCCCTGCCCTTCATATTCACTTTTCGGTGCCGGCACCTGCTCCACGAGAGCATCAAGAAGCTCCTGTACTCCCTCACCTGTTTTCCCTGAAACGCCAAGCACATCATCAGGTGAGCACTTCAAGAGCTCAGCAACCTCAAGCCGAACCTCATCGGGGCGCGCAAGTGGTGAATCGATTTTTGAAATCACTGGAATGATTGCGAGTCCGAGTTCGCGTGCCATTGCCAAAACAGAGAGTGTCTGGGCTTGCACGCCCTGAGTCGCGTCTACTAAAAGCACCGTCCCTTCCACCGCCTTGAGTGCACGAGAGACCTCATACGAGAAATCAATGTGCCCAGGCGTATCAATCAAATTGAGCATGTGTCTTTCTCCCTCGTGCTCAAACGCCATAGACACCGGCGCCATCTTGATGGTAATACCACGCTCGCGCTCCAAATCCATGGAATCGAGTGTCTGATCTTTGAGCGTACGCTTCTCAACCGTCTCGGTAAGCTCAAGCATACGATCGGCAAGCGTCGACTTACCGTGGTCGATATGCGCGATGATGGTGAAATTGCGGATATGCTTTTGATCCATAACCGTTTGAGCATACCACATTTTTGCTCTTTTGTCGCATAAAAAAGTTGCCCTCCGTGGGCAACTATACCGTCTCTGTTTTTGGAATGGAACTAAAAAGTTCCTCTGCAATTTTCCGATCACAAAAATTTGCAACGATCTTCATATTCTCTCCTACCACCATACAATATCCATCCCCGGCACTCATGAAGGCCATTCTGAAATGTTCTTTTGAGATATACACGACGTGCACACCAATACACCCTCTTAGACCTCTGTCTAAATCACAACCTCTTAAGCGAGTGTGTAAGACAACGTATATATCGCACCTTCTCGCGCATGCCAGAATTTCAGACTTCAGTGCGAGATAGTGTGTGGCATCTCTTCTATTAAGGGGGACAATGTATACTTTTTCACTTCTTTCAAAAGCTCTTTCGAGAGTAAGCTTTCTTGCTTTCAAAATATATTGATCAGACGAGAGATCGAAGTTGTGTGAAATACCTTTTCTTGCACATTTTTCCATCTCTTTTTCCACATCATAACCCATACCAGCCCCCTTTGGTTGAACTTTGTAAAAATCTCCTATTTGTAGTCTATCATACCGAATAAGAAAAGAAAAGCGCGCGAAATCGAAGATTTCGCGCGCTTTTCTTTTTGCGTGTGCGGCGCGGCGTAGCCGCGCCATACATATTTCATTTTCCGTGTTTCATATTTCACTTCTATAATTCCCTCTGCTCTGAAGCAACTGGCCGAACCATGCCAGTACGAGTACCAATCGCCGTGGCAAGCTCTCTGATTTCCTTATTTCCTATGAGAAAGAGTACAGCCGCTCCTGCAAAAATACCCGCAAAGCCACTTATTGCACCTTGCAAGAAAATACCAATGAATGTGTCGGTATCAACAGACGGCTCCACAACACCAAGCATACCGTAAGCAACAAGACCCATCACAAAGGAGCCCACGAGCATCTCAGCAAAGGCGCGTTCCATTTTGAGTGAGAAGGCATGAAAATCGCGATTGAAGAAACACCACAGAAGCACCACATTCACAATCATGCCAAGAGAATATGCAAGGGGCAGAACAACAATGTCTGTTCCGGGCAACCCTTCAATACGAAATACCGCTTCAAGAAAGAGTCGAAAGTCCGGATACGTACTGAATAAATGAAGACCACTGAATGCAGCGGCGATAATAACAACCGCTGAAACCACGTTGATAACAAGCGGCATCGTCGTTTTCCCTGCAGCATAGTATCCGCGTACAAAAAGAAGCTGTAATGCCTGAGCCACAACCGATACCACGTAGGCGGCGAGTGCCGCGGCGGTAAGCCGTGTGTCCGTCCAATCAAAACTCCCCGAACCCAAAACCACACGCACAATCTGCGCGCGCAACACAATAAAGAGCATAATTGCCGGCATAGACCAAAGAATAATATGGCGAGCCGCAAGTGCCATGTGTTCGGCAAATCGTTTTCCTTCACCTTTGGAAGCAAACCGTGCTAATGCGGGAAACGCAGCGACAGAATAACTTACCCCAATAATTGAGAGTGGCACGGATTGGATGTTGAAGGAAAATGAAAGTACCGTTACCGAGCCCTCGGAAAGTGTTGTGGCAAGCGCGACAAGCACGAGAAAAACAAACTGTGTTGAAGCGAGCGCGAGCGAGCGTGGTATGGAAAGCGCGGTAATCCGTTTCAATATATCCACATTTGGCTTGAGTGTCAGGCGTGGGAAAAGCCCTTCTCGCCTAATCGTTGGGACCTGAATAAGCGCGTGAAAGAGAGAGCCGCACAAAACACCAACGACAACACCCGTCATGCCCCATATCGGTAGGAAAAAAAGAATACCGATGATAATACCAAAATTGTATAGCATCGGCGCAACGGCATACACAAAAAATTTCTGTTTGCTCTGTGTAATACTGCCGAGCACATTGGAAAACCCCAAGATAACCGGCGAAAGAAGGAGTATTCGCGACAAAAGAATAAAAAGTTCTCGATCCTCACCGGTAAAGCCGGGTGCCACAATTGAAGCAAGAGTGGGCATCACAAGAAGAAGTGCAAGGGAAACAAGGATAATCAATCCGAAAAACATTGTTGTCACGCTCGAAAGAAGTGCTCGCGTTTGTTCATTCCCACCTGATTGTGCATCGCGCGTAAAACTTTCTGAAAGAAAAGGCACTAACACCGAGATCGACACGAGTGACGCAATGACAATATATACCATATCGGGAATGCGAAATGCCGCATAGTATACATCAAGCATTGAAGATGCACCAAAGTGATGTGCGAGCATGCGATCGCGAACAAGCCCAAGAAGCTGTGAACCGAAAGCAAATACACCAAGCAGATATGCTGCATGGTGTATATTGACAATCTCCGTATGCATGAATGCGAGGACTTTTCGTACCATACTGTAAAAACAATTCAATGCTTCGCTTCACAATTACTCTTCAATCGGTGGCTCTTCGCCGTCCTCAGGAGCTTCTTCAATTTCTTCCGGCACGGCTGACTGTCCGCTCTTGAGACGAGAAAGCACCGCTGTCACCTCTTCGTTGTCGGGAAATCGACGCGCAAGCTCTTCAAAGACGGTTACGGCTTGATTACTCTCACCAAGCAGATCATACGAAAGACCAAGGAAGTAGAGCGCGTTGCTGTATGTCGGAAAAACCGTCACAGCGCGTATAAATGCGGTTTTGGCGCCGGCATAATCCTCTTTCTTATATTTGAGAAGACCGAGCTGAAAATGAAGTCCTGCATCAAGGGGCGCGAGTGAGGAAGCCGCCTCTGCAAAATAGATAGCTTCTTCCATATTTCCTTCCGACTCTTCTATTTGTGCAAGAAGAAAAATGGCAGACGTGTAATTGTTTTTCATGCCGATGGCCTCCGCAATATGAGCACGGGCTGTTTCAGTATCCCCGTTTGCAATCGCCAAACGCGCTTTCAAATAAGGTATCTCAGGACTCAATGGATTCAAAACCGCGACACGATCATATGCAGCAATGGCACTGTCTTCCGCACCCTCCACACCATAGGCAGCGGCTTCGGCATACACCAAAGCGAGTGCAAGCTCATTGGCGTCATTTGTTTTGTCGTATGCAATCGCAGCTTCCGCGCTCGTAATAGCATTTCCCAACACTTCACGAAACTGCGCAAGAGCTGTTTCTTGTCCCACCTCATCAACTGAAATTGTGCCGAGACGTGCCATATATCCTTGTGTTAGTGCGCGATAATACGAATCATGCTCATAAAGACGCAGTGCCGATGTAATACGCGCAATAGCGTTATCAGTATCTCCTTTTTGAGAAAACACAATGCCATCTCTAAACAGAACACCTGAAACATACCGTATGGAAACGCCGTAAGCGGCCGCAACACTACCAATCAAAACAACAACGCTGACAAGTACCGATACAAAACCAATGCGCGGATCTTCGGTAAATGAAAATCGCTTTATCGGAATAATTTCTTCACGTGCAAGGAGCCCAACACACACACCCGAAAAGAGGAAAGCAAATGCAAAGAGCAGTGCACTCGGTGTATACATAAGAGCTACAATCCATAAATACAACGCCGCGAGAAACGACATGACAACACCGAGGCGTGATGCTTCCCGTAAACTCGCACGGACAATACCTCTCAACCCCTCAAGAACAAACAAAGCAAGGAATACGATCCATGCAAGAATACCGACAATGCCAAGCGTAACAGCTGTTGAAGGAATGGTTCCAAAACCTGCTTTGAAATCAGTATTCCATGCATCTGTTTGATTCACCCCTACAAACTTGTGGGTCGTCCAGGCGGAAGCGAAACGATTCGGTCCAACGCCGATAGTCGCATTCTTCCATCCATCCTGCCATGAAAGCGTGGCAATACGAGCTGTTCCTTCTATTGAAGGGCGTACTTCGGTATCAGATATTGCAAGTCTGTCGGAGAGTGCTCCACCAAGATTCCCGGGCAAGAGAAAGATAACCGAGACAAGCAACACCACCAATGGAACAAACGGCACCTGATATTGATTCGACGCATCCGTTCTCATTGAAAGAGCACGTCCAAACGAAATCATGTATACAAAAAGAAGGAGGGAAAAGATTCCAATAATCCACCACGCGAAGACGAAATTCACGATTGCAACCATCACCAAACCGGTAGCAAGAAAAATCGATGAGGCAACACGGAGCATGCGTGTTTTATGCCCGAGAAGAAGTGCGAGTAACGAAAGAATGGTGATGAGTCCGTAAAAAATACCGAATTCATTCCACTTTCCAATGACATTTACCGTTGTGTGAGTAAAGACACCCAACGACAATGCAGTGCTTCCCATGTGAAGCAGCATAAGATTCAGAAGATAATGAAGTGCGATAACAAACCCCACTCCCCCTAATCCTAGATAGAGGTACAGTGCATGCTCTCGTGAACGAAAAGTCAGTGCGGCAACAGTAAAAAGTGCAACAAACACAAGGAGTGCGAAGACTGTACCGACTTCACCTCCTGCTCCAAGAAATGACACAGTGGGAACAGGAGAAAACAAGCCGGAGATAATGGTAACAAGCAAGAGAACACCGACACCGATCCAGAGTCGAGTCTTGGGTATTGCGATTGATCCGTCGCGCAAACTGTATATCACGTACACAATAAGCGCAAGAAAAGCGGTCACAGCAAGAAGAGACAACTTCGCAAATGAAATATCGAGACCGACTGTAAAAAAGAACGGCGCAAGAATAATTACTCCTAAGACAAGGAGGATAAGTGGTACATTGGCAAGAATACGAGATAGCATGGTTTGGAAATAATAATAAATAGAGTACCGTCACAAAAAACTTCTTTTTCAGTATATCAAAATTCCACTCTGAAAACAAAGCGAGATGCTTCTAGAATACGAACGATGAAAGCACTACACAATATCGCAGGTGCCACCAGCACATGCCAATTCTTTTTTCACTTCCGTTGCGTCATCCTTTTCATAGAGAACGATTTCGGAGAAATCGATAGTGCCGAGATTTTTCACGAGTGCATCGTAGTGTTTTTTATCAATCGCCTCATATGGCGCAAGTTGATACACATGATATCACGTGGCAAAAATGCGAGTCCTCCCACGATACCCCAATTTTCGTATACCCAATTAGCAACGGCGATCCATTCATCTTCACCTACCGAAATCGTTACCGACGGATTATGTTCCGTATAATACACTTTCACTTTCTTCCAGTGCTCAAGCTGTTCAATTGCCGAAATATCATCTTTATACACCGAACTTTTCGGAGATTTGATAGGGAATTCAAGGACATATGTATTTGCTTCCTCCATTGATTGCCCCACTTCCGGCTTATACGGCACGCCCTGGTTCTTCATCATTCTGAAAAGCGGATCATTTGAAGCAATACGCACCCGACGAATGTAGTATTCGGAATGACGTGGATGCATACCCGAAGACGAGTCAACGACCTGTGAGACGGTACCGGAGGGCTTCACCGACGTGGTACACGTTGATTCCTTCACACCCCACTTCTTCGCATACGCGCGATTTGTTTTAATCACTTCTGCACGAAGTTTTTTCAACATCTCCTCTTTTCGCGCCACAGGGCTATCCCACTGACCGGTAAGCGAAACCCCGAGCAATCGCTCCGCCTCACAATTCTTCTTCCAACTATCGCGCAAATACCCGAAATCAGTTAGCATCGCTTGATACGTTCCGAGGATGGTCGCAATCCGTACTTTTTCAAGCAATGTTTCTTCTGTGTCATTGGAACGAGCCACCACTTCCGAAAGGTTGCAAAATTGATGCGGCTGAAGAATAATCTCCCCGCACGGATTACTCCCCAAATCCGACACGTTTCCTTTCAAGAATTCCAGACGACGCTCTGGTAATGAGGTTTTCAGTGCTGCACGATTAAAAATACCACGTTCGCCTGATCCACTTTTCATAAGCGCCACCCATTCATCAATGAAATCTTCATTGGAGGGCTTTTCAGTGTACACGGCGGAATTATTAGACATAACACGCTGCGGCTCGGTGTAGTAAAATTGCCCGCGCTTTGCGTCGCGCATATCGCCGTCATCGAGATCTGAAAGAGAGATGAGTGCGCTTCTTCGCACACCGCCGGCAACCACCACCTCTCCGATTTTACACATAATATCATGTGCATCGAGATTGGTCAGACGACGACCTTGTCGCTTCAAAATCTTTTCTCGCGTAAAGACCAGTACATTACGAAGCGGTTCAGGACCGGAAGACCGCCCCCCCATGGTTTTCAAGCGCGCGCCAGCCGGACGAAGCTCCGAATAATCAAACTCTACGTCTTTGCCCGCAAACCATTGTTTCATACCATGCACCAACGCATCTGCCCATCCCTCCTTTGTGTCGGGGATAACATAGGTTTTCAATTTCTTCCCGGTCTGTTCTTTAATCTGAGGAAGTTGTTGCACATACTTACTCTCCACAGAAAATCCCAAGCCCGAACCACACATAAGAACATACATCGCTTCACCGAAGTCTTCGATACGGGTTGGCGTCGTATATGAACAGTTGTATGCACACACGTTTGTTCGTTCTGCCGGATCACCGGCAAATTGCAGAAGTCGCATTGAGGGCATCGCTTCTTGTTTTAATATTGCTTCGCGTACACGATTATAATCACGAGAAGTGAGTTTGGTACCGAGTTTTTTCTTCATAAACTCCATGTAGCGGTCTACGGTCTCAATCCACGTCTCGCGACGCCCCTCTTCTTCAATCCACCTGGCATAGGTACGATAGAAAACAAACTCGGCAAGTTGATTGCGAAAATACTTGCTTGATTCTTCAGTGAGCTTTTTCACATGCTCCGGCACCGCGCCTTTTTTGCGACGTTCCTCGGCACGCTTTTGCCGATACAGAATATACGCCTTCGCTGTTGCGGCAAAGTCTTCCCAAATAAGCTCACGCTCTACCGCATCCTGGATCTCTTCCACACCCGGAACATATCCTTTTTCCTTTACATGCATCTTGGATAGTTCATGTACTACCTTCTCAGCAATACGATATGCTTCAAATTCATCTCCTTCACCTGTTTCCTTCATTGCCTTTTGAATAGCACCTGAAATATGAGTAATATCAAAAGTCGCGATGCTTCCATCACGTTTTGTAATCTTCTTAAAAAGATCAGATGTCTTCTTCGTGGATGTGGATCCTTTTACCATATGTAAGAACTGTTACAAATAAATGATTAACAAAAATAAAAAATGCCCCCCTATTCTAACCCGAGCGACAAGCTTCACTGGTGTGGACAACTCAAAAAATACATACTCAAAAATACTGCGCGCGGTCTGTAAAGACCGCGCGCGAGTATCACCTTTGCACACCAACATCTTTGACAATACTTTTTTTCTTTTGCGTAACATATTTCCCAATAAAAAAAGCGCGAGTTTTTG
>JACNGX010000022.1 GCA_014383885.1 Parcubacteria group bacterium | reverse complement strand
TCCGTTACCCGTTTTTTAACCTACCCGGATCTTCGTATTTGGGGGTAGGGTGAGCTCTGTTGACTAGCGCTAATATATACTATACAATTGTATTTGTCAATAGGGATACTTATTTGCATATATGTCAACAAAAGGACTCACTAAGCGTCTTGTGCGTGATATATCAAAGGGAAAAGGGGAGCCGGCGTGGATGCGCGAATATCGCCTCGCCGGTTTTTCGGCGTATCAGAAAATGGATATACCGAAGTGGGGTCCGGATCTCTCAAAACTCAATCTCAAAGACATTTCTTTTTATACCCCTGCGCCTGTTGGTGAGGTGGACACATGGGAGGGTATGCCCGAGCATGTGCGGAAGCCGTTTGAGAAAGCAGGTGTAGCAAAAGAAAAGAACATGGGCGGAAGCGGGGCGCAATTTGATTCGGGTGTGGTGTATCATCATATTAAGGAAACGCTCGCGCGTCAGGGGGTGATATTTATGAATATGGATAGTGCCGTGCGTGAGCACGGCGAGCTGGTGCGAGAGTATTTTTGCTCGGTTGTGTGCCCTGATGAGCATATCTTTAGCGCTGCGCATTATGCGGCAACGAGTGGCGGTACGTTTGTGTATGTGCCCAAAGGGGTGCGGGTATCACTGCCGCTCCAGGCGTTTTTCTGGATGCAGAGCGATGCGGGTGGACAATTTGAGCACACACTCCTTATTGCTGATGAAGGTTCGTCGGTCACGTATATTGAAGGATGTGGATCGCCGACGTATAAGAATGCCACGCTTCACGCCGGTGTGGTGGAAGTGATTGTGAAAAAGAATGCATCAGTGGAATATATCAGCATTGAAAACTGGGCAAAAAATACCTACAACCTCAATACCAAACGCGCGCACGTGGAAGAGGGTGGATCAATGAAGTGGCTGGGAGGAAACATGGGCGCCGGGGTGACGATGTTGTATCCAACATCGGTATTAAAAGGCGCGGGCGCACGCGCGCATCATGTGTCGGTTGCGGTGGCGGGTAAAGGGCAGGTGCAAGATACGGGTGGACGGGTGATCCACGGTGCGACCGACACATCTTCGAGTATCCATTCGCGAAGTGTGGTACGTGAAGGGGGAGTATCGAATTTTCGAGGAAGCGTGGAAGTGAAAGAAGAGGCTTCAGGCGCTCTGTCGTCGATGATTTGCGATTCGCTCATGCTTGATAATGATTCTTCCTCCGCATCATATCCAGTCGTGGCTTCAAAGCGGAGTGATGTGGAGCTTTCGCATGAGGCGCGGATTGGCTCGGTAGGAGAGGAAGAGCTTTTTTACGCGGCAACACGCGGACTTTCGGAAAAGGAAGCTATTCGACTCATTGTGGGTGGATTTGTACAGCCAATCATCCGCGCTATTCCGATGGAATATGCGCTGGAGTTTAATCGTCTTTTGGATGAAGAATTCACAGATTAAGGTCAGACCTTAATCTAAAAATCTAATCTCTCATCAAGATTAAGGTCTGACCTTAATCTGTGCAAAATTGTATGGCATATATTGATACCAAAAAAATTAAATCCGATTTTCCCATTTTCGGAAATGTGCCGGAGGGTTTTGCGTATCTCGACAATGCGGCGACGAGCCAGACGCCGTGCTTCGTGATTGACGCGCTTACGGAGTATTATACGAAGCACCGCGCAAATATTCACCGCGGATCATATGCACTCGCTGAGGAAGCGACGGCTCGATATGAAGAGGCGCGTGAGCGCATCGCTCTTTTTATTGGTGCGGAAAAAGAGGAGATTGTAGTGAGCGGTGGTGCGACGCTCGCTTCCAATATGCTCATACTCATGCTTGAGGCCGCCCACACCTATCGCGCGGGAGAAGAGATTGTAACGACCGTCTCTGAACATCATTCATTGCTTGTGCCTCTCCAAGAGCTTGCTGAACGCAATGGGATGGTTTTGCGCTTCGCACCTCTTGATAAAGACGGTGTGGTTGACGAAAAGGCAGTGGTGAAACTTATCACCAGGAAGACGCGTATTGTCGCCATGAGTATGGCAAGTAATGTGACTGGTGCTGTGATGCCGTATGAAAGAGCGATGCGCGCTGCAAAAGAAGCGGGTGCTATTGGTATCTTAGACGGGACGGCATATATCGGACACGCGCCTGTGGACATGACGACATGTTCGGCTGACGCGATGTTTTTCTCAGGACATAAAATGTGTGGACCGACGGGTGTTGGGATCTTATATATGAAAGGATCGCTTATGAAGCGATTGCGCCCGGTATTTTTTGGTGGCGGTATCGTGGAAGAGGTTACGAAGGACGGTGCACGATGCACAGATGCGCCGTATAAATTTGAAGCGGGGACACAGCCGATTGCTCAAATCATCGGACTCGGAAAGGCAGCGGAATATCTTTCCGGTATTGGGCTTGAAGCTATTTCTGCGCATGTTCGTGAGCTTGTGGATTATGCGCGCACCGAGCTTGAGAGTATTCCAGGCGTTACACTCTATGCGGCGCCGGCGGAAAAGAATATTGGTATTGTATCGTTTACCGTTCTAGGCATTCATGCTCATGATATTGCACACATCGCGGTAGAAGAAGGTGTCGCCCTCCGCGCGGGGCATCATTGTGCCGAGCCACTTGTGCGTGAGCTTGGGGTGGTGGCGACGGTCCGCGCGAGTTTTTATGTGTATAATACGAAAGAGGATGTTGATGCGTTGGTGTGTGCAATTAAAAAAGCCCAGCGCGTATTCACGTGATTGGGTACGAAGTACGAATCAATACGAACATACGAAGACAGGATCTTGAAAGGTGATGTTCGTATATTCGTATCACATTTGTAATTCGCTTTTTATGTATAATCTCTACCACGAAGAAATTATTGAGCATGCACGACACCCTCTGCATAAAGGGGTGTGTGAGAATGCGACTCATACACACAAAGGAGTAAATCCGGGATGTGGCGATGTGCTTTCCCTTTCCGTAAACGTATCCGGCAACAGTATTGAAGATATGCGATTTGACGGTATTGGATGCGCGCTTTCTGTTGCGGCATGTGATATGCTTGCCGATACAGTAAAGGGAAAGAATGTGGAAGACGTACTCCGTATGTCGCCGGGCGATGTCTATGATATGCTTGGTGTGACGATAACGCCGTCCCGCACGAATTGTGCTCTCTTAGGCTTGAGGACACTGCAAAAGATGTTAAGGTAGCGGGTACGAAGTACGAACATACGAAGATAGGGTCTTGAAAAGTAATGTTCGTATTCGTTCGTAGTTTGTAATCATATGGTATTTAAAGCACACAACATTCATATCACAGCACAGAGTGGCACCGAAGTGGTGTCGGGTGTATCGCTTATGCTTAAAAAGGGCGAGTGCGCGGTGCTCATGGGCAAGAACGGATCCGGCAAGAGCTCGCTCATCCTTGGATGTATGGGGCATCCTGCATATGCCATAACAGAAGGAGCGTTGATGCTTTGTGGTGAAGATGTTACTCATGCATCAACTAAAGAACGAGCAAAAAAAGGGCTTTTTCTTTCGCCTCAAACTCCACCTCCGCTTTCAGGTGTTGCACTCGGTACATTTCTCCGCAGTGCGGATGAGAACGTGCATCCTGAGGAAAATTACACACCGCTCGCATTTCATAAGGCGCTTTCCGCAAAGATTATGGATGCTGGATTTGATACGGAACTTCTTTCAAAACCTGTGAATACGGAGCTTTCGGGAGGACAGAAAAAACAAACAGAAATTATACAGCTTTTGGCGCTTTCACCAAAAGTCGCGCTTCTTGACGAGATTGATTCGGGTGTGGACATTGAAACACTTGGTACGGTATGTGCAAGTATCAGGAAGGTGTGTGATGCTGGGACGGCAGTACTTGTCGTAACACATAATCCGGAGGTGGTAAAACAACTTTCTCCCGATCGTGTGTATGTCATGCGCGATGGTGTGATTGTTGCTGAAGGCGATGCCTCACTTGCTGAAAAAGTGAAAGAGGGAGGATTTATTTCTTTGGAAGACTAATATTATATATATGCCAAATACAGAAAAAATTAGAAATGCTCTGAAAGAGATAAAAGACCCAGAGCTTGATATTGATATCGTAACCCTTGGGCTTATTCGCAATATCGCAATCGACGACGTAGGTGAACATGATGTGCTGGGTGTTGAGGTAACGATGACGCTCACCACGCCCCTGTGCCCATTTGCCGATTCACTTATTGAGGCAGTGGAAGACACGCTGGTAAAACTTGGTTTTGAAAACGCACGCGTGGAGCTTTCTTTTGATCCTCCGTGGGAGCCACCGGCTGACATTCGCGCGATGTTGGGAGTGTAAAGGAAGTAAGATTAAGGTCAGACCTTAATCTTTTCCTCCGGGAGGTTGCATTAACCCTGCGGGGGGGGGGTATACTATGTATGTATATGGATACCTCACATTTCTCTTTCCATTTTCCCACAAGGGCATTCACTCTTATCGAACTTATCGTTGTTATCGCTATCATCGGACTTCTTTCTTCGATGATATTGGCGAGTGTGAATAGTGCACGAGAGAAAGCGCGTGATGCGCGGCGTTTTGCTGATATGCGTCAGATTCAACTGGCACTTGAATTGTACTATGATGATCATAATAGATATCCGGCCACGTCTTCTTCAAATGGAAGCTGGGAAGAAAGCTATGAGGATGGAGGGGCGTTTATTGAGGTGTTGGTGGATGAAAGATACTTGCCGACATATATTGTCGACCCAATCAATGATACCTCTAAGCGGTATGCATATTACAGGTATGGTCCAGGGTCTGGTGGATGCAGTACGTCGAATGGAGCTTTTTATGTCCTTGGAGTTCGTGATATGGAGACATCAGGTAGACCTCATCCTGATAGCCCAGGATGGTCATGTCCTACTCGAAATTGGCAGGGGGAATTCGATTGGGTGGTAGGTAAATTTGAAGGATGATAAAAAGCGGCGGCACCGAAGGTGCCGCCGCTTATTGTGTTTGCGCTACACCGTGAACCGCCCGTTTTGATAGATGATTTTTTCGGTTCCATCTTTTAGTGTAGCAGTGACGGTGCGTGGGGATGTAGCGATGAGATCCACATGAATAGGTGAGTCATTCAAGCCGAGAGCGTCCCACTTCTCGGGAGTTTTGTCTTTGTCTCCGCCGTAACATATGTGAAAGCTTTTTCCGATGGCAATATGAGTGTTTCCTTCCGGTCCACCAACATTTTCATCGTATAATGTTTCTCCCATAAATGTTGTGATGTGTGAAAGACGACCGTCGGTCATGGAGAATTCTCCGACACGGTTTCCGCCCGGCTGATCGAGAAGACTTTTCAAGAATGCTTCACCTTGATCAGCATGATAATCGGTGACGACGCCATTTTCAAAGGTGAGCGATATTCCTTTCATGAGATTTCCATTCACAAAAGCAGGTTCAGTGAATGTGATAGTGCCATTGAGAGTATGATAATCAGGCGAGGTAAATACCTCAAAGCTTGGGATATTGTTGCCACCACCACCTTTCCACAGACGGTTCTCGCCGATTTCCATTGAGAGATTGGTTCCTGGCGCCTTGATATGAACTGATGCAATATCAAGGTTATTGAGAGCGTTTTTTACGCGATCAATCTCCTCATACACATCTTTCCACTTTGCGACAGGGTCAATGTCATCAAGAAAACAGGCATTGATAATTTCTTGCCAGTATGCTTCCAGAGAGAGGTTTGCTTCACGTGCCATTGCTTCAGTACCATACAATGCAACCGTCCATGAAAAATTTCCCGCAACCTCTTTGGTATCAAGTAAATCTCGGTACGGCTTTATCGCGCGACGCTTTCGCATGATTTTCTCTGGATTCGTATCTTCAAGCTCATGTTTGTCGTTCGTCGAGATAATGCCGATCTGATGATCAAAGAGATGTGCCCGAGCGTGTTGATATTCCTCAGGGAAGAAATCAAGTTGTTCATTTGATGCGTGTTCAAAGAAGCTCTTGTCCAGACCTTCGGGAATATACTGCAAGACCGTGTGTCCACCTGCTTTGAGAATTGCTTCTTGGATATGGATGAGGAGTGGCTTTGCTGATTCTTTTAGGGCTACATTTACCACCTCGCCCTTCTGTACACCTTTACCATCACCAAGCGCAAAATTCACCAACACAGTGGCATATGCGCGAAGAATATGTTCGGGAGGAGTGTAATTCATATTATTCAGTTGATTCCGTTGTTGTCTCCGTTTTCGGAAGATATGGTTGTATTTCTGCCTCAAAGTACACTGTGAGTTCTTCGGGGGTAATGATCCCTTGCCCGACTTGTGTGTACATATCGATGAAGGTTTGATTTTTTTCTACCGGTGCCCCACCAAGCGTTGCTTCAATGGTTATTGCAAGAATGTCTCCCGGATATGCGCCCGGAACGGTGTAGTACGTGCCATCTTGGAGAAGAAAGATGCTATACGGCGTACCGCGGATGCCGAAAGGTTCGGCAAGAGCTTCTTGCTTTGCTACTGTCTCGGCGTGGCGACCACTTTCAAGACATGCGGTAAATGCTTCGGGATCAGTGCCTGCAATTTCTTGTGCGATTTCAGGAAGAAGCGCAAGATCGAGTCCGTCGTTAGATTTAGTGCGTTCATAGAGTGTATCGAGATAAGTCCAAAATGCGTCGTTCCCGGCGAGTTCATTCACGCATTCTGTGGCTTCCGCTTCGGTACGAGCATTTTGATGGAGTGAATCAAGAGGAAGTTGACGAAAGACAAGTGCAACATCTCCCTCATATGCTTCATAGAGCGCGTGTGAGACGGCATGGAAACGCTTACAGAACGGACATTCAATATCAGACCATTCAATGATAGTAATCGTCGCTGTTTCTGGGTTGCCAAGCACATGATCAGTTTCAGTGACTGATACATCAAGATATTCGGGTGTTGTGGAATCTGATTGAGTGTCGCTATTGAGGAGAAATCCACCGCCAATAAGGAGTCCGGCAATAACAATCGCCGCAGGTGTTATCCATGGGTTAAGCTGTTTTTTTGTTTCTGGTGTTTCAGACATAAAGATGAGTGGTTATAGATAATGGGTACGAAGTACGAACGTATACGAACATACGAAGACAGGGTGTAGTGGAGATTGTGAAATGAAAAAGAAGATTCGTATATTCGTGTTATTCGTAATTCGTAATGATGTTATTTGATTTCAAAGCGAATGGTTACATTCACATTGACTTCTTCTGATCCCGGTTCAATGGTCGGTGCCACTTTGGTATTGCCGCCCATGCCAAAGCCAACAGAGTCTTCAGTATATGCGTAGTCGTAGCGCGGGTAGGTGCTGTTTTCGTAGATGTCTAAAATACGACCGACAGAGAAACCTCCTGCTTGTGCCACTGCCTCCGCCTTTGCACGTGCTTTTGTGATTGCTTCAGCGCGTGCCTCGCTTTCTACAGAATCGGCATCGTCAATCTCAAAGGAAAGCGATGAAACACTGTTGGCACCCGCATCAACGACTCCCGAAAGGAGCGTACCGATGACTTCAAAGTCGCGTGCTTTCACACTCACGCGCTGATTAATGGTATAGCCGACGATGTCTGCCGGTGGGCATGGTTCAATGGAAGAAGCTCCGTAGTCGTATGAAGCATCGCAACGGTAATACTGATAGCGCGGAGAGACATTATATGAAGATGTGGTGATATCTTCTTTGGCAACACCATTATCTTTTAAGAATGCGATAATTGCATTGATCTTCTCCGTGTTTTCTTCTTGGAGTGCGCCAAGATTGGTGCCGCCTTCAGTGGTAACGCCGACAGAAAATGTAGCGACATCTGGAATGCCATAGGCGGTTCCTTCACCACTGACGCTAAAGCTGCGATATGATGACGGCTCCACTGATTTGCCATATGTATTTGCAATCATGAGTCCGGTGATTGCAATTGCCACAAGGGCAATTGAACCGGTAACAGCCAACGTGTTTTTGATTGATAGATTCATATAATAGGAGATTAGGACCTAAAACACAACGAGGTGTGTTCGGCCGTTGGGAGAATAAAAAATTAAATGGTAAAACAATTCAAGAAATCTTTGATTATTATACCTTTTCATGTCTATTGCGCAAAGCATTGCGTGAATTGGGTATGTGTGGCGGTATTAGTAGGGAAATGAAGCCGCTCACTTTTACGAATGGAATGTCTTTCCCACAGGAGCTAAATGCTCCTGTTTTTTGTGGGAAGATGAAGGGCGCGGCGTTTTCCTTTAGGAAAACGCCGCGCCGTATACATATATATGCACAAAATACCTCTATTCATTATAGAGGAATAGGTATATACTAAATGCATATTCTTTTATTGTGGCCATCCAGCCCTGTTTTTCGTTAATCGTGTATCGTTTTTGTATGAATATCCTCACCTATATCAAATCTCATAAAATGCTCGTCGGGACTATTGTAATTGTCATTATTGGCGTGGCGTGGTTTTTCTTTGGAAGGGGAAATAGTACTCTTACGTATGAGACGGAAATCACCGCACTTCGCGATGTGACAGAAGAAGTGGATGTAACCGGCATCATCACTCCGGCGCATGATGTGTCGCTTGCATTTGAAACGGGAGGGCGCGTTGCCAGTGTCTCTGTCGATGTGGGTGATACGGTCTATGCTGGAACAACACTTGTGTATCTTTCCAATGCCGATCTCTATGCCGATCGGGCTGCGGCAGTGGCACGGCGCGATGCCTCAGTAGCTGATCTGGCGGAGCTCCTCTCGGGGACGCGTGAAGAGGACTTGGCGGTGTATGAAGCGAAGGTGAACCAGGCGCAGCAATCGCTTGAGGATGCAGGAGACAGTGTCGTCCGAGCTATTCAAGACGCATTCACTCGCGCGGACAATGCGGTGCGTAATGATGCCGACCAACTCTTTTCCAATCCCGACGGTAGTAATCCTTCTCTCGATGTATCTGTTGATTCGCCGTCTTTGAAAAACGATATTGAATGGATGCGTGCCTCGGTAGGTAATATGCTGGATAGATGGGACATGCTTCTTGTTGGGGGAGATGACGAGATGGTGCAGGATGCGGTTGATGATGTTGTGCTATACGTCGAAGAAGTACGAGTATTTCTCCAGAAGGTGGCACTTGCAGTGAATACATTAAACGCATCGGCTGCGCTTTCACAGACGACGATTGATGGATACAAGACCGATATTTCTACCGCGCGTACTTCCGTGAATACGGCTATTGCTGGAATCGCAGCCGCAAAAGAAGGATTCACCACAGCTGAGCAAACACTTATCGTCCGTGAACGCGAGCGTGATGCCGCCGAAGCACCAGCAACACCCGAGCAAATTGCCGCAGCCGAGGCAGCGCTTGCTGCAGCCGAAGCTGATGTGAGCGGCTACGATGCGCGTATCGCCAAAACAGTGATCACCGCTCCGGTATCCGGTACGGTAACATTTCTGGATGTGGATGCCGGAGAAATTGCAACGGCGGGTAAGGAAGTCGTGCGAGTTATTTCTTCCGGAACGTATGAAATTGAAGCATATATTCCGGAAGCGGATATCACATCGGTGCGGAGGGGAGATATTGCAACATTCACGCTTGACGCGTACAACGACGATATGGAACTTGAGGCGACTGTCGTTATGATTGATCCGGCGGAGACGATGATTGAAGGAGTATCCACATACAAGGTGATTATGCATTTTGATGATAGCAAGGATTTGGTGCGCTCGGGTATGACGGCGAATGTGGTTATCGTAACCGATACACGGGAAGATGTGATTGCTGTGCCGGTGCGGTCGGTTGAAACACGTGATGACGGGACAAAATTTGTACGTGTCGTTGCGGGTGCCGAAGAGCCCGAGGAGCGTGTGGTAATACCCGGTCTTAAGGGATCTGATGCGTATATTGAAATTATAAGCGGACTTTCCGAAGGTGAAGAGGTAGTTGTGTTTGTACGGGAGTAACACACGTACAGATGTCCGAATACCATATAAATAATACCTATATTACAAATACACGATTCGGTGCCTAATGTAATAAACAGATTTGTAGTATTCGTAGCATGTGTATATATGTACTGATTTGTAGATTTGTACCCTATGTTATCACTCAATAACATCACAAAAACATTTAATGATGGAGAAGTGGAAACCCGAGTATTAAAAGGGATTTCTTTTGATGTGAAGCAAGGAGAGTTTGTGTCAATCATGGGACCGTCCGGATCGGGCAAATCAACCCTCCTGCATATTTTGGGATTTCTGGATCGACCGACCGACGGTACGTATCGTTTCAGTGACAAAGAGATGGGCGAGCATGACGAAGATGAGCTTGCCCATGTGCGAAATAAAAAAATGGGTTTCGTTTTTCAGACGTTTAATTTGCTTCCACGTACATCTGTGCTTGATAATGTAAAGCTCCCGCTGCTTTATTCCGGTGTAAAAGAGTCGTTGTGGGAAGAGATGGCGCGCGAGGCGGTGGATGCTGTGGGGCTTTCACACAGAGCTGAGTATGAGCCGGCGCAGCTTTCCGGTGGTGAGCGTCAGCGTGTGGCGATAGCCCGAGCGCTTGTGAATAAACCAAACGTGATTTTTGCCGACGAGCCCACAGGCAATCTTGATTCAAAATCAGGAGAACAGGTAATGGAACTCATCGACGGACTGCACAAAAACGGACATACGGTGTTGTTAATCACTCACGAAACATATACCGCTGAATATGCTCAGCGCATTATTCGCCTGCGTGACGGTTCTGTGGAAAGTGATACCGAGGTAGAACATCGCAGGAATGGTTCGTTTGCGAAATAGTTTTAGTAGTATGATTTTTCTTCGTACATTCAAAACGGCATGGGGCGCGCTCTTTATCAATAAAGCACGGTCGCTTTTGACGATTCTCGGTATCGTGATTGGGGTGGCGGCGATTATTCTTATTGTAGCAATCGGCGACGGCGCACAGAATCTTATTCTGGGAGAAATCGGCGGACTCGGTGCCGACACGATTGTGGTACGTCCGGGAAAACAGCCAACAGGACCTTCGGATTCGGTGGATACGCTTTTTTCCGATTCAATCAAAGACCGCGAGCTCAATGCCTTGAAGAAGATACCGGGCATTGCAGAAGTGTCGCCGGCGGTACTTGTCTCTGGTTCGGTATCGTATCGCGGGGAAACGTATCGTCCACAGATATATGGATGGTCGTCTGAGATGATGGCGGAGATGTTTGACTTGCACATTGAATCAGGCACCCTCTTCGGAGAAAAGGAAGATCGTCAGAAGGAGAGCGTTGCGGTTATCGGTTCAAAGGTTGCCGAAGAGCTTTTTGGTAATGATGATCCGCTCGGCAAAACAATTAAGATTAAAAACCATAGTTTTCGGGTTATTGGTCTTTTTGAACAGGCAGGGCAAGTCATGTTTACCAATGTCGATGAGGTGATACTCATTCCGCCTTCCACAGCACAAACATACACCCTCGGCATTGACCATTATCACGAGGTGATGATACGCGCCGAGAGCGCCGATGCGGTGGATCGAACGGTACTTGATATTGAGCAAACACTTCGTGATCTCCACAATATCTCCGATCCTGATGATGACGATTTTTATGTCAGCACGCAAAGTGAAATGATTGATATGGTGGGGACGATTTTAGGAGTGCTGACGGCATTTCTTGCGTCTATGGTGGCGATTTCGCTTGTGGTGGGGGGTATTGGCGTGATGAATATCATGCTCGTCTCGGTTTCGGAGCGCACGAAAGAAATTGGCTTGCGCAAGGCGGTGGGGGCGACGAAAGTAGACATTTTGCGACAATTCTTGGTGGAGGCGATTGTGCTTACCGGTGCCGGCGGCGTGATTGGTACGATTATCGGTTTTGCGCTTTCGGCTATTGCCGCTGTGATTCTTTCGCAATCACTTGGCGTGGAATGGGGGATGACGTTCCCTGTTTCGGCTGCTATTCTTGGTATCGGTGTGTCAGCGGGAGTCGGTCTTGTCTTCGGACTCTACCCCGCACGCAAAGCGGCAAAGAAGAACCCGATTGAGGCACTGAGGTATGAATAACAGCATTGCATCGTCTTCCCGTACTTGATTCTACACCGCAAGCGGTTGGATACAATGCGGGATCTAGAGAGTGTTGTGGTGGACATCGATGAGTATCGAGTTACGAGAAAGTATGTTTCGCACACAGAAAGCGCGGCGACCTCCGGTCGCCGCGCTTTTCTCTTTCCGAATTTCTACTGTGGCCGTCCAGTCACATTTTCGCTGGGTACATCCAGTCTAATTCTTATCATTAGAAATTTCCGCTTAACAGAATGTGGCGATACTACTGAATGAGTGAAAGTGGGGCTGGATTAGGTACTCTAACTTCTACCTCGGCATCACTCCAAGTGCGTCATTGAAGCGATTGATGTAATTGAAGAGTCCGATGGCACCGGTGAGTTCTACAATCTGCGCGTCATCATAGTGATTTTTAAGTTCCGTATAAATCTCTTCCGGCACTTCCACTGCGTCAAGCGTGACAGCTTCGGCATAGCGCACCGCCGCTTGTTCATCCGGCTTCATTTGGGAAATATCGGTATCAACATACCGCATATCTTCTGCCGAGACACCGAGCTTTGCAAGCATGCTTTCTGTCACACCAATACAATATTCACATTTATTGAGCTTAGAAACCTTAAACGCAATTTTCCATTTATTGTCTTGCTCCACGAGCCCCGGGCCCATGGTTACTTTGAAAAGCTCATAAAACGCCACGAGCATTTCTGGGCGGTTCGCCATAACTTGTGCCCATTCCGGCACACCTCCCTTGGTGTCAATAAACTCCTGAAACACCGGAGCGGCTGCTCCTTGTGCTTCACCTTCTTCCACAATGTGGACTTGTGTTGTTGTTGCCATGTTTGAAACAATTAAATTATAAACGATTAACGGTAAATGACCTAATGGTCGAAAAAACTAATATATACTACTACAAGTATACCAAACAAACATCCCGCGCGGAGCGCGGGACGGACGAAAAAATATTACACCACACTTTTCAAAACTCTGCAGACAGGACCGTCCTTTGGGAAGAGTGCTGTTATTTTATGAGCATGCGATTTCCCCTTCTTTTTTGTTACTGCAAGTGATGTGGCGAGAAAGGAGGAAGAAGAAAAGCACAACGGCAATAAGTATGGTTGCCACAAGAATACCATAGATAATCGGTGTAGTAAGGAAGAGTTTGTACGCAAAACTTCCCAAGACGGCAAACGCGACCACCGAGCATACCAGTCCCCAAAGGGTGAGGTAAAATTCTTTTTTCAAGAAGTGCTCGGTGAAGAATTCTTTGAGGAGTGTGAGACCAAAGAGCATATACCATACTTCAAAGGCAAATCCAGAAAGAATAATGAGCCACGCGAAGAGCGCAGTTTCAAATCCGTGTACGTGTTCAAGATAATGCATAAAGCGAAATCCGGCAATGGCATAGAGGGTTACGTTTGGAACCACGATAAGGAAGCTCGGAAGGAAGTGTTTTTCCGGAAGTCCGGGAGCGGCAAAATGGCTTTTAAAAATCACAATGAGTTTTACCAAGAGAAGAAAAAGTCCCATTGATCCTGAAACGAGGGAGAAAAACGCAGCAATATTGGCGATTGATACGTCATGTGCCATGGCGGCGATGCCAGTACCGGTGACGGTGAGCATGCCGAGCGCGAAAGGGTGAAGCAACCATCCGAAACTTATCTTTGCGGTATCGAACCCTTCTTCGAATGACGTCTTAAGAAGCTTCATGTCGGTTATCATGAGCACGACCCAAATGACGAGCCACAGAATAAGTGTCGGAAGCATGAACGCTTGAAGATTTTCTGCCATAGAAGGAAAGAGGTAGCGAACGGGTCCGATACCCACATTCATGGTCATCACAAGAGAGATAAATGGCGCTAAGATGCCGGCGTTGACGAGTGGGTTTTTAAGGAAGCCGGTATGTGCACCTGAGCGAAACCATTCCACGAGCTTTTTGGCGAAGTACACGCTCAACACAAGGTGGAGGATGGTAAAGACAATCATAATCGCCTCAAGTCCGTATTGGAGGAGTGTGCCACTAAATGAAAGCGAATCACGGGCAATGTCGGTACTTTTGATAAGTCCTGGGCCAGTATGGGTGGTGTACTGTAAAAAAGCAAAGGGTGTTACAGCGATTCCTCCGGCTCCGAGCGACGCCAAGAAAGCGAGAGGGGAGAAAGGTGTGTTGTTCATGGGAAATGTGATGAATAGTATTAAAACATACCACTCCTCACCTTTAAATACGAAGACATGTGGTACACTTGTCACATATGGCGAAATCATCAA
>JACNGX010000003.1 GCA_014383885.1 Parcubacteria group bacterium | reverse complement strand
ACTAAAATACTACTATGTCACAAGATAGACTCATTAAATTAACTTGTGCGGACTGTAAGAGAATTAATTATTGGTCTCGTAAGAATAAGAAGAAAGTTGAGCGCAAGATTGAGCTCAGCAAGTATTGTAAGTGGTGCAAGAAGCACACGACACACAAAGAAGCGAAGAAATAATTCGCAACTTTGGGGCGTATGTCCCAACACTGCGGCCGTGGTGTAGCTCGGTTAACACGTCGCTCTGTCACAGCGAAGATCGCCGGTTCAAATCCGGTCGGCCGCGCATAAAGAAAAAAGACCAGTTTCTGCTGGTCTTTTTTCTTTATGTATGAGCGAGCCGGCCGGATTTGAACCGAGGAGGGGGTCGGGGAACCTGCGGTTCCCCGTGTTGGAGGTCCGTGGAACCGAGGGTTCCACGAGCGGACCAAGCACCACCTTTCGTTTACGAAAGTGGTGCTTGGGAGCAGTGAAATTCCGGTCGATTATCCGAATGGCTCTCGGGTGGTTTTTCTTGAAAACCGTCGTCAAATATAGTACTCTATACAGCACGCCAAGATAGCTCAGTTGGTAGAGCACACCCATGGTAAGGGTGAGGTCCCGGGTTCAAACCCCGGTCTTGGCTCACGAGCGAAGCGAGTGTCCAAGACAGAAAGCCCACTGCTGGGCTTTCGTCGGGGTTTGAACGGCAGAGTATGTCGGAGCAGCTTGCTGTGACGACAGCGAGCCGCGCCCAGCCCCACATTTGTGATTTCTGTGAATATGTTATTCTCCTCAGTAGAATAGTTGCTGAGTAGGATATACAGGTTTTTAGAGTCATCAATGTGGGACTGGACAAACCCCGGTCTTGGCTCACGAGCATAGCAAGTTTTATCGTTTTTTGTTTTTTATAGTGTATCGTTAACCAAACGCCACCTTAGCTCAGTTGGTAGAGCGATCGCTTCGTAAGCGATAGGTCCCCAGTTCAATCCTGGGAGGTGGCTCAGAAAATCAAAAATCAAAAAACAATAGTCAAATACCAAATAAAATATCAAATACAAAAACACAAAAGCGGCGCTACGCGCCGCTTTTGTCTACGCAATTATTTACTGTTATTCCCGGTCGAGTCGGGAATGACACTTTTTCCTCTAAGTTAAAAGCTATCAGCTATAAGTTTGTTCATGCTATACTGTTTCCTGTATGAGTACCGACATGCGTACAAAAGAAGAAAAAGAAATGCGGCTGAAAGAAATTGAAGCAGCGATGAGTGGCACTGATTTTTGGAATGATAAAGAGAAAGCACAGTCGCTTATTGCCGAAATGCAGGAGCTTAAAGATAGTATTGAAGGTGTGTCGAAATACGATCGACTCGGCACTATCGTCTCATTTGTCGCCGGTGCTGGCGGAGACGATGCGGAAGATTTCGCGGCAATGCTTTTTCGGATGTATGCAAAGTATGCTGAGAATCGCGGATGGACGATTACGATTCTCCACAAAAATGAAAATGACCACGGTGGTATTCGCAACCTTACCGCAGAAATTATCGCAAAAAATGCATACGGCACGCTCAAGCATGAATCAGGTGTGCATCGGCTCGTGCGCCTTTCTCCTTTTAATGCTAAGAGTCAGAGGCACACGTCGTTTGCGCTTGTGGAAGTGGTGCCCAAAATAGATAAACGAGGTGATGTGGAGATTAGAGATGAGGATGTGAAAGTGGAATTTGCACGATCCTCAGGACCAGGCGGACAGAATGTGAATAAACGGGAAACAGCCGTGCGCATCGTGCATTTGCCAACGAACATTGCCGTGCATGCCGAATCGGAACGCACCCAAGAGCGCAATCGCGACAAAGCAATGGAGGTTCTTGAAGGACGTTTGATTCGCAAGCAAGAAGACGATCGCGCACGTGAGCTCGCAGGGCTGTCTATTTCCAAGACAATGCAGATTGAATGGGGGAATCAGATTCGTTCATATGTACTCCATCCATATAAAATGGTAAAAGATCATCGAACGGATGTAGAGGTGCGCGATGCCGAGCGTGTACTTGAAAATGGTGCTATTGAGCCGTTTCTGGAAGCCGAAAAAGATCTTCCATAAACAGGGATATGCACATTTCTTACGCAACAGATTTTGGTGTATAATGGAGCAGTAAGGTAGTAGGTTAGTATGATAGTATGTCAGTAGATAATGGCAGGTGTCGCTTCGCGACACCTGCCATATACCAATCTCCTTTTTCACATACTGTCCTCCTAACTTACTAACATACTGACATCCTAACTCATGATTCACTTCGATCACGTCTCAAAAGAATATCGCGACAACGGCAATGGAGTAACACTGGCGCTTGATGATATTTCTCTCGGCATTGAACGAGGAGAATTTGCGTCTATCGTGGGACACTCCGGTGCCGGGAAGACGACGCTTCTCAAAATGCTTTTTGCTGAAGAGGCCCCCTCTACCGGAACAGTCTATTTTGAAGAACGCGATGTGCATACGTTGCCGGAAAAAGAAATCCCCACACTCCGCCGTCGTATTGGCACTGTCTTTCAAGATTTCAAACTTCTTCCCGGAAAGACTGCATACGAAAATATCGCATTCGCCATGGAAGCAGCAGGACGCACTGATGCTGAGATTGCCGCCGATGTGCCACAAGCGCTTGAGCTCGTGGATCTCGAAGACAAGATTTGGAATTTTCCACATCAGCTTTCCGGAGGTGAAAGGCAACGAGTAGCCATTGCGCGTGCGATTATCAACCAGCCCGACTTGCTCATTGCCGATGAGCCCACAGGGAACCTTGATCCGATTAATACCCAAGACATTGTGAATATCTTGCGAAAGATTAATGAGCTCGGCACGACAATTCTCTTAACGACTCATAATAAAGGTGTGATCGATTCTCTTGGCAAGCGCGTGATTACCATGGACGAAGGAAAAATTGCCCGTGATGATACTAAAGGACGATATGTATTATAAAAGCAAACACCAAAGAAAAAATAAAAAATAAAAATGCGGTGGATGTCG
>JACNGX010000015.1 GCA_014383885.1 Parcubacteria group bacterium | reverse complement strand
AATCATAATGATAGTATACCACGGCATACGGCATGGAACCGCCTGTGCGCTTTGCGCACAGGCGGTTTTTATCGTTTTTTTTTTATTGTTTATCGTTTGTTTATATCGAATACTCCACACGCAGACCTCGTTCAGCACGACGCGACGCATTCGGATCACAGGTATTAAAACCACGCGAATCAATGCGAGTCGTTCGTTCTCCCGCTCCAGCGTTATAATCTTTTGTAACTGTCACATCCGCACAAGCATCTGTTCCGCCAATGTTCTCAATACGAAATATTGTTTCAATCGGTGCCACTGCTCCTCCCGGATTCCAATATCCATTTGTAATAACATCTTGATTACCACAAAGAATTGGACTACTCACATCGGGAGGACTCGTTGTTCCTGATCCTACTACGAGACCAAATACACTATATAGAGTATCGGGATGCTGAATATCCCAATAAAGCGCACATTCAGTTCCCGTATCAGCTGCATAAAAAGCAATTTGTGATTCGCGATCAGAAGACGACAGAAGCAGTTCCTTGAAAGTAATACTGAAAATCCCTAAACCGATAGTGAGAAGAATGCCCGCCACAAGAACCGAAAACAAGAGTGCAAATCCTCGTTTTTGTAGATTTGTGCTGTCTTTATGATACATCATACGCGTGTTATTCTTTCCAATTGAAAAAATGCTCACTAATGGTAAACTCCTTCGAGAGAGATCCTGTATCCCATTTGATTGTCACATTAGCCACGATCTCATTATCAAAGTGATTAGGGACAGTCTCAAATGAAATACTTCTGGTAAATCGCGATTCTCGCCAATTCACCCCCGAATCATAATCATAGATGCCGGTTACTGTGTGCACAGACAGAGGTTCGCATGCTCCTCCTGAACATATTGTAAATGTTACATCCTCAGCTGTCGGACTCACACGGCAAACATTCGGTGAAAGACACACTGGTGAAGATACCATGCCATCAAACCAATCTTGCCCGGAAAGAATATTTTCGTCACGCTTATTACGAATAAGCTCAGTCGCTTCTCGTGCCAAATGAAAAGCAATAATCTGATCGCGAGCAAATTGTGCGGAAACGAGTCCACGCGATGCTATCGATAAAGGTCCGGCAACTGCCATCATAAGCACCGACACCGCAATCAATGTTTCGATGAGTGAAAACCCTTTATACGTTGTTTCAACTTTTTTCATACATTTCATATATTACTCTATTACTCTATTACTCGGTATCGCGCTGAGAAATTGTTGTTTGCAAGCTAAATCGTGTCTCATTCTTTCCTTCTACGCCGGACATGCCTTGCACCGTCATCAACACACGTGGCTGCATCATATCGCCAGTTCCAACACCACGCACCCAAAAATGAATATCTTCAATAACGATTTCTGACGATGTTACCGGCACAGTGTCACCACCCCCTACTTGCCGTGTTATCAGACCATCTGTCAATGTGTATCGAACGTTGTTACTTGTCTGGTCAATAAAGTACAACTGGTTACCATCATTGCAATTCCCCGACACAACTGTGCATCCGTAGTCAGTTCCCGTACGCACACCACGCGCGATACTCTCAATGGCAAAGTTAAGATTCTCCATCACAACACGAAGTTCATTAGCTTTTCTGTTTACAGCAATGATGGAGAGGAGTGCCCCCACAGCAATCAAGACAACGGTTGCAAAAATAGCCACCGAGACAATCATTTCGATAAGAGTAAATCCTTTTGTATCTGTATGTGAGGAGAAAAAATTCTGCATACTTATTCAACGGTAATTTGTCCTGTCGACCACACCACAACAGTTCGCACATTTCCTCTTGGTGTTGAAACAACCATGGCAATATCATTGTGTGTAGTTTCTGATCCTCCATCAATAAAACTCCTAGGGAAAGCATCCGGATTCGGGCGAGTGAAAAGAACATCAATGCTATCCTTGTTACAGTATAAGGGGTGGGCTGTATTAAAATCAATTACATCATCTGTTGTCCGAAACACATCCGCAGAAGGATGATCGGTTTTTATATCTCCGCACAATGCCGCTATATGATGATTGCGGAGCGTAAGAACTTCAATGCACTCACCCCCGCCCGGTATACAATCCCCTCCCTCATACATTTGGTCATTATTCACATCGGCATAGAGATATACTTTTGTTTTATTCTCCAGAGCACCATCAATTTCGGGAATATATACACCGTACGCCGGATACTCACCTGTTCCACGAGATGTCTCACGAACGCCAAGCCCGAAGTTTTGCGCTTGTCGCACTTCAAGTGCCACTTCATGGGCCGTGTTTTCAAGAATAATTTGCGCGTTAAAGCGAGGATAATTCGCGAGAATGAGTCCGCTCATAAACGCAAAGATACCGACCACAACCATAAGCTCAATCAAGGTGAAGCCCGCTATATTTCGAAATGTGTGTATATTCATAAATCAAACAAAAAGATAGAGCGCTTGAATGTGAAAGAAAAAAACGACAAACATGCCAAGGAGAAGAAACGGACCAAACGGAATTTCACTCTTCATTGTAAACCGTTTTCCAGTACCAAACAATCCTTTTGCCTTGTGCATACTGATAAGTCCGACACTTATAATCGCACCAATCCAAAATCCAAGAATTATTGCCGAAAGACCTTCCATAAGTCCGAGAAGCCAACCAATACCGAGAGCAAGTTTTGCATCCCCCAAGCCCATCGCCTTTCCTTTGGAAAAGAACCACAGGGCGGCAAAAGGAATTGCGAGTATCGGTCCTGCCATCATATCCCATACCGACCACTGAACAAATGTGCCATATGTGGCAAGGTGAGAAACGGCAGTATACACAAGAGAGGAGACAGCAAATATGTATACCCATGCATTGGGAATGATTGTGTGACGAATATCATACACCGTCATCATGACAGAAAGCGATATGATAACAGCAAGGAGTAGTGCAAGCGACACGATTCCCCACACGGGTAGAAAAAACATGTCTATCATGCTCCACGCTCCGAGGGTAAAAAGCGTGCCGGTAAGAAATTCAACTATTGGATACTGAGGAGAAACAGATGCTTTACATCTCGCGCATTTTCCTCGAAGTACTCCATAACTCACAATCGGCACAAGTTCATACCATCGGAGCATCTTGCCACATGTCCAGCAAGCTGATCGATCCTTTACAACAGAACGACCGGTCCCTCGGCGCAAAATAAGCACATTGAGAAAACTCCCGATAATAGTTCCAAAAATAAACACGGCCACATACAAGAAAAGTGTCATGATACTATTATACACCAAAAAACCCGCTTTCGCGGGATTTTTGTATAAGCTCGAAACGTATTACGATGTAATATCGTATATATCAGCAACACCTCCGTTAAATCCTCCTACCCCAGAGCTATTAAAGTCAGCTCCCGGAAGAGCACTGTGGCTGGTATTTTCAAGGTCTGCTCCTAGGTGGTATTTTATACAAGTACCAACAGTAGCAGATGCATCACACGCAGCATCAGCTGATGTTAAGTTTATATAACTATAGCTACCCGAAAGTGGATCTGTGGGAACGGCACCAATGTAATCCGTTCCAATATCAGCCAAGGCGTCTGGATACTCACCGTTTGCATCAAAAGACAACTCAAGAGCAAGCTGAAGCTGCTTGATGTCGGAAATACGACGCGCGTCACGTGACTTTTCACGCGCAGAGTTGAGCGACGCGAGTACCACGGATGACAAGATTCCAATAATCGCAATCACCACAAGAAGTTCAATGAGGGTAAAACCTCGATTGGTTTTCATCATACTAAAAACAAAAATAATAAATAATAATACTTCTATGCTATCACAGACACCTTCATCTGTGCACATATTCAGCATATATTCATACGACAATAACGTTCTCATCGTACAAATATATGCCAAATCTCTTATGAGAGAATACGTGCATTATATCATTCCACGCTAGTGAAAACATCCTCTTGTGGATAAAAATTACTTATTCAGTATTGATCGTACTTTGTCAACAACCTCAGACGGAATCATGCTTGCTTTGATAATATATCCGTCGGCACCGAGTGAGACTCCTTGATCAATATCTTGCTTTTCGCCTTTATTGGATAAGACAATAATCTTCGCCTGATCGGCAAGATGTTCGTCTTGGATGTGCTCGAGAAATGTAAAACCATCCATCCCCGGCATAAGTACGTCAGTGAGAATCACTTCCGGACTCAAACCGTCACGAAGTCGCTCAAGTGCAGAACCTGCGCTCATTTCCGCTACTACCGAAAAACCATTTTGCGAAAACTTCAACGCATACATGTCGAGCAGAAAATTATCGTCATCGATAATCAATACTGTTGGTTTTGGTATTTCTTGTGTCATATAATACGTAATACTGAACCTTTACAAAAAGCTAATTTCATCGAAAGAAACTTGTCCGTTAAACGATTTTAATATTGCATCTTCCTTCATGGTTAGCATGCCCTTTTTCCGCGCAATGGTATAAATATCTTCTTCCACAGGATTCGATACAATAACATGTCCAATGTCTGAATCAATCTCAAACATTTCGAAAATGCCAACACGTCCACGGGTTCCCGATGGGCACCCTTCTGTCGGTTGAGCTTCGTGGACATGGGTTTGATTTCGAAACAGCGCTTTTTTTTCTTCCGATAAATCAGCAATTTGTTTTTCGACCATTTCTTTCATACTTCCTTCAAACACACGCTTCTTTTTCGCGTCTGCACACATGCGCGGCAACAAACGCTGACCAATAGCCAAAACAAGCGTCGGGGCGATAAGGTACGGATCAATACCCATGTCAACCAAACGAGAGATCACGCCGGTTGCCGTATTGGTGTGGAGCGTTGAAAACACTAAGTGACCGGTAAGCGCCGCTTGAATTGCGAGCTGTGCCGTTTCTTTATCACGAATCTCTCCAACCATAATCACGTCAGGGTCCTGTCGCAAAATGCTGCGAAGCCCTCCTGCAAAAGTGTAGCCGATCTCAGGGCGTACTTGCGACTGACTCACTCCTTCCATATTGTATTCCACCGGATCTTCCAGCGATACCACGTTGTTTGAATCTCTATCAAGCTCATTCAACATGGAATACAGCGTGGTTGTCTTTCCTGATCCTGTTGGACCGGTAAGAAGAATAATGCCATACGGGCGATTGATTGCTTTTTCGACAACTTTTTTCTGTCGATCGGTCATACCAAGATCTGTAAGAGAAAGGACTCCTTTCTCCTTGTCCAAAATACGCATCACTACTTTCTCACCGTAATATGTTGGGAATGTGGATACACGGAAGTCTACTTTTCTTCCTTCAATGTGCGCGGAAAAGCGTCCGTCTTGAGGTTTTCGCTTCTCATCAAGCTTCATGTTTCCTGTGAGGATTTTAATTCTTGCAACAACTGCATTATTAACCTGTTTCGGCAACACCAAGCTCGTGTACATATCTCCATCTACACGAAAACGGACCCTCACTTTGTTCTCAAGGGGCTCAACGTGCACATCGGATGCTTTCCCTTCAATAGCATGACGCAAAATAACCGCAACGATTTTTGTCACCGGCGCGTCTTCAATAATACGTGTCTTGGAAAGATCTTGTGCTGGCTCAACATTGGCAATTGCTCGTTCGGTGTCATCGAGTTCAGTTTCGAGTTCGGAGAGTGCTTTATTTACTTCACCAGAAAGACCCTTGTATTTTTTAACGTTTTCAGTAAAGTCCTCTTCGGAAATAAGAAAAAGTTTGAAAGGAATATCAAGCTTATTTGCAATGAATTGTATTGCATCGCGCGCGCCGATATTATCAGGATCAACAATACCAACCTCCAACACATCCCCGGCGATTCCGAGAGGGAGGAAACGATAGTGCAACGCCGATTCTTCAGGAGCATATTCAAGCGATTTAAATGACACCTCATTTTTCTTTAAATCACGCACGGGAATACCGGAATAATCGCTTCTGCTTTTCAGAAGTTGAGTGGGTTTGATGCCGTGTGATTCCAGCACCTCTTCAAGTCCTTGCCCTTCCTGAAAAACACGCTTCTGTACATCTTTCATTACAGACTGATCAATAATCTCATGTTGTAGAAGATAATCAATAAAGGCCATGGTATGTATACGAAAAATCTGCCTAAAATCTCATGTTGAGTGTACTTTCTCTGCACATGCCCTATTGACGGCAATTTATTTGCTGTGATACGAAAAAGAAAGTCCTGGAGAGAGGCTTCTCAATTTCTTATTCTCCCTCTACAACGGGCACAATACCGTCAATCGGTGCAAATGGATTCCGTCTTCCTGTCGGACCTTCCTCAATAAAGACGCTGTAATCTTCGAGGCTTAAAAATACCGCCGTTTCAAGAAGATCATGGTTCAGATTGACCGAACGGATGTCCGCCAACAATCTCAAAATATCAAGCTCGGACTGAGATTGTCCGCCGCTTCCGGTAATAACAACAGACGCGTCATTCTCTTCTCCAGTAAAAAACATCTGATACCCGAAGAAAACAACAACACCGGCAATGATGCCGAAAAATACTTTTTTGTGTTTGAAAATGTTTATCATAGTATTTTTTTATCGAAGCCAATAGGTTTGCAAAGAGATACCGTATTCGTAGAAATCTTCCTCACTGGAAGAAAACGAAATACTGGTAACATCAACGATACGCAAGCTATGTTCTAGTTTGTCGAGAAAATTCAAGAACGTCTGATACGGACCGGACACCGAAAATTGAACCGTTACGACACCATACTCATTCTCATCTACAATAATATCTCCCGAGGCATCCATGGCAAACGATACCGATGCGCCACGAACCAACATGTTGTATTGTGAGGCAATACCATCGAGGTCGTTGATGAGACGAATATTATCAACATTATCAGGAAGTGCTTTTTCGAGACGTTCTATATCTTCAGAAGAGAACGAGGCACGACGCGCTAAAATAGCATCGCGAACTTCGTTTAATTCGTTCATTTTTTCCGCCGCTCGAGCAAGCTCCTCTTTTTCTTTTTCAAGACCTTGAATCACCGCGTACCTCTCATCAGTGAATCCGAAAAACACACCTCCGGAGGCAACGAGCAATGCGATTGTGAAAATAATATACGGCATGATTTAACGATATGTATTACTGTGCGTCATATGATATGACATTCTCATCAACAAAAAACGTCGCGCTGAATGAAACATTACCCTTATCATCAAGACTCAAATCAGCAAAAATTGGATCCTGTATTACCTCGTGGCGACCAAAGATATCCGATTGAGAATCAACCGTACTATAATCTGGCGACTCTCCAGAAAGAGTAATAATCGCACCTCCTTCCGAGAACTCATATCCAAAATTGGAAAATCGCACATTTTGTAACGTTGCATCTCCGAGTATATCGAAAAAATACGAGAAGGCAACGTGACGACCGAGAATATCCTCAAGTGTCATAATACGATCATCGAGACGTTTCCATTCACCAATATCTTTAGTACTCAGTGTCGATTGATTGTGTTCAAGAGATGCACGCATTTGTTCAATCTGGTTCTTCAAAAACTGCTCATATCCATACACACCACCTGCTGCAGCAAGAGAACCAATAAAAACAATGCCTCCTATAACAACAAGAAAGCGTAATCCTGACGTGCGTCGTTTCCTTTTTTCAGGACCTGATTGTTTGGGAATAAAAGAAGTGGTAGCAGGTGTCATATGTATCTTTATTATGCACTTTTTTTCTCTTTGAGAGAAGTGATACCTTGTGGATTAACCCAACTCTATACGTCTGTGTTTCAGAGTACACATCATTACTGATAACACTCGCACCCTGAGAAGAATCACCGACATAGAACCGGATTAACCTGTTTCCTCAAGTTTGCGCAGTGCCAAACCTATCGCAACAGCAAACTCCGGACCGGCATCACGTAATACGGGCGCAAGAAATGCAGGCGACTCCGTTCGAGAAAATGGATCAGCATAGGTTACTTCCGTCTCAAATTCCTTATCAGCCTTTTCATATAGCCCCTTCAGGAGTACCCCTCCTCCGGTAAGAATAATCTGTTTGATCATACGATTATGTTTTCGTTCATAGTTAAGGAGTACTGTTTGTGCTTCCGTGAGGACATGATCAACAATAAGCTGTGCTGTGGCTGAGGCGTCTGCATCATTCCCCTTTCCTACAAGACCAACATCACGTTTGATTTGTTCCGCGCGAGCAATCGGCACACCGAGTGATTCGGAAAGGGCGACGGTAATATTCTGCGACCCTCTATTGATAATATGCTGAGCACGAATGATACCATATTCCATAATCGCAATCTTAGTTGTACGAGCACCCATATCAAAAATAAGAACTGGGGCAGACGTGTGACCAAAAGTACTTCTCACCGTGCTAAATACTTCCAACTCAAGAAAAGCATTCTGCAAACCGGAAGACGATATAATTGTGTTGTAATCATTGATCGTCTCGTTCAAAAGCGCCACAACCAAAACATCTGTCATGTTTCTGCCGGGTCCTTTTTCTTCACCTTCACCTTTTTTCACTTCGGTCGGATCGCTTCCATCAACAACCTGCTCCTCTCTTTTTGGTAACACCCACCAATCGAGCGACACTTCGGAAACAGGAACCGGAATATACTTTCGCGCTTCAATGGGAATCATTTGAGCTAGTTTTTTCTCATCAACGTTCGGCATCTTCATAAGCGAGAGCAAACTCGACTGTAGTGGCAATGATACACCTGCATTTTTTGTCGTAACATTTGCTTCTTTGAGAAGATCGAGAAGGATCGGTGTAATCTTATCGGGAGAGAGCTGTGTCGCTTGACCAATTGCCGCATCGGCATACGGACCGAGCGCAAGTTCGCCGTATGTTTCAAGAATTGCTTTTCCATTCTTTCGCTTTAATTGCACCACTTTCATGAAAGAAGAGCCAATATCGATGCCAATCACGCTATTGTTTTTTGCCGACATGAAAGAGGATGTTATTTGTTTGAGAAAATCAACCATGCTACGATTATATCATGAAAGTCGCCGATGTATATGAGAAAAGCGTTGATATCACGCGCCGTACCTCCAACATCTGCATTGAAGCACTCTTCCCTTCACGATGCATTGGATGCGGCATGCTCGGTACACACCTCTGTCCGACATGTCTTTCCCGTGTTGAATCTGCCGACATACCTCCCTTTCCCGACACCTATGCCGTGTGGTCATATCGCGACACGCTCGCCCATACGATTTTGTGGAAACTCAAATACCGCTCTCAAACAGCACTTGCCGACGTGGCGGCAAAAGCACTCACCGACATTCTTACTGAAATTATTGCCGACATCACGCTTATGGAAAGCACCGCAAAACCGCTTCTCGTTCCTATTCCGCTTTTTTCGGCAAAAGAAAAAGAGCGTGGCTATAATCAATCTGCGCTTATCGTCCAGGCACTTGCCCAAAGACTCGACAGCACCGAAAACGGCAACGGCATACTCATAAAAACTCACGAAACACAATCACAAATGGCAACTAAGACTAGAAAAACCCGTCTTGAAAATCTCCGCGGAGCGTTTGCCGTCTCCAATCCCGCGCACGTCACCGGACGTGTCGTTATTGTCATCGATGATGTTACCACAACCGGCGCCACATTCGCCGAAGCACGCCGCGCCCTCAAGGATGCGGGCGCGAAAAAAATAATCTGCTGTGCCGTCGCGCATTAATTAAAACGTCTGTGTATTGCTCAATCGATACAAACACCGACATATGTCGCAACTCACCTTTCCATCACATTGGTTATATTCTCCGTCAATCGCCTCCTCTATTGCGCGCCCAAGAGTACCGTTAATAGCCTGGCACGGTCCATTGTGATTGTAATGAATCGATACGCCACGCATCCAATTTGACCAATGACACGTTGATTCCATGGGAACAAATTCTGTCCCTGTATTTCTATAGAAGTAATACCAATTATCATTATGTGGTGCCTTGGGAGCTACTGAGAGATAATCTCCCAAATCTGTATTTTCAATCAGCCAATCTACTCGTGTTTCAGTGCCGCCACCTCCCGTCCAGTGTTGCCCCGACCACCACTCAGCAACTCCATCTGCATCAGCAAAAAGATAAAACGCCTTTTCCATTTCCTTAAAATCGCGAACAATTTTAGTAACCTGTGCTTTTTCTCGTGCGCTACTCAAACTCGCAAGAACCATAGAAGAAAGCAAACCGATAATTGCAACGACCACCAGAAGCTCTATGAGAGTAAAACCTCGTTGTTGTAGTGTATTCATTTTCATACTCTTTATTTTACCCCCCCCCCGCACCTATTACGCAAGTTTTTTTAGCGTATCAATAAAGATATCTCGCGCACGTCTCAACTCACCACACTATCTGTCTGTTATTCTGAACTTGATTCAGAATCTAAACCAACAAGAGCAGAATACATAGGAACATATATTCCGGCTTGCCCAGCTCAATAATTTCCTCTTCTTGAAATAGTGAGCTTTGGAATCAAACATAAAATGACAGTAGGCGCGCAAAAAGCGCCGGCGGTAGCCGGCACTTTTTTATCTGATATATTTACTTTTTCTTTTTTATTTACCGATTCCAGTGAGACCGAGCACCAAACCTATGTGTTTAGAAACCCGGTATGTCATCCTCAGTGAGATTACTTCTTAACCTCCTCCGCGCCATCTCAGTCATACGTTTGGTGCTTGGTGACAGTGGGAAAAATATCCTGTAGTTTATCGTTCATCGTTTTTTGTTTTTTGTTTGCTCTTTTTTTATTTGCCGTATTGTTTCCTTCATTCCCTCAATATCCATTCCATAGTGAGCAATTAACTCTTCCGGTGTGCCTGATTGTCCAAACTGGTCTTTCACACCAATGCGATGCACGGGCATAGGGTACTTTTCAGAAAGAAATTCCGCAATTGCCGAACCAACACCACCGGCGATTTGATGTTCTTCTACCGTTACGATCACGTCATGTTTCTTTACAAAATCGAGCACTCCTTCCTCGTCAAGCGGCTTCACGGTGGCAAGATTGAGAACCGACACGCCAATCTTTTCTTCCTCCAAATCTTTTGCCGCAACGAGTGCGTGATGCATGAGCGATCCACTTGCAATGATACCAACCGTTTTCTTCACACCTTTCTTCGGTTCAAAGAAAAGTTGTGCTTTCCCGATTTCAAACGGTGTGTCTTCTGTGGTAATCACAGGCGTTTTCTCACGTGCCAAACGAATATAGACAGGTCCCACATGGCTTGCGGCCGCAAGCGTTGCTTTTCGTGCTTCATTGCTATCACACGGCACAAGTACCGTCATACGCGGGATTGCTCTCATAAGCGCGATATCTTCAATCGCTTGGTGTGTCCCGCCATCAGGACCAACCGACACACCCGCATGCGCTCCGGCGATTTTTACATTCACATTGTTATAACACACCGTAGTGCGAATCTGCTCCCAATTACGCCCAGGAGAAAACATCGCGTACGACGCTAAAAACGGAATCTTTCCCATTGCTGCCATGCCTGACGCTACAGATGCCATTGATTGCTCGGCAATACCCATTTCTACAAAACGATTGGGAAACTCTTTTGCAAAAAGGTCTGTCTTTGTGGAGCCAGTCAAATCAGCACAGAGCGCCACCACGCGTGCGTCGCGCTTCCCTGCCAAAAGAAGTCCTTCGCCATACCCCTGGCGAATCGGTACCTGCTCAACGTCGGTGTCAAACACGTTTTTATTCAAGTGTGCATCAGATAATAAAGGCATATAGATATGAACTAATTGAATATAGAAATCCTCCTGCTGTCATCCCGCACTTGATGCGGGATCTAAACCTTACGAAACAACTCTCTCGAGATCCCGCATCAAGTGCGAGATGACACCTCATAACTTACAAAAGTCGCTCACCATTCGGCACCTTCTTCTCTGGTGAAATAAGAACCACGCCGTTCTCCGCGTCGCGAAAGCCGAGTGTGAGCGCTTGCGACACATACGGACCAATCTGCTTTTCCGGAAAATTCACCACCCCCACCACTTGCTTCCCCACCAAATCCTCCGGCTCATAATTCTGGGTAATTTGCTCGCATGAACGACGCATACCAATCTCATCACCAAAATCAATCACAAATTTATGCATCGGCTTTCGCGCCTCGGGGAAAACACTTGCTTCCACAATCGTACCCACGCGGATATCGCATTTGAGAAAGTCATCATAGGTGACGGCAGATGAGGTATCTGTCTTTGAGTCTTCGCTCTGTTCTTTTATTGAAGTGTCAGTAGTCATATAATAAACGAATTACAAATATATTTTCACGAATACACAAACTTCCATTCGTACTTTGTATATTCGTATATATTTGTAATTTGCTTTACTCGTTTATGATCTTCCCTCCCAATGTGCGCAATTCTTCCAACGCACGTTTCCCTTCTTCGGCATTGGGCGGTTTACCGTGCCAGGAGAAATCGCGCTCAAACTCTTCCACTCCCTTGCCTGGAACCGTATGCGCGATAATCACCGACGGCTGTCCATACGCCGATTGCGCCTCACCAATCGCCTCATTCATTGCTTGCACATTGTGTCCATCCACTTCCTGCACATGCCAATTAAAACTTTCCCATTTTTCAAAGAGTGGCTCAAGTGGCATCACGTCCCAAGTGAAGCCATCAATTTGGATATTATTGCGATCAATAATAACAATAATATTTGACAGTCGCTCCTTCCCCGCTTGCATCATCGCCTCCCACACTTGTCCAGCATTCATCTCACCATCGCCCATAATCACATAAAAATATTTGTCACTTGCCACGCCGCGATCCATGCGTTCAGAAAGCGCCATGCCCACCGCCTGTGAGAGCCCGGAGCCAAGCGGACCGGAGCTTGTTTCAATTCCGGGAAGCCATTCACGATGCGGATGTCCTTGGAGCCGAGAGCCGAATTTTCTCAAACTTTTTAATTCCGATACCGAAAAGTATCCGGCATGTGCCATTGCCGCGTAGAGTACCGGACAAATGTGCCCGTTGGAGAGAATAAGGCGATCACGTGCCGGCCACTCAGGGTCTTCCGGACGATGTCGCAATACATGAAAGTACAAAAGCGCAAAAATATCCGCCATACCAAGTGGCCCAGCGGTATGCCCTGATCCGGCTTCAAGGAGCATTTCGATTACACTTCGGCGAATTGCATTTGCTTTCTGAATGATTGTATGGACGTCGCCATCACTTATGTGTTTCATATATCGGAATGGGTTCTCTTTTCCAGAGAATGAAATTTTGCCAGCGTTTCGGCAACATCATCACTACCAAAAATCGCAGAACCTGAGACAAGACGATCAGCTCCTGCACCGACAAGAATGGGCGCATTCTTAAGCGTAACCCCTCCATCGACACTTATTATACGCTCTGGATACTTCTCCCGCAAAGTGGATAAAAGATTCAATGCCTCCGGAGCTAATCGCTCTCCTTGTCTGCCAATGTATGCAATACCCATCACTTGGATCACATCTGCTTTCTCAAGTAAAGATTCATAGCGCGTAAGATCATCACCAACATGCACGGCAAGCCCTGTCTCAATATCATACCCCCGAAGTGTGTCAAAGATTTCAGCAATCTTTCCCGAACTCCCCGCATGGAGAATAACTCGCGAAAATCCGGCACCAATAATATCATCAATGATATGTTCCGGCTCTTTCACCATGAGGTCAGCTTCAAAGAAAAACGTATCCCAGAAAGGGAGGCCATCTTCTTCTGTGCCAAGCGTGTGGAACATCCCTTTTTCTCCCTTATCATGAAACGGCCACGAAGGAGTTGCGTCAGGAGCAAAAACCCCATCGACAAAATCAATCTGCGCAACTGGAGCGAGACTTGTGATCCGTGAAAGCTTTTCAGAAAGATCATCAAGACTTTCGGGAATAATTGCAGGGATAATTTCAAGCATACAAATATTAAAAATCGAGAAATACAAGGCACGGATCACGGATAATAATTAATTTTCTGTCATTCCTGACTTGAACCTATACCGTAAGCGGTCGGACGCAAGACAGGAACCTGCAAGGTTATACGATCAACCTGCGTCTTCCCGAGTTTCGCATCAAGTGTGGGATGGCACTAAGGAAATATGTGTAATTCGTATATTCGTATTTATTCGTCATTCGTTTTATCAATTTTTTTAATGCGCCTCATGTGGCGTTCGTCATTGGAAAACGGTATATCAAGCCACATCTTCACCGCTTCTTCAGCAACTGCCTTATCCATAAATCGCGCGCCGAGCGAAAGCACGTTGGCATCATTATGTTCACGAGAAAGGAGAATAATCCGCATGTCCCCTCCATACCATACCGCCGCACGTACACCAGGTACTCGATTCGCAACCATCGCCTCACCTTGCCCGGAGCCACCAAAGATAATGCCGCGCACGTCTGTTTTCCCTGAAAAATACGCTTCCCTTACCGCTTGCGCCGCCGGACGAATGAAATCGGGGTAATCGTCGCTCTTGTCATATTCATTGGCGCCATGATCAATCACTTCGTGTCCGAGTGATTCCAGTACCTTCTGTACATGCTCTTTTACAATAAGCCCGGCATGATCTGATGCGATGTGAATTTGCATACTGGAGGAGATTAGGAAATGAGATACTGGGAGATTACCATATCATTTCTTTTTTTGCCATTCCACACTTGAAATTAAACTATCGTTTACCCAATATATTGTGCGCTTGCAATCACGTGCTCGGTCAGTGCATTAGCGTATCCCGTTTCATTATCATACCATGCAAGCACTTTCACAAGCGTACCGCCAATCACTTGGGTCAGCGACAAATCCACAAGTGATGCATACGGACACCCGATAATGTCTGAGGACACGACCGGCTCTTCCACAGTGGAAAATGTTCGCAACCATCGCTCCTCCTCTGCCGCACTTCGCAGCATATCATTCACTTCTTCCACGCTCGTCTCACGTGATGCAACAAACGTAATGTCCGCAATAGAGCCGACAATCACCGGTACGCGTATTGCCATACCGTCAAAAAGACCGGAAAGTTCGGGAACCACCTGCGAAGTGGCGATTGCCGCGCCCGTGCTTGTGGGAATAATATTTTGCGCCGCCGCACGTCCACGCCTGAAATCTTTTGGATTCGGAAGATCCACTGTGCGTTGTGTCGAGGTGTAGCCATGCACCGTATTAAGTGCCGCCTTTTCAATACCAAGTCCTTCATGAAGAATTTCAATAAGCGGTGTTGTGGCATTGGTGGTGCATGATGCATTGGATGAAATCTGTGCCGTCTCTAGCTTTTCGTCGTTCACTCCAATGATAACTGTTGCTCCACTTACTCCCGCTTCCTCAGGGCTATCCTTCACCGGAGCGGAGATAACAACGCGTTTTGCTCCTGCTTCCAAATGTGGCTTCGATTTCTCATAACCGGCAAACACGCCGGTACATTCCACCACGATGTCGATATCCATATCAGCCCACGGAAGTACGCGAGGGTCTCGTTCGGAAAGAAGCGTAATCTCTTTTTCAATTTCGCCGTCGGAGACGATAAGCATATCGTTCTCCACACGCACATCAAATCGGCTTCTGCCGTATGCTGTGTCGTAGGTGAGAAGATACGCAAGATTTTCAGGATCACTCAAATCATTGATAGCAACAATATCAAGCTCGGGGCGAGCAAATGCCGCCTTAAAAAACGCGCGGCCGATGCGGCCAAAACCATTGATAGCAATACGTGAAGACATGATAACAAACAAAAAATTAAAAATAAAAAAAATCAAAAACAGTACTTCTTCTCAACACGACTCTTATACACAGTATATCATACTTTGATTTTCCACATGTTTATGGTATAAAGGATAAGGACATATAATGCTCACCCTACCCCCAAATACGAAGATCCGGGTAGGTTAAAACGCTGGTAACG
>JACNGX010000019.1 GCA_014383885.1 Parcubacteria group bacterium | reverse complement strand
TTGATGATTTCGCCATATGTGACAAGTGTACCACATGTCTTCGTATTTAAAGGTGAGGAGTGGGGGCCTCTCCAAAAATCATTGAAATGGAGAGGATATTTTTAAAACCTTATTTAGGAAAAAATGATTTCCAGTACTTTAGCTTCTTTGGGAGGCCTACTCATCTCCCTGAGCTTTTTTGGTTTTATCTCAGGTGGCGATATTTATATCGCCTCGGCTTCCCTGATGATGGGGATTTGTTTTGGGCTATTTTCAATCATCACCGCGATAGAGAGAGCGGTGGAAAAACTGAAAGAGGGCAAATAGTTCACCCTCTTCTCCCTTACCGCAAGAGTCCGGGTTTCTAGTACCGCAAGGGAACGAATTTGTACGTGTACATACACCCCGAATACTCTTGCGGTTTTTTTGTTTTGTAAAACATGCGCGAGCGTGAGCCCGCGTATGTTTTTTTTTGGCTTCTGGTATTTTTTCTTTTTTATTTATCTAAATTTTAAACTCAATCACATCGCCATCCTTCACCACATACTCCTTCCCTTCTGTGCGGAGAAGTCCTTTCTCGCGTGCGGTGGCGTATGAACCACTCTCAAGAAGCGTGTCAGAGTGGATCACTTCTGCGCGGATGAATGTGTCGCGGAAATCAGTATGGATGGCGGCACCAGCTTCAGGTGCCGTGGCATTGTAGGGAACAGTCCATGCTCGTGTTTCATCCGCTCCCGTGGTGAAATATGTCATAAGACCAAGAAGGGCATAGGCACCGGCGATGAGGTCATTCACGCCGTCATCATTGCCCGCTCCTAACTCTTCACGAAACACACTCTTTTCCTCTCCTTCCAAACACGAAAGCTCCTGCTCAATACCGGCATCCACAATCACATGTTGCACGCCGTTATTGGTAAGAAATTGCATCAATGCCTCATATCGCGGATCTTCGGGAGTGTCGGAGAGATTGTGCGCCCCCGCTTTTTTATTAAGCACATACACCATCGGCTTTGCCGAAATAAAATTTAAGTGCTTTATCGCTTCGCGCTCTTCTGCGGAAAGATCAATTATCGCTGCGCGTTTCCCCGCATCAAATCCTGCGATGAGTTTTTTTATCGCACTCTCTTCAAGTTGTGCGTTTGTATCGCCACGCTTGAGTTCGCTCGCCAAACTCCCGAGCCGTTTTTCGGCACTTGCCATGTCCGCCAGAATAAGCTCCATGTTGATGGTTTCAATATCGCGGAGTGGATCAATGGAGCCGTCTACGTGGGTCACATTCCCATCTTCAAAGATGCGCACCACATGCGCAATGGCGTCCACTTCGCGGATGTGCGAGAGAAATTGATTCCCCAAGCCCTCCCCTTCCGCAGCACCTTTCACAAGCCCCGCAATGTCTACAAATTCAATCGCCGCCGGAATCGTCTTGGCTGAGTGCGAAAAATCCGAAAGTTTCCCCAGTCGTTCGTCAGGCACAGCAACAACGCCAACCGATGGGTCAATTGTACAAAACGGAAAATTCTCCGCCGGAACGGATTTTTTTGTGAGCGCATTAAAAAGTGTTGATTTGCCGACATTCGGCAGTCCGACGATTCCGATAGAGAGCATAAAAAAGAATTACGAATGAGTAGTGAGTTAGGAATAGCTCATGATAGCAGCTCAAATGTGATGATTTTTACTATTGTACTGGCCCGACTGCTTGTTTGTAATATGTAGAAAATATGTAGAATAGGTGGCATACATTTTTTCCTCGGAATCGAATGTTTCGTGTCCTTCCCAGTCTTCTTCAGTCAAATCCTCGAACACTTTTTCTCTTACATCAGTAAGACGTGCGACGGCAAATGGTTTAAGTGTTTCCCATACGAGGAGTTCACACTCGTCTCCTTCTCGAAGGTCTTTATCGTCGAAAAGACGCCACGTGGCGTTTTTTCACTTGCAAGAATCATATCCACAAGATCTTTTCTGAATTTGAGCGTCTTTCGTTCCATGAGTGATATCGACCTAGGCATGTTTCAGTGAGAGAGGAACGATATCGGGTCGCACAACTTCCCCAACGTCTGATATCGGAACATCTTCAAAGTACAGCTCCAATGCTTCTGTAAGAGCCGCGAGTGCTTCTTTACGCGTATCACCAAAGCTGGAAACACTGGTGTTGAGATTAAGGGAAACGTAGGTATTTCCTTCTTTCCACACCACATTTTTGAGTGATATTTTCTTCATATGAGTAATATAACGAAAACAGGTATATTCGTCAATCTATGCCACCTGCGCGAAGATGACAACGTAGTTTTTTCCAAATGTTTTGGCACACTTCGGACATGCGCTGTAATAGAAATACATCTTTTTCAAGTCTTTATTCTGAGAGCGTACGTACTCTTCCATATCCTTAATCCACTGATGCATATTGCTATACGGTCCTTCATATACTTTTGCAAGGAAGGTGCCTGAAATGGTTGCCATCTCGCATTCCGACACTTCGCGATCCACTTCCAGATACACATCAGAGCCCCACAAAGATTTCTCGTCAGAGAGCATAATGCCGTCTTTGGAATATGCCTCAGCGGCCTCCACCTTTTCGTGCAGACGAATCATGACCTTCCCAAAATTAAGCGGCATGTGCAAAAGCGATCGGACATGATCCTTCACAAAGAGTCTGTCATTCCAGACAAACTCTTTACCGTCGAATTCCTCAGGATTAAGAAGTGCGCAACATACCGTTTGCACGTTGCTGTAATTGGTTTCTGAGAGTTTCATAGAATTACGATTAACTAATAACGATAAAAGGTACCGGAAAACATCTGTTATTGTCATTCTGAACTTGATTCAGAATCTTGATTAGATGGTTTTACTACGTCTCAGATTCCGTCCCATCTGCTTCGTTGAGGCTTCGTGGAGCATATCATAAAATGATATGACGCTTGATGTGAACAGGCACTCCGCAACTTCTAAGACACTAACGCTTCGGTTGCCCCATCGCGCGCTGGAGTTCTTCTTTGTATTTCGGCATCACGGCAAATGTCGCTGCCATTTGATCTTTTCCTTTTTTCATTTCCGCCTTGATATCAGCGGAGATGTTTTGAAAAAGCTCTGGATTTTTTTCGACAGCGGCAAGAATTGCCTCTTGCTGATCTTTAGGCATTCCCTTCATCTGAGAGCCGATCATCTTCTTCATGAGCATTGATTTGAGTGACATAGATATGAATAGTAAGTAAATAATTATTTGAAATCAACGAGTCCGCCTTCTTGAAAACATATATTATCCAAGCATCTGGCGAATTTTTCCGAGCACATCGGTGATACTCCAATCAGATTTGACTAGATAATCCACCTTGGGGTAGCTTGTTACCTCAGCAACATATGACATATCGCTCATATTGGTCAGCATGACAACAGGAATCTGCTCTGTTGCCGGATTCGCGCGAATTTCTTTGAGTGCCGCCCGTCCGTCCATATTGGGCATAAGAATATCCATGAGGATAAGATCGGGTTTGTGCGTGATTGCCTGGGTAACCCCCTCCTGACCATCCTTTGCCTCAAGAGCAACAAATCCCTCATGGATGAGTGTGTCGCATACGGCACGGCGCAAGGGCTTCTCATCTTCCACGACTAAAATCTTTTTTTGAGTAGTATCGATATCAGACATAGTAATTACGAAGTGAGCGAGTATTCGATATCGGCGATAATTTGTGAGAGGTCGTAATCGGTTTTGGTGTAGTATTGATCCACGCCGAGCTGCATATATGACCGCATGTTTTCAGCACTTGCTGAATTGGAAACAACGAAAATCGGTACTTTTGAAACCGTCGACATAGAACGTACCTTTGCTACGAAATCGATACCGTTTTCTTTCCCCAAAAGATAGTGGTCAAGCCAAATAGCATCCACGGGATTGCTTTCTAAATGAGCAACACCTTCGGTAATGTCTCCCACGGCAACAGTATCAAATCCTTTCATGGAAAGCTGATGTTCAATCGCAGCACGCAAGGCCGTATCATATTCAAGAATAAGAATGCGTTTCATATGAGGACACATCTATACGAGAGGTTTTGAACCTGTCGTGACAGCAGGTCTTTCCCTTTGTATTGGCAGTATACCATAGAATGTTGTTCCTTTGCCAATCTCCGATTCAAAGCGGAGCGAGCCGCCCGTTTTTTCGATAATGGACTTAATAATGTAGAGCCCGAGACCGGTGCCAGTGGTATCCACTTCGCGAGCATTGTCTGCTCGAAAAAGTTTGTTGAAAATTTGCGGTTGTTGTTCTTTCGGAATACCGATACCCGAATCGGATATGGAGAAAAATATATTCTCACCTTCTGGATGAGCTACTACTTTGATGATACCACCCTCAGGAGTATATTTTACCGCATTGGAAAGGAGGTTTTGGAAAATCATACGCATTTGCTGTGGATCAAACCAGTGTTCCGGCATATCCGGCGCATACGTTTCTCGGACGGTAAGTTTTTTCTCAGCGATGCGTGGCGCAAGTTCTCCGAGCACATTTTTAACAACTGGTGGAATACAAATACGCTCCGGCTCGCTTTGGACCGTCCCCATATCAATACGAGAGACGTTGAGGAGCGAATTTACCAAATCAATCATGCGAAGATTCGCGTTGTAGACTTCATCCAAATATGATTTTTGCGTATCCGTAATAGAGCCACCCATGCCTTTTTTGAGCATTTCCGTATACCATCTGATAGCTGAAAGAGGTGTGCGGAGTTGATGTGATGCAAGCGACACGAATTCGGTTTTCGCAAGGTCGATTTCTTTGCGTTTGGTGATATCACCAGCAATAACAGTAAAAAATATTGCTTTTCCATTTTCAACAACCGGTGACATGGAGATTTCAGCGGTATACGCTTCATCTTTGTTGTTGTGGCGAATGCTATGAAAATCATCGCTCACAAACGGTGTTGCGTCTTTGAGTGCTTTTTTAGCTGACGCACGTGAATGCTCTGGGTGTGTTCTTCAAAGGGTACAAAAATCTTTTTCGGTGATTTTTTTCTTTCCATGCCAATCATCGTGTACCAGGCGTCATTTGCATGGACAATCACACCTTCCGTATCGGTAATAGCGATAGCGTCATGAGCGCCCTCTACTGCTTGTTGAAACTTTCGCGCATTTCTGATTTCTTCCTTAATTTTCACATTTGCTTCTCGGAGCTCATCAGTGCGCCGTTTTAATACTTCCTCAGCAATGCGAATAGGTGTTTCATCATGACTTGATCCAATAAGCTTACGATCCTCCCCTTCGGTTATAATCGAGCCGTAATCACGAACATAGCGATAGTCTTCTGATGTGCCAAAGCGAATACGGTATTCATTTTTATACGCGCGTGCATTGGTGTCGATGCCATGCCGAGCAAGACGGAGAAATGCATCACGGTCATCCGGATGCACAAGAGTAGTCCACTCTTTTAGATTTCTGGGTGCAGATTCTTCGGTGTACCCATAGAGTTCTCTCCACCGCTTCGATACATACACACCCACATCTTTTGCGGTAATATCCCATTCCCATGTGCCCGTCCCCGCGCTTTCAAGAGCATGGGCATAGCGGTCGCGACTTTCTTTGAATGCGTAGGTGATGTCCGCCGTCACCTTAAGGTGACGGCGGACTACAACCAAAAAGACGCCTCCCACAAGTGCACATCCGATTGTGGCACCGAGTAATAGAGGGGAAGTGAAATTATTTTTAGGAAAAGAGAGAGAAGTCAGTAGTGTTGCTCCGAGTAATATTCCCATTCCAGTCATATACCATACAAACCACCGTGCGGGTGTGCGAAACATTTTGATACGAGCTGTGTGTGTAGATGAGTGGCTCATAATATGTTATTGCTCTCTGAAGGAGAAATGGGTATACGTTCATACACAATCGAAAGAAGGAGCGGGGCCAAAACGGTGGAGAGTGCGCTACCGGCAATGAATGTCGCGACAAGAGTGTTGTCAAGAAGTCCGAGCGACGCTCCGGCAAAGACGGCGGCAAACATCGTGGAAAGCTGTGGAACCTGAGAAAACCCTAAAGCGAGTCGTTCGGTGGAAGAACGCAGGCCACTTACTGCACCGCCGACATATCCACTTATGAATTTCAGAAGAAATGCACTTCCAAGAATGCTTCCGAGAACAACAAGCGAGCGAGTATCGGTGAAAAGTTCGCCGATATCAGCTTGCACGCCAACAAGAACAAAAAAGATGGGAATGAAAATACCGTATGCAAGAGCGTGGAGTTTATCTTTGAGAATGTCGGTCTTTACTGATTCAGAAAGGACAAAGCCAGCAAAGAATCCTGCAATGACGGCGTGAAGTCCGAGAAGTTCAAAAATAATGACTGTCCCAATTATGAGCATGAGGATTAGACGAATTTCGCGTTCAAAGGCGTGTTGTGTGGAAAGATGGCGAAAGAGATCATGAATGCGCGGAATCCCCCATTTGAGAAGGATAAGGACACACAGTAAGAGCGGATAAAATACCCATAAAGAGAGTGCTGTGGAAGGATGAATACTTTGGAGGAATATAGAAAGAAGAACAAGTCCAACAATATCAGCTACCATTGTGGATCCAAGGATAATATCACCAAGTGGCGTTCCCAGAGCGTTTTTGGCATTGAGTGTTGGAAGAATAACAGCGATGGATGAAGCAATAAAAACAATACCGAGAAGAAGTGCGGTGAAAAATGAAAAACCGAGTGCGGTGCCAAGTGTAATTCCCCCGATAAAAGGAATAATGGTGGTAAAGACACTCACGATAGCGATCGGCTTTAATTGACCCTGAATACGCGACCATTTTGTCTCGAGGCCTGCCATAAACATGAGGAAAATAAGTCCGATTTCGCTCAAGAAAAGAAACGTTGGGTCCTCAGCGGGCACAACGGCGATTCCGTGTGGTCCAAGCACAAAACCGGTTACGAGAAGCGCAACTACCCACGGCACATGAAGCCGACTAAATATTCCGGAGAGGAATAAACCGGCAATAAGAATAATAAAAAAAGAAAGGAACTCCATGGGTTACGAACTACGAACAAATACGAACATACGAATCCAACATTGACTTTTACTCGACCTCATTTCATATAACCATTTTAAGGTATACGAAATTCTTCAACGTATACTGAGAACATAACTGTATCAGTGAAAGTAGGGCTGAGTCTACAAGGTAATGCGACCAACCTGATCTCCGTTTCGTTATTATTATTTCTACTGCGCAACACCTTCCACACATGCACGGAAAGCGGCGGTTTCTGTCCATCCGCACTCCCCATTTTCTTGACGTTCACACACAGATTTTTGATAACATCCATAGAGCGGTGTCCATTCGCATGTTGTTGCGATACTGGGTGCTTCTTCTCTGGGTACGCAAAGCTGGGAACTGCATCCGGCAGGTGCACACGTCCTACTTGTTTTTGGAGGAGCATAACCTTCATGAAGCGGTGGTGTTGTAACGACTTCTGTAAACGTTCGTCCGTCGATATGGCGGCACTGGCGCGGGTACGATTCCATAATTGGGTTTCCCGCAGCAGCACAACTTGTGAAGTCTTCCACTATCACTTCGTTTGGCATCGAAGGGATATGATTGGGAGGTGTGATGCTGTTTTCTTGTCCCATACGGGCGATCGCCGCACCAATACCACCCAAGATAATAACGCCAATGAGTGAAAAAAATATGGTTTGTTGGAAAGTCGTGTATTTCATAGAAAGCGACATTCTTTTATTTTTCTGTCGGTGGTGTCGATTCACCTCCTTTTATCACGATTGTTTCAGCGGCTTTTCTCTCCTCCTCTTCAGCCATTTCTTTCTTCTCTTTTTCAATGGCACGCATGGCAACACCTCGCCGTACGTAAAAATTCATGAGTGAAAAAGTGACCATGGCGGCAAACACAATACCAATAACATTAAGAAGAAAAATAATAAAGCCGTTTGTCATAACAATCCAGCTCCCCTTTGCCAGTCCAACTCCCGTCATGGCAATCGGCGGAATGAGCGCAACAGCAATCGCTACACCCGGAAGCATTTCATTGAGTTCTTTTTTTACGATAGCAAATGATGCGGCAAGACCGGCAACGATTGCAACAGCGATATGAAGAAGCGACGGTTCCATATAGCTTGAGGACATGTCGGTACCGTTCCCAAAAAGAAGTGTTGCAGTCGCCGCGGCAATGACAGCAACGATGATTGATTTTCCGATTGTGATAAGCGAACGCTGTACGAGTGTGGTATCGGATATTGTAAATCCGAGAGCAAGCGAGAGCACGGGCGAGAGAAGCGGTGCCACAAGCATGCTTCCAATCAAGACTGGTATGTTGTTCATAATGAGACCAAACGCCGCCATTAAGACAGAGAGCGCAATCATGAGAAAGAAGTCCTTGCTCGGACGGCTTTGCTCAATCATTTTGGTAATTGCGAGTGCCTTGTCATCTTCGGTAAGGTTGTTGAATACTGAAAACATATATCATTAGTATATCACATTATTTGGTCAAGATAGCCAGAGATATTTTCGGAATAATCATGATACGCAATACCAAGCGTTAGATTGAGATACCGAAAAAGAAATACGCCAAGAACGACAAGAACAATAATAGCAAAAAAAGCGAACACAAAGACGCCGCTACCGGTTTGTCTGACTCCTTTTGCATTGATGTGGACAACACCTTCTGCATCTTCTTCGTCGGGTTCCCATCCGCGTGTAGGAGTATATGTCGTCTCTTCTTGTCGGATAGACCCCGGCGGTGGAAGCTCGCTACCGACTTTTACTCTACCGGGAATGCGCTGAGGAACTCCTGCCGGCATGCCCGGCGCACGATATGCCCCCTTTTTATATTCGCTCTGTTCCTTGGCTTGGTGGGACGTTTCTTCTTTTTGCGGCTCTGATACGACGGAAGCAGGAAGTGTATCAGACGTATCGAGGGTGCTTTGAGAGGCACGCGCTCCGCGCGCGCCTCCCTGAGAGGAATCTCCATCTCCGGCAGGTTCTGTGGAAGTGTCAGTATCACTCCCCTCCTCTGGCCAAAAACGATGTGGATCATTGGTAGTCATGTGTATAGTATATCGTAAAAAATAAGTACCGCATACATATGCGGTACTTATTTTTAGATATCAGCAATAAGAATGTCTCTAAAAGCTCTCCCTGTATCCTCTATGAGTTTTGAAAGGGGCTCTATCTTTTGTTAATGACAGGAAGATAATCATTACTCTTCCTGTATATTAGGTTGAATCTGAGACATAGAGCCCTCCTCGTTTTTATCTAATCGGCGCTTAATATACCAGATGATAAGGATAAGCAAGAGAATGGCAAGCGGAATAATCGGGCAGAAGATGCCAAGGAAATAGAGGATAATGATTGCTAGGATATCGGCGATAATCCAGAGTCGTAAATCTTCTTCCCTCTCTACCTCATAACCGTTTTTCTCTCGCCACGCACGATACAAACGCCAAATAATGGTAATGATCACAAGAATGAGAATAAACCAAAACGCACACATGCCGAGTTCGGAGAGATTTGCCGGAAGGAAACCAAGACCTGCCGGAAGGAGTCCGTTGTTTTCATTTTTGAGGAGTTCTCCTCCTTCATTCTCATTTTCATCGCCCGGAAGGACATATTCTTGTTCAGGCGGTGTGTAGGTGCCGCCACCCACTGTACCGCCGTCGGCGAGAATGGGATTTCCACTTCCATCGCCTCCACCATCTTCAGGGAGATATGAATCATCGCCACCGACACCCCACGGAATGGCAAATTCGTGCTGATAGCTGACCGTAGCAGGCGAAGCGTGCGAGACAACACGATATACATAAATACCACCCACTTCAAGTCCGGTAAGCGTCATTTCATGATGTGTTACTTTTGCCGTGTCCTCTGCCGTTGCCTCTGGATATCCAAAATTCGGCTGAGTGAGATTGATGCTATACGGGTAGCCGGAAGCAGCTGTACCGTCGCCATGAGTTTTCAAACCATAGATAACTTGGCTTGTTGCTGGTTCAAGCTCGCCATTACGATATGTTTCCCATTTGATGACGGCTGTTCCATCGGGGAGTCCGATAGCTGTTGCTTGTGGCAAGGTAATGCCATCTACACGTTCGTTCATAATCTTGAGCGGAGAGCTTTCAATGATACCGCCACCTCCTCCACCACCGGAGCCACCACCTCCTCCATTATCTCCGCCACCGTTATCGTCATCGTCATCATCTTCTCCACCGCCAATCTGTGTACCACAAACATACCCGTTTGGGTCTTCAAAGCCGACACAAATATCAAATGACAAACTTTTCTCCTGCATATCATTGCCGGTGGTTTCTTCAAAGATAACGGTATATGCGTAGACAATCGTCTCACCCGGGTCAATATCACCGAGCGACACTTCCCCGCCATCCAAAAAATCGCTGAATAATCCGTCGTACCATGTATTGCTCGGATTCTCATCGTCCGTAATAATAAGCGTCATATGATCACCCAAGCCATCGGGATCAGCTTCAAAAATCGTATCGGTATGAACTGTTTCTGCCTCGCTTCCGTGGTTAGTCACATGTGCCGTGCCCACAGCAGTATCACCAGGGAGAAAGTTGGTCTCTCCAAACATCGCCGTTGATGATGCGTTTCCATTAAACACCACTTCAAGCGCTTCTTGAGCTTGTGCGACTGTGGCTCCCAAGCCCAAAGAGATGCTGAGCGCCACAACAGCGAGGAGTGTTCCGCGAAGGAATGTATTGTACATGTATGTGTTCATGGTCATAGTATTTAGGCGTTATCCCCGCCGTTAGCTGGTAAATCAGTATCATCAGGTGGTGTATCACCTAATGGATCATTGGGGAAATCACCCTCGGCTTCTTCAGCCGGAGCTTCTTCCTCTTGTTCTGGCTCTTCCGGCACTACTTCTTCATCCGTTTGACCCTGTGGAGCTTCAGCTGGATTTTCCTCCTCTTCCTTTGCTACCACTTCGATAGTTTCGAGTGGATTAGTATCCCCCGCGTTGGGAGCCCCCTCCGAAGTATTAGGATTCTCACCACCTGTTTCCGGTGTGCTTGTTGCCGAGGTTGTGGTAGCCACATCATCTGTGCTTGTCGCTACAACGGCGACGGGGTCGGTGCTCGTTGCAACGTTTGGCGTGCTACTTGCTGTGCCGGTGTCTGTTGGTGGTGTCGTTGATGCCGTATCATCCGCATCGCTGCCATCAACGATGTTAGGTGTACTTGTTGCGACACCGTCAGGCAAAACACTGTCCAAGGGTGTCGTCGCATTGCCGTCAGAAGCCGTCGCGCCCGCGTTACTACCAATACCATTTTCCACACCCGCGCCATCACTACCACCATCTCCGTTGGAATCAGAATCTGAAGCACCACCGAGTGTCATTATATCGCCCTGATCGGTTGATCCTTCGTCGCCGGAACCCGATCCTCCGGTGGATTCTGTTTCATCATCGCTACTCTCTTCCGGTACAATCGTCACTCCCGGCACTTCATACTCGCTTGCGTCCGGCGCAATATCACCTTCATACACCACCACAAGCCGTGTGCCAGTGAGTGTGTATCCGTCGGCCTCAGCTGTGTACACAATCTCGTACACTCCCTCCGTAGCGGTATCAACTGTGCCCTCAGCATGCACACTCATATCATCGCCGTCCGCATTGAATACCTTCGCGCCCATATCACTATATCCCGCTCCGAGAGCCACAAGCGCCGGATTATTCCCTACAATTTCCATCTCGGGCATTGGTTCAGGCTCCGGCATCTCGCTCATAAGCGGTTCACTCATTGGGAACGGATCCCACACGCGACCACTAAAGGTAAAGGCATGTACCATCGGATTCTCTGGTCCGTAAGCAACGAGTTTAATCCAAATATCGCCCACGAATCCGCTCGGCACCGTCCAATCATATGTTCCTGTATTACCAATACCGGTGGCGATTGTGTGCTCAGTGTCGCCGCCGTCAATCATCTCATCGCCATTGATATCGCGAATATACGAGAGATCAATAGAGAGATCAGTATCAGAACCGTTGTGATTGGTCGCCAGCCACTCAATAGTATATTCATACGTCCAATACCATGTTTGTGAATCGTCGTCTTCATCCGGATTGAGCATATCCACACTCGGCGGAAGAAGCTCACTCCAATCCTCAGGTGTATCGGTGTCGTGGCCGGAAGGAACGCGCGCAAGCATACCTCCATCTTGCACGTCAAGTGCAGCTGGATCCCACACAGCCGTATCATTGCCCCAGCCCACAGCATCAATCACCACGCCATCAGGGCGCTTCAAAAGGAGATGGTCGCCACTATTTGCCAAACCGTTACCAATGGAATTGTCGTCAATTTCAATTTTCACCACCTCATCGGGAATATTCCAATAATCCCACGTGGTGCTCGTTGCCGAAATCACTCCGTAGCCACCCGCTGGAATTGCCGGTGTACTCGTCGGCATCGTATCGCACGAATAATTATCACACAGCTTCCATTCCGATATATCAAGCGGGATATTCGTCTGATTAAAAATTTCCACCCATTCATGTTCTGGCTCATCTCCAAGCGAGTCAGCAACATCGTAATACACTTTATTGATTCTCAAACCCCATGAGCTTATAGTATTTTCCACTTTTTCCGTGTCGTAATACCCACCCTGCATATATCCGGGCATTTCTTCTTGCCAGCCGTCGTATACAATATCAAACGAGCAAATCTTATTCTGATGATTGACCGGCGAGTGAAGTGTGTAATGCCATGTGCCGAGTGCATCCTCAGATGGCGTGGTGCTTGCAAAGGATGTCAGCGCACCGTGGTAGTATTCTGCCGAATCGTATTCGGCTTTTATATTCAAATCAGCACAGTAATCAGTATCGCCAGAGAAATTATTCGCGCGTGCGATGTAAAGGAAATCCGTGCTCGTCGCCTCATCAAGGATTTCAATATCTCGGTATCCGGTATTACCATAAAAGAGATCGGCTTGCGATTCCTCCGGTGTCCAATCCGTCGCCTCCAAACGAAAATCCAGCATATGCGCCGCAAACACATTACCCTCCGAGCTCTCGGTGTCGTTGTAGTAGCCGAATGTCTCGCCCACGGCGGAAAGTCCGGCGGCATTCATACCCACCATCAACATGGCGACGACGGCGCGTCGGAGGACATGTTGTATGGATTGTTCTGTGATACGAGTCATATGATAGGAGGTTAATAAATAAGTAAGTTAGTTAATTAGTACATTAGGAGGTCAGTATCCGCGCGCTCACGCGCGCTCCATTCCGTCCTCAACTCAAAATCCAATTTCTGTTCTGGATTCTGAATCAAGTTCAGAATGACAATTTTATATTTTGAGCCGCGCCCGATCGTTTACGATTTAGGGTCAGTCCAGAATGACAACTTTATTTATATCTCTGTCATTCTCTCACTTTGTCATCCCGGGCTTGACCCGGGATCCAGGGTATGACCAACTCATGTGACAACTCTCTGGATTCCGGCTCGGAGGCCGGAATGACAACTATTTTTTATAGTTTATCGTTCGGGGAATCAACTTCTTCTCCACTGTCATTCCCGGCTTGAACGGGAATCTCGCTGTCATTTTCATTTTTCATCTTTTCTTTGGTTTTTGATATTTTCTTTTTTATCTTTCATCGTTTACAGAATCAGTACGCTCGTCTTCGTCTATCTTTTTACCACCGCCTTCTTTCTTACCACGCTCTTTCCGAATCTCCTTCACTATCTTCCACACCTCATCAAGGATAATTGCCGCGGCAGGAATCACGATAAGAAGAAAGAATCCGATCGGCTGTTTGGCAAAATCAATGATGTAGCCAAGATATGGAATAGAGAACATCACTTTCCCAATCACTTCCCCTTCGCTCACCTCGCGCACATCGGGGTCTTCGTTGGCGTCTCCTTTGGTCTGGAAAACCATTGCACCCGATTCCACCCGCGCCTCCACAATGCGGTGTGTCGTGGGCACTTTCGTGCGCGTATCTTCCCCGAAGGTAATCACATCGCCCACCTCATACACACTCTGTGGCAGTATCATCACCAAACTTCCTGTGTGAATTGCCGGCTCCATTGATCCGGAAGACACAATCTTCACCTGCACATTCCCCTTCATCGGAATGAGCGAAAAGACGAGAATAGCGGCAATGCCAAGAACGGCAACCGTAAACGCATAATATGCGACTTTCCAAATTGTGTTGAGGTTGAACATATGCTGTTTAGTGTCATCCTGAACTTGATTCAGGATCTTCGCCAGAATGGACGATTACACAAGCTTTGCCCGAGCATGATTTATCATGCTTTAGGGTTGCGAGTTTCGAGACCGCGCGCTCCCCTCTCGCTGTCATCCCGCACTTGATGCGGGATCTCTCCTATTTTCCCTCACACTCCCCCTCTGTCATTCCTGGCTTGACCAGGAATCCAGGTGGATAAGACAGCTGACACAAGTTACGAGTTGCGAGACCGTGCGCTTCGTGCGCTTTTTCCACACCCTCTTTTGTCATTCCAGACTTGATCGGGAATCTTAGCGATACCAAAGTTGAACCTTGGTATCGCTACGGCACCCCGAGGCGCTCGGACTAAACATGAGGACATGTTCAGTCCGAGCGCCTCGCACACGGTCCCTAAAACGTAGTAAGTTACGTTCGGGCAAAGCCCCAAAGAGCCGCATGCACAAGCGCCGTTTTTAGTCAGTAAGTTTTTTCAAAGAATCAGTTTAATCAATAAGCAAGTCAGGTGAACACAGGAAGCCGGTATTATTGCGTACCTGCTCAGCATATGCCGTCAAACTTGCAGAATAGATATCACTTTGAGCGTCGTTTTCCATCCCATGACCATCACATGTAATATCTCCATTGTTTTCGGTAACTTCAATATCACCTGCACACCACGCAATACCTACGTATGCTGTTGATGTTGCGGAAAGATAGTTATTTTCTCCCGCAAACACAGGAACGGTTCCAAGATTTGAGATTGTTGAGGTTCCAAATTCAAGTTCACTTGTGTGATCCCATTCTCCGTCATAATCATCATCTTGCCACACGAAGAGCTCGAGATAATTTTGGAGTTCTCCTTCTGCATCAGTGTCATCCCCCTCAGATTCTTGCACGCCATTCTCATTATTAGTTTCGTCGTGAGTAATCAAACATGCGTAAGCATCATTGTCATACACATGAAGACTAATAACGTTGATGCCAAGATCACCTGGCTTCACATCGTCAAACATGAAGAACTGGTCATTATCATCAAGATCTTTTTCACCAAAGAGTGAACAATGATTCTTAAAGTAATCATCCTCACAGTTGCCATCAATGGTCATCTCATAGATGAGACCTGCCCAATAACCACCGGTATTTTTCACAACAAATTCTATCGTGTTTACACCCTGATCAATCTCATTCTCAAATCCACTGACTGAATGAAGATTTTGCCACACTGCGCCTGAATTGTTCTGTGCGATTTGTGTTTCGTTCAGATATACAGTGTAGTTGTCATCGCCGGAAAGAGAGAAGTCAAGAGTTACACCAGAGATTGGTCCATACCAGGTGAATGTATCACGGAAACGATATTCAGTTCTATCACTTCCATCAGGTTGTCCTTCTTCACCCCAAATCCAATGAGCATCGTTAAATTCGTCCACCCAAGAACTCGGCTCAGGAGCTTCATAAGCATTGTATGGACCAACGGACACCCCGTCTTTCTCAACAACCTGTGTTGATGTGTCGCTATCAATTAACACATCACACGTTTTACACTCAACGTCATTATAGATTTGCTTAAGGTGATCCACCTTCAAATCGATGGACCCGGCAGTGAACACATTGCCCGTGGATGTCTCAGTGTCGTTATAGAACGCAACAGTTGCGCCTGCAACAACCGCACCGACAAGAGCGATAGTCGCGATTCCTGTAAATAATTTGTTCATAAGTTTAGGAAGTTAGTTTGTAGCTGAGAGCTTAGAGTCTATTTTCTGTCATTCCTGGCTTGACCAGGAATCCAGTCTTCTACGTGCCCGAGCACGACTTGTCGTGCTTTAGGCTCGTTTACCGTTTATAGTGTATCGTTTGTAAAATCAACCACACCTAACATCATTATCTGTCAAAACCCCGAAGGGCAACACCACGCCGCTCACGCGGTGTGGTGTTTGAGAGGATTACGGCTGTGGCTGTGTTTCTGGTGTCCAAGTGGCACAATTGAACTGGTCGTTGTTACGTGACTGTTCAACGTAAAACGCCATATCAGTAAACCATGAGTCGGTTTGTGACTCATTACCAACGGATGTACCGCTACATGAACCGTCGCTTTCAAAATTACCGTAACACCACGCAATACCAATGTATGCGGTCGTGCTTGCTGTGATCGGATTTCCTACGTCAGTAAGTGACCATACAACGTTGCTAAGTTCAGATGCTTTAGCAGAACCAAGAACTGTCTCATCGTTCTGATACACATTGTCTCCTTCGCTGCTTTCGTTATCACCAAATCCTGATGTAACGCCTTCATCAACCCATGCGAAGAATGAAAGTTCCTCGGCTCCCCCCACCTTTAAATACGAAGACATGTGGTACACTTGTCACATATGGCGAAATCATCAA
>JACNGX010000020.1 GCA_014383885.1 Parcubacteria group bacterium | reverse complement strand
CACTCACTCTCTTTTTGCTTTGCCCGAGCGCAGTTTACTGCGCTTTAGGGTCATTTCGTACTCTTGCCGAGCACTTTTTTCACTTTAGCGAACATGGTGCTTGGTGATACGGAATCTCCGTTGTCTTTTCTTTCTGTTCTTTCTTTGCATCATACGAATGGTTACCATGATGATGAAAATTGGTATCCATCCGTAGCAGTGGAGCATGCGGAGAAATGAGAGCGACGGGGTACAATACTCGCACATCCACGCACTCCAATGTGTCGATTCAATCGCACCGAGGACAACCACACGCCCTTCCATTTCCTTGAGCACCTGATGTTTATAGTCGAGCACCATTGCCGTAACGGTGTAGATACCCGATTCCGGAAGCTCTCCGATTGTTGCGGTATATGCTGTTTTTTCGGCATTCACTCTGAGAAGAAACGGGAATGTTTTTGACGCATCATACGGATCTTCAAATACCAATGTGATTGTCTTCAACACTTCAGGCACCTCATCGTAGGAAAGTGCAATCGTCGTATTCTCCGCCCTGTCGATGGACACAATCGACCCAATTCGTTCAGACTCTTTTCCGTTTTGGTAAAAAAGAAAGTCGTCGAATGTGAGCTCACTGATTTCTTCAGGCACTTCACTCTCTTTTGGATACATCACAGCAGGTCCAAACCATGCATCCTTTCTCGCATCGTCGGGTATTGTATCGTCCGTCTTTCTATCAGATGGTATACGCGCATATGCGATAGCCCCAGATGAGTAATTGCCTGATTCATCCTCGGCAAACGCCGCGTAGTAATATGTGTTTCCCTTCTCCACCCATGTATCAGCGGTGTGTGTGTTTCTTCCTTCGTATACGACGATACCGGCATACGGATCTTCCGGATAGAAGATATCGGAACGAACGATTCGCACTCGGGAAAAATCATCGTCGGCAGGATTCTCCCATGAGAGCGACACCTCCCCATCTTCTGCATCGTACTGTGCCATGAAGCTGGAAACATTTGCGGGTGGCTGTGTATCGGGAATGCGCTTGGTGCGGAAAAGAATGCCGGATGTGTGTGCTTCTTTGCCACTTGCTGTTTTTGCGGTAAGTGCAATAACATACTGTGTGCCCTGCTCAAGGTTCTCGATAAGAAATGAGTGTTCTTTTTTTCTTTCAACGCCGGACATGATACCAAGCTCATAGTTTGCTGTTTTTCCCCATGAGAGCGTTGAGAGAGCAGGAAGCGAGGTTGTCCACGAAACAACCGCGTGTGTTTCGCTCTCTTCAATATCAATGTCGGTGATAGAGAAAGGGGGCGGACCAAATGGCTCGTCATCATCTGGAATGGGTCCACCACCTCCTCCCGAAGGTGGAGCGGGTGATTCGACGACCGTCTGATTCACCTGCACACTATCGCTTACCTGATATGGATCATGTACCTGTGCATACACTGTCGGCGACATCACAAAGATACAAAGCAAGGATGTCATGAGGGCTTGTTGTGTATGTTGTGCGAAGTTTTTTATCATGTTTTACAAAGAACTATTGTGTAACCGCCGTTGCGGTGATGGTTGCGGTGTAGGTGCCCGACGGAGCGAAGACGCCATTCTGTTCTGTTGCGACACAGAGATTTGTGACGATACCAGAGGGCGCGGTACGTGATGCGCGTGATGCAATATCAATACTGGTCGTGCCATCGAAGCCGCGCCACTTGAGTGTTGTGGAAGGAATATCAGCACCAGCAATGCAATCTGCGTCTGTTCCCCACGTGCCGGTGGATACATCACTTCCCCGTGCGGAGAAACCAAATTCATATGCCGAGGAGACACTCCACGTTTCGGGTGTGCCGGCAACAGCTTCTGAATAATCGGCAAATGATTCGGATGTACCGGAATCTTGGAGTGCCGGATCGGTGGATGCCTCAACATCGAGCGTGTAGCCAGCTTGATTGTTGGTCGTCACTGTCCAGGTTGCGCTTCCGACTGCTGAGTTTTGTGTTGTAGAAAGCGCTGTGAGGTTGATATCCGACGGAGAGCTGATAGAGATGCCCGATGTCACACTTTGGGTGACAATAATCTGATCATTTGCCGACTGCGCCAAAAGCACTGCAGGCTCAACAAATGGGAAGACGAGCATGAGCGTAAGTGCTCCTATACCAACTTTCCTTATCAGTGTCTGAAATATGTTCATACTGTTTATTTATATGTGGTTAAAAACGAAAAATAATTCTCACTCCTACCAAACATTTCCTCGTGGTGCGAAATATTCAGTAGATTTGAGGTCATGTATACTCTCTCGCGAATCAATATCTTTTACCTCATCGACCAGACGCAAAAGACTGATGATCCGCCCAGCTCCACTTTCACAACTCTGTGTAAGTAGCCATGAAACTTTCTTCTGAGAAAACTTGCATGACCACTCAAGGTTTCTGAGTGAAAGTGGGGCTGGGCGACTCACCCACCGAGAGGAACCATGACAAACATATACTCATCTTCCTTACCGCTTCGAAAAATAGGATTAATCACGCCGGCTCCTCCGTCTTCATTGATAGAGATTTCGACTTCATCGGAAAACGAATTTCGGATACGAGCTTCAAGCTCTCTATTTCGTTCTCTACTTCCCACTGACGGCACGACAACCATGCCCTTGCGTACACCATGTTCGTCGGCTCTCCACCAAAACTCACGCACTGCAAGTGCTCCTCGTTTAATCGTCTCAAGCATCGCATCGCCGATATACGAAAGAAAACGATACGCCGACCACACACCAATTTCGATGTAGGCACGCGCGACTTCAGGGAGTGCCGCGCTTCCGGCAATGAATTGTTCTTTGTGTACAGAGAGAGATGCCCCATCGGAGAAAAGAGTTGTTGTTCGCGTGGTAATACTTGGAGCGAGGATCATCCCCGTGAGAAGCACTGCGATGCTGATGACCGACACAACAGAACGCATCATTGAATTTGATACATGAGAGATGGCGCCTTGTGAAGAGAATGAGTACTCTTTTTCTCTCCCTTCACCCAACACCGTCGCATTAGGTGTATTGGATACTGAAGAAATCTTCGGTGTGTATCCTGAACGATGGCGCCCCGCACGCATCACCTTTTTACTTTCCGCGTCATACGCCTCCAATGACTCCCGACACACATACCGAGTTCGTCCAATGACCTTCCCCTCTACTTTTCCTCCACGACACAACTGCCCAATGTAGTCATTGGTATACCCCGTCAGGCGAGCCGCTTCACTTGCAGTAATATAGTTTTTCCCATCCAAGAAAATCTCTTTTTCCATGCCCTTAATTATACCGTACTCACTGAAGTCGTCCCAATCCTCAAAGTGGATAACTCGTTATCCGAGTTATCCTTATTTTTCAACATTTCTCGGCTATATTCTGTGAAGATTAATTTCTTATTTCAAAAATAAAAACACCGCCTTTACGCGGTGTTTTTAGTGTCCTGCAATCTTTGGACTTACGTTCCCTTTAGAACCTTTTTAAACCTCTGAGAGTCCAAATATACGCTCTGCATTAATATTCACATCCTCTTGTATATTCCTATCGGACACTCTTCTTATATCGGCAATTTTTTGATATACCTCACGCACATATAGTGGCTCATTTCGCTTCCCTCGGAAAGGTACGGGCGCCACATACGGCGCATCGGTTTCTGCCATAATCATATCTTTCGGTGCATACTCAACCACCTCATCATACTCATGGGTAAACGTAATCACGCCAGTGAATGAGACACTGAATCCGATGTCGAAAAACCGCTTCGCTGTGTTCTTGTCACCGGCAAAAAAATGAACATTCCCCCGAAGACGCTCCCCTCCTTTTTGTGCACGATACTCAAGAATAGCGAGTACATCGTCATATGCATCACGCACGTGGAGCATGAGTGGGAGATTTGTCGTAAGCGCACAATCAATATGTTCTTCAAAAAGATGTTGCTGTCTTTTCTTCTCTTCTTCATCTGCTCCACCAAAGTAATCGAGCCCACACTCTCCGATGACCACCACCTTCTCACTTGCGGCGAGATTCTCTAGTACTTCCGCATCAAATATTTCATCAGGATTATCGCGTGGATGCACACCCACACTTGCCCATACACCTTCCTCTGTCTCCGCAAGCTTCACAGCGTTTCGAGAAGATGTGATATCGGTACCGATAGTGATCGTCCCGACGCTCATCTCTTTCATGCGCGAAAGCACCTCTGAGCGATCAGGGTCAAAGGCAGTGTCGTGAAGATGAGAATGGATATCAAAATACATAATTACGAATTACGAATAACGCGAATATACGAATGCTCTGCTCTGGAGTTTCAAAATCATATGTTATCTCTCTTGAAATATACTCGGAGAGATGTTACTTGAAAGCATGCCGTGGTACGGGAAAATCGTAAGCCCGAAGCAGGGGGATAGCCCATTCGTATATTCGTATTGTATTCGTAATTCGTAATATATTATTTCCGTACAAAAAGTGGTGTATCTGGTTTTTTGTTTTTCACAATCCCCTCTTCAATTCTTATCGCTGTCTCAGGCATGAGTGGACGAAGGAGATATGCTATGTTAGAGAGCTCAAAGACAAGCTCAGTAACGATCTCTTTGGCGCGCTCCGGATTACTCTTAATCAACTTAAACGGTTCCGACTCCTGAATCAAAAGATCGGCATCGCCTATCTTCTTCCAAACAACGTCAGCAGCAGAAGAGAGCTCATACTTCTCAAACGCCTCCCTATACTCGGGAAAATCTTCCATACGCTTCTCGGAAATCACTACGGGGCCATCAAGGTAGCTCTCAGCCATTTTAAGGACCCTGTTTGTGAGGTTACCGATACCATTCACAAGATGCGCTTCATAATCGCTTGCGAAACGCTCAGACGTGAAATCCGAGTCGTCAAACGGATTCACATGTCGCAATAAGAAATATCGAAGCGCATCAGTGCTGTATGTTTCCACCACATCATAGGGATTCACGACATTCCCGAGTGATTTGCTCATTTTGATACCACCACCGCCCGTGATGAAGCCGTTTACGACCACGGTGTGTGTGTTGGGCAAGCCGGCTGCCATAAGCATTGCCTGCCAAATCGCCGTTTGCTGCCTGAGATTGTCCTTGCCGGCATATTGTGTCGGAGTTCCTTCTTTCCAATACTCCTCAAATGTCTCAACATTCTCAGGCCAGCCGAGGGTAGAAACATAATTCACCAGCGCATCAAACCATACATACATCACATGATCGTCGTCGTCGGGGACAGGCACACCCCAGGGCATTTTTTCTTTCAGACGCGAAATACTGAAATCGTTCAAACCACTTTCCACAAACTGCCTGATTTCAGCTTGGCGAAATGCCGGGCGCACAAAATCCGGATGTGTATCATAGAATGCAAGAAGTTTTTCTTGAAGCGCCGAAAATTTGAAAAAATAATTCTCCTCTTTGATGAGCTCGATTTCTTTATTGGGGTGTTCAGGGCATTTCCCATCAATAAGATCAGAGTCTGTTTTTTCCATTTCACATCCGACACAATATTTCGCTTCATATTCTTTTTTGTAAATATATCCATTTTCTTTGCAGATACGCCAAAATTCTTGCGCCGCCTTCATGTGATGCTCGTCGGTTGTGCGAATGAAATGAACATCTCTTGTGATACCCAACAATTCAATCAATCCGCGAAAACGCTCTGCATATGTGTCCACATGAGTTTGCACATCGACACCCGCATCAGAAGCTGAGCGCACCAACTTTATACCGTGCTCATCGGTTCCGGTATTAAAGAAGACATCATATCCGCACTCTTTTTTATATCGCGCTACCGTATCGGCACGGATAATTTCCATGGCAAAACCAACATGCGGATCGGCATTCACATACGGCAGCGTGGTGGTGATATAGAACGGTTTGGACATACACAATTACGAATTACGAATACAATACGAATATACGAATGGGTTATCTGTTTGCTTCGGACTTACGATGTGGCAACGCACACGTATCACTTATAAAGAGAACAATAAGAATAAGGAATTACGAATACGATACGAATATACGAATGGGTTATCTGTTTGCTTCGGGTTTACGATTAACATCAGAGGAATCATCAACTATTAACAATCCTTTTTATGATAACTCCTCGAGAGGTGAATCGAGCAATAATTCCCAATGATATATCATGTACCTGTAAATAACGCAACACTTGCTCAATATCCTTCTTCGTATACCTGTCACCAACCTTTAACTCGATAACAACCTTATCCTCCACAAGAAAATCAAAATAATATTTTCCGACATTCCTTTCTCCAAAAACAACCGGAGCATATAACTGCTTCTCATACGCAATACCTTTTTGACGAAACGCTTCTGCGACAGCGCTCTCATATACCTTTTCTTTATGACCATGTCCAATGGTATTCTGTACATCAAAAAGACATCCAACAATGTTATAACTAAGTTCGGGATAGAGTATATCTTTTTTCTTTAACATAGAACCTCAATGCATTTGGGAGCGTGTATTCGTATATTCGTGTTATTCGTCATTCGTAATTATCAAGCTCCTGCTTTGAGGTGTTTTTTCTTCTGCATGTCTTCGGCAAATTCCATGACAACCGCGGCAACGGGCACGGAAAGCAAGATACCCATGAAGCCAGCGAGCTGTCCGCCAATGACAAGCGCGAGAATCACGATAAGTGGGGGCACGCCTACAACCTTGCGCACCACAAGCGGGTAAATGAGATGATTCTCAAATTGCTGAATAATGACATAGAGTGCGAGGACGAAAAGTCCGAGAGAGACACTGTCAACAAAACCAAGTGCGATTGCGGGAATTGCTGAGAGCGTCGGACCAAAAATTGGGATAAGCTCCATTACCGCTGCGAGGAGCGCCAAGACAAGTGCATATTCAATACCGAGTATCGTGAGCCCTAAATACACCAAGACACCTATGACAGCACCGAGAAGAAGCTGTCCTTGCATCCACTTTCCAATCTTATTCTGAGAACGCTTCCATAAATCAATTACATACTTCTCATGCTTCACGGGCGAAACAAGGCGAAGAAAATCTTCAATCCCTTTCTCCTGCACCGCCATATAGAAAGAAAGGACGACTACCATGATAAAACCGAAGAAACCGCCGAAGACCATCGCCGCCATTTCAAGAATGTTACCGGAAAGTCCGGCTACTGATGACTTCAATGCATCAAGTGACTGTGAAAGCGAGAATGAATCCGGCAAAACAGGAATACCATTTGCAGGAGACGACCACTGTTCAAACGTATCAATGTAATTATTAAGTATACCCGCCAGATGCCCCACCTGATCGATAAATATTGGCACGAAGAGAAAGAGAAGCCCCCCAAGAATAGCAAAGACAACAATATACACAAACAATACGGCAAGTACCCGTGGCACTTTATACTTTCCAAACCACTTCACCGCCGGTCCAACCGCTGAGGCAAATACCACAGAGGTAAGAATAACGAGTGCCAAATCGCGGAGTAAGTATACCGCGACAAATAAGAGCAAAATAAAAATTGTCTTGAATATCGTTCCAGTGGTAATGGTAATGGGAGTATTGTTCATACCCTAATCATATACAAATCTACGAATTTACACAAATGCACATTACGAATTACGAAAGTGATACGAATATCTACAAATATTTCTTCTCGTGCGTCTAAACCCTTCCTGTCATTCCTGGCTTGACCAGGAATCCAGGACGGATTCTAAGAAAAGAGAGTGGTATATAAATCATTCCATTCCGGATTCTCTTTCTCTATTAATTCCAACTTCCATTGTCGCTTCCACTTTTTCAATTGCTTTTCTCTTTTGATTGCTGTGTACATATCGTCTGACTGCTCGTAATACACGAGGAGATGGGTATCGTACTTTTTTGTAAAACCTTCTATAATTCCCTCCTTGTGCTGCCATATTCTGTTCTGTAAGTCAGACGTAACGCCAATATAGAGTGTCCCGTTTCTTTTGCTTGCAAGGATGTATACAGCACATGTCTTCATATTCTGGATTCCTGGTCAAGCCAGGAATGACAACATTATTACTCCCCACCGTCATCCCGCACTTGATGCGGGATCCAGGCAGACACAAACATAGTGCACAAAACCCTGGATTCCTGGTCACCAGAGCCCCACCCAGCCCTTTCCGAGAAAGAGCTGGGTCAAGCTCGGCAGGAGCCAGGAATGACACAATTACTTTTGTAGTGTCTGTTATTTGTAATGATTTGTAAATTCGTAACCCAACTACTCCCCCACCACATCCCCAAGCTTGGAAATCATCACACGCTCTTGCTCCCCCGTATCACGATGGCGGACTGTCACCGTATCATCCTCGAGCGTGTCAAAGTCGATGGTTACACAATAGAGAGTGCCTACTTCATCCTGCCTGCGATACCGCTTCCCGATATTACCATTATCATCCCAGGCAACTGCCGGAATATACTTTTTCAGCTCTGCATAGACACTTCTTGCTTTCTCCTGTAGTTCAGGTTTATTCTTGAGAAGCGGAAAGACAGCCACTTTCGTCGGCGCAAGAGCATATGGCAGTTTGAGGACTATGCGCTCTTCCCCACCAAGCTCATCTTTGCTGTAACACTCGGAAAGCACCGCCAAAAAGACACGCCCAAGCCCCATAGATGTTTCCAGAATCCACGGAATGAATTTTTCACCATTATCGTTATATGAAAGATCGGTACCAGAGAACTTCATATGTTGAGTAAGGTCATAATCGGTCCGATCATGAATACCTTCCACCTCGTCGAATCCGTATGTAGGGAAATCATACTCAATATCCCACGCATCGGATGCGTAGAAGACGAGATTCTCATGCTGTTTCCATCGCAAATGCTTTTCGGTAATGCCAAGCGAAAGATACCATTGCCACCTATCTTTTTTGATCTTCTCAAACGCTTCTTTGTTTTCATGTGGACGAACAAAAAATTGTGTGTCTGCTTGTTCGAATTCGCGCGTTCGGAAAAGAAAATTGCGTGGAGAAATTTCATTGCGAAACGCCTTGCCGATTTGCCCGATACCAAACGGCACTTTCGGATGCATACTATCGACAATATTCTTGTAGTTGAGATAAATACCCTGACACGCCTCCCCAGGCAAATAGACTGGCGAGTCACCCTTGGAAGTAAAGTCACCGAGATTTGATTTCACTAAAAGATTAAACGCGCGAGCAGGCGTGAAATTATGTCCACCGCATTTTGGACACGCAATCTCTTGTGCGTGTTCAACAAACAACGCGTTGATATCGGCTTCGTTCATCTTCTCATCTGCTGACACCCCAATCTTTTCTAATTCCTTGTCCACCCGAATACGTGTATTGCACTCTCTACACTCGGCAAGCGGATCGGAAAATCCACCCACATGCCCAGACGCTTCCCACACCCGCGGGTCCTTAAACATCGCCGAATCAAGCCCGTAATAATTCTCCTTTTCGCGAACATTTGCCTGCCACCACGATGCTTTAATATTATTCAAAAGCTCCACACCATTTGGTCCAAAATCATACAAGCCGGCAGCGCCACCATAAATCTCCGACCCTTGAAAGACAAATCCTTTGCGCTTTGCAAACGCAATAATATCATCCATTGTTGTTTCTTGTGTCATGGTCATATGTACCAGAATAACAAAGATCTCCTTTCCTCACAATCCCAAAAGTACACACAGAAAAACCCGCCGCTGCGGATTTTTCTGTGTGTACCATACCTTCTCCTAAAACTCTGAAAAATCAATTTCATCGGGGTCGTCATCGGAAGGATCTGTTGTTCCTCCGTCTCCTGTATTCGGGTCACCGTTATCGTTCGGATCACTGTCGTCGTTGTCATTGTCACCAAGATCAGTATCATTCGGCTCGGTCGGCTCACCTGTTTCGTTGGGATCACCGCTACCGGCACACCCCGGATCAGCTCCATCAACTTGACCGTCGCCATCATTATCAACACCATCAGAACAATCACCGGCAGTATCTGACTCATCATCATCATTCGGATCATAGACGCCACCAGTAAAGCATCCCGGATCTTCTTCATCAACCCATCCATCACCATCATTGTCGGCATTGTCGGAACATTCAGGATATATGACTGGTTCAGTATACACGGTTACAGAATCTTCAATCACTTCTCCGCTTATACCAAGACAAGAGAGTGCGAACACATATATACTTTCTGTGAGTGGACCAACGACTTTACTACCTGGAGCGTCTGCAGTCACCGACCCTTCCCATGCTGAAATTGCTGGTTCTGATGAGGCAACACACGAGACTGTGTTTAGTGGTACCCAAGAGAGTGTGGTGTTATCACCTTCATAGACGATGTCGGGCGTGGCCGTGAGGGTGATAGCGGAAGCGTTTGTTGAAGTCACTTCAAATGGAATAGCAATGTGCTCTTCATTAAAATCATTCGTAATAATCGCTTGTGCGACGGTTATAAAACTGTCCCCCGTCGCCAAGTCAATCAGGAAAGGATTTCTCAATTTTTCAATAAAGACATCAGCTGTATGCATTCCCGACTCAAACGGTGCCATTTTTGTTCCCGTATAATACGATGTTTTGTAAGGAACGTCACCGGACACATATTGGGCTATAAAGTTGTTGATATCCTCGGACACACTCTCCGCTTCTTCAAGTGTCGCGAATTGATTCATGAAGGGAACCAGGTCAAGCGTGTTGATGTAATAGAAATACTCGCGATCCTGAGATGACATTCCAGAACCCCCTTCCACGTCAATCCAATCGGCCAAACCAAAGAATTTCAAGAGTCTCGTAAACAACGAATCGTTGTTGGGAAAATCAGCAGTCGGATTATCAATAGCCCATGAAAAAGCAGCGAAATCGTTTGTTGATAAATTCAAGCAGGTGGAGAAGTGTGCTCCTGTTGTTGAAATCGCAACAGGTTCACCAGGAATATACGATCCTTTATCCAAGCTAATATTTGTTGTCACGATACCGGATGTAATAGTCAAAGAAGGTGCTGGGAGCATCTCTTGTGCTCCGACATTCCCCACAAATACAGACGAAACGGCAAATGCAACAAGTATCACTGCAGCGGGAACACTTCTCCCTGCCCGTGATACAAGATACACAATAACACCTGCAATAAGGATGAGTACAATAAGTGCGGCAAAAGAAAGTGTTGCAGGATCAGGAGTATTGGTGACAGCGGTATGGGTGGCGAGTACACCAGAATCATCTTTCACTTCAATAGACACGGTTGCGTTCGGACATGTTCGAGTAACCGAGAAGGTGATATCAGCAAAAGCAACACCAGTGTCTTCAAGATCTGCGAGCGATGTTACAACCGGCTCAGCGCAGGCAACGTCTGATTGACTGTGGAGTGTTGCAATGAGAGCAGGGTTGGAAAGCGTCTCTGATTCCGTACGAGCATTCGGGAAGCTGCCGGCGATACCGGTAAGAAAGAGTGTCGCCGTGGCAGTGTCGCCTTCTTGGTAGGTGGCCTTGTCGAGCATGATGTGCTGAACAGTGGCGGAGGCACCTTGGATGACATAGTGGAGATATGCGGTGTTGGAAAACGGCGTGGTGCCGTTAAGGAGTGTCACGGCGGTATCATAGGCCTGCGGTGCGGAGGGTGTCGGAATGGTGAATGTAAGAACACTTTCACCTGCAGGAATAGTCATACTCTCTCCCATTTTTCTTTCCACTTCTTCACCGTACAACGAACGAAGAGTCGTTGTGAAGTAAGGAGTAAGGGTGGTGGCGTCTTCAGGATTGCTCACCGCACAGGAAAGCAATAACGTTTCTTCTTCTGTCATATCCACTCCCTGGGAAGTGGTGTATACAGTGCTCTCACCTTCAATGAGCACCTCACAGGTGCTCTGGTCGATAACAATACCTTCTCCGGAGAGGCGCACGGTACCTGCTGTGGTCGAGCCCAGAGGCAAACCACTTGTTGTTTCAGCCACAATACGAACACGATAAAGCCCTGAGAGTGTACTAGGAACGGCAGCACTCAGTGTCTTTTGGAGAGACGCCTGTGCCGGAAGAGCAAATGTCTCGTCGGCAACTGCAACATGCACACGCACAGACGGCTCAGACTGATTTGCTGAAACGCTCCAAAGCTCCATTCCGTACCGAATATCCGACTGAAGAGTTTCAGCGGAGTTGGTAAGCGTGAAAGTGGCTGTAAGTGTTGTATCGCTCTGAACAACAGAAGCATCTGAGACGGATACTTGAGCGAGAACGACTACATCGACCGATGCCGTATTTTCTTGGGCACATACGGAATACCCTGCCCCAAAAAGAGTAAACAAGGTGAGTGTTGCTAATATCGTCCGTGTAAAAGAGGTGAGAAATGTCATCATAGTGCGCATACAAAGTACCTTCCCTGGAATATACTCTATTGATTTTGAAGTTGTTGATCCGCCAAGACAAGCTGTTGTGTATCGTGCACCGACACGCGATACAGCTGCACACCGTATCGAATACCCGGCTGAGCCAATGCGCCATTGTTTTGTGCGGTAAATGAAAGCGTAAAATTTCCGGAAGCATCCTGTATTACTTCCCCGTCTCGGAGAGAAATGTCGGCAATAATAACCATTTCCTCCGACTTGTCGGAGAATAATTCTTGAGCCGAGACAATTCCTTCATGCATAAAACAAAGGAAAAGTGTCCCCGCGCCAATCACACAACCATATACTATTTTTGCAATAACAGTGTATTTCATATCTGTATTTGTATTTAGAACCCGTTCACAATCTCAACGAAATTGAAAAGATATATCCTTGTCGGCTGACATACTATCATGAACAAGTTCTCAAAACCTATTCCCCGAGACTGAGCGTCCACGACTACCTTAAAACTCAGAAAAATCAATTTCATCGGGATCGTCATCGGAAGAATCTATTGTTCCTCCGTTTCCTGTATTCGGGTCACCGTTGTCGTTCGGATCGCCAGTATTGTCACCATCATTCGGCTCGATCGGCTCACCTGTTTCATCAGGGTCGCTTCCATTTAAGCACCCCGGATCGAAACCGTCGGTTTCTCCGTCTTCATCATTGTCTTCTCCATCAGAACAAGCAGGAAATGTGTTGTTTTCATCATCATCGTTGGGATCATAGACACCATTCGTGTAACAACCCGGATCTTCCTCATCAATCCAGTTGTCGCCATCATCATCAAGGTTGTTGGAGCACACGGAGACACTCATTGATACACGGGAAAAATCAATAAAGCCGAATTCATCCGACCACGCATACCCCGAAAGAGTTCTATCGACGTTTATTGCCACTCCATATGAGGAGCCGTCTTGCGCCGTACCAGAGAGCTGAATCCACCCTTCATTTCCTCCGGCATTTCCTCCTGCATCGACTATCTCAACAAAACGTGCCCATCCTTTAATAACATTGCCAACGCGATACGCAGCGCATATCCCCGAAGGACACCCGCTTAAATATCCGGCAGTATTATCAAAGGCAATGTAGCCCATGTTTTCACTATAGGCATACCCCAAGAGATCACCATCGTCTGCGGGAATAGACACACCATAAGAAATAGCGCCACCGCCGGTGGTATTATTCATACTCACCCATCCGAGACCAGTATTGATTCCGATGCCGTCGTCACTTCCACCCCAGAGCCACCCTGAAGACACAACGCTTGTGTCAGCACGCAAAGAAACAATACCTGAAAAAAGCGCGGGAAAAACGAGCAACAGTCCAATGATACAAGCGGTGATATCTGTGTGAGAAAGACACTTCATAATTAATTTTTAAATTATATATGACAAGAAAGAAGTTTTTTACTTTGTTGCTTCATCTCGCAATATGATGCGCTCGGCGAGAAGACGGTCAATGTGTGCTGTAATACCAATAGACACCGATACTCTCTGCCCTTCCGAAAGATCACTAGCAGCAAGCGGTATCATTTCAAACGGTGTGGGAGGCGTACCACGATATGTGGGATCATTTTCAAGAGCCCAGGCATAACGATCCATCGCTTCGATATACGCTTCCGTATCGGAGACACGAACATAGCGAATGATAGTTGTCTCGGGTGTAATGGTATAGGTGAGTGTTTCAGGCAACGCCTCAGCACCAACAGTATCACGCTTCACTGCGAGAGTTACCGTATCTCCCGAGAGCTCAGTAATGACACCCATTACCTCACCTGCCGGAATATTTTTGAGAAGCACCGCTGTTTCTTCGATATACACGCGATGGGCATCACGATTAACAACAAAAATATACACACCAAGTGCGATGAGACAAATAACGAATATGGAAAATATTGTATCTTTGTTGTTATGTGTGTTCATGGAAAACTGTGTAAACTGAACCTGCTGTAACATGTTTCGAAATCTGAAAGATGATGCCGCCAGTAGTCCTTATTCTTATCGTTGAAGTAATATCTATCTAAAAGATTTTCAGAGATTAATCACTAATACACAAGAAACTACCTGAATTAGCAAATTCACTGGGGAATGCATGTTCTTCATCTCCATCATAACTAAGAGTTTGGTAAGTTCCTGATATACAGATCGGGTCAGGATACTCACATCTTCCTGCTCCCCAAGATGAGCACGATTCCCAGGCGCTCATAGACCCCAAGTGCCTGCTCCCACCCCATTCCGACTGGTAATGAACAAACCCCCCCCCAAAAACAGCAAAAGCACCCGATGAACCCGAGTTGGAACCGTCCAGTTCACTCGCCCACTTACCTATAGAACGAATATATACATCTTCAACGTTTATCGTTCCATCAACATAGGCATTACCACCGATTGACACCCCGCCTGCCCAATCATTCCATCCATTGATATAGAGCACTTCATTGTTCCACCCATACGCACCACCGATAGAACGTTTATTGGCACGATCGTCGTACCCTGCCAGATACTGACTATCCCATGCGTTAATGGAAATAGTTCCGGATTTTGTCTGCGCTTGTGGCCCGGTGGTAATCGGTGCACCGACATTACTGTTCGGAGGCGCAGTAGTTGGCTCCGTCCACGCTGCGGCGTATTGCAATCCTACAGCAATAAGAAGCCCTGCGCATATAGCGATAAAAATGCGTCCTATAGAAAGAAATTGGGAAGAAAATGAATATGACATATAAGAAGTATCGTCCGAGGAAGATGATATTATCGGGTAACACTGATGCAAGTATTATATCAGTGTGGAGCAAGATGGCAATTTGAGAACCTGTGGATAAAAAACAATCTTTGAAAACTACTCCCTCACTGCCGCGTCGTCTGCGCCGATATTCGGATCAGAGCGGAGGTCGGTAGTAATATCGGCATGAGAAGTAGAGATATTTGTATCGGTAAATGCGTCGTATGCACTCATCACAATATCAGAGAAAAGCACCGGTCGAGAGCCAACTTGAGTTATGCTCGGAGTAAGTCCCACTTGAAACATTGCTTCTGGTCCGGCTGTTTCCACACCGGCACCTGCCTCAAGTGAGCCAATAGTCCAAGTGACCGTACGATTCGTGGCATTGTATGTAATATCAGCATATGAGGGATCAATAACACCCTTCCACTCTACACCAATGGGCAATATTCCGGAGATGGTTGTATTGCGCAGATCATTGGAAGAATTCACCACCGAAAGCGCTATTGTGTAGGTTGTTTCTTCTTCAGCTTTTGGCGGCATTGGTCCGGTGTTTGCAAACGGTCCTGTGGAATACAGTCCTCGAGTGGCAATACGCATATCGGAATACACGCGCACCGTTCGCACAATAGCACCCGAATGCGACTCCATCACATCACCCTCCGCCTCACGAATACCGCGCACATTGACAGAAAGAGCGGTCTCAGGGTTGCGAATACTCGTTCCTGAGACATCCACAAGCATCTTCGAAGCAAAATCAAAAGTAAACGTCCCTGATTCTCCCGGCTCAATCTCTTCAAGCTCGTCAAAAGTGTCAGCACTCCAGAGAATCGTTCCTTTTCGCGAATCATAAAATCCATCACTCGCATCGACAGCATATTTATCAATCACACTGCCTGAAAACACGAGTTCAATGACGACATTGCGGAGCGGCACGGTTGTGTTATTGCGATACGAAAGTGTCCCCCTTACCGTTTTCTCAGGAGCAACAACATATGTATCTTTCACTTCGCCATCCAAAGCAAGTTGCACACCAAGGAAGAAGTCGCGGACGGCAATTGTCGTCTTGCTTTCATTATATACGACAGACAGCTCTTCCGTCGTCTTTGCAGAATCAATCATGCCAACACGTGCACGAACCGTTCGTTCGTCATTGTGCTCACCGCGGACAACGCCACGAATGAGAATACTCGCATCCTCACCCGACGGAATATCTCCCACATACCACACATTATTTCCCTGTGACGGCTCAGGATCAGCCGCCACCGGCTCAAAACCAAAGGGGTACTCGAGTATCACCGCCACATCCTCAAGAAGTACATCGGTGTTAGACGCGATTTCAACGCCGATGTCAACCTCCTGCCCATTATTCACTTCATCCAGAGTTGAGAGTGTGATGCCGATTGGCGCTGAATCTATACGAATCGCATGCAATGCTTCTTTGATGAATGTAGCATTTGAGCGTGGCACCCGATATTCCATGGCGATACTCACGGTTTTTTCTTCATCCTCGCTTCCAAACACCACGCCTTGGATTAACTCTTCTTTTGTCTCGCCCGGTGCAATTGAACCAAGCGAACGATATTCCCGCGTGAGTTCGTCACCTGTCACATTATCACGCACATAAAATCCAGGTGGGTACGTAATCACGATATTGGACTGCTCCAATATTTGAGAATTGTTATTGGTGATAGACACGATAATATCCATGTCATCACCGCCGGAAACAGATACCGGTCCTTCAAATGCAATATCCACACGGTCCGAAGAAATCGTTACCCCTCCTCCAGAGAGCATGTATGCCGCAAGACCAACTGAGATAATAAAAAACACCACCGACACACCAAACACACCCTTAATAAGGCTATTTTTTTTCTTGGAAACAGGTGCCACTTTCTTTTTCTCCTTTTTTCCCCATTCTCGTGCAACATCTCTCCCTCGCGAATAAAAGACGGGGCGGATATCCGCATCAGACGAACGCCACTTTGGATCGTAGAGCTTCTTTTTAACACGCTCAATGCGTTCAGGTTTTTTTTGAGACTGCTTCTTTTTCATAGTGTATATGATACCAGAAAAAAGACGGTTCGTTGAGAGCACAATACAGGCGCGTCCTTCGGACGCGCCTGTATTGTGCTCTGCTTTCCTATTATTACCACCATCTACTCTTTGTTCTTCTCGCAATAATCTCTACTCTTCATCCTCTATACGCTTCCCATTTATGTCGATATAAAATCTATCCGTACCCCTTCGCACCACTGCGCGCCCTTCGGAAAAGGACCCTGCAGAATCATATTTACGTGCAAT
>JACNGX010000023.1 GCA_014383885.1 Parcubacteria group bacterium | reverse complement strand
TGGTATTATAGGTAAATGCAAAAGCGATATGAAGGAATTGTATCGGGCAAAGTACAAGGTGTGATGTTTCGTGATTTTGTAAGGCGAAATGCAGTGCGATTGAATGTTGCGGGGCGTGTGTGGAATAATGCCGACGGCACCGTAGGGTTTCTTATGGAAGGAGAGGAAGAGAATCTCGGCACGCTTCTTGCTGCTATGCGAAAGGGTCCGTTATGGGCAAAGGTGGAGGATGTGTCATACACAGAAAGCGAGAGAGAAAGTCAGTATGATGATTTCCGCATTATTCTCCGAAAGGACGGTCCTGTCTGCAGAGTTGGGAAAAGTGTACCACATGTCTTCGTATTTAAAGGTGGGGGGAGCGAGAATGCTATACCTAAAACAGTCGGTATTATTTTAGACGGTAATCGCAGATGGGCGAAAGAACGCAATTTGCCGACACTCGAAGGGCACAGGCAAGGCGCGCAAACCCTTCGTGCATGTTTGAAGTGGGCGAATGATGCGGGAGTGAAAACGCTTATCGTGTATGGATTTTCTACAGAGAATTGGAAACGCACAGAAGAGGAGGTGTCGGGACTTATGGACATGATTTCTCATTTTGCAAAAGAAATGGTTCCCCGAGCACTTGAGACGGGAACACGGATTCGGTTCATCGGACTTTTGGAAACACTTCCGAAAAAAACACGTGCAAGTATTGCCGCTCTTGAAGAAAAGACAAAAAATGGTGAGGGTATTGAGCTTATCGTCGCGCTTTCGTATGGTGGACGGGCGGAAATTGTAGATGCGGTGAAGCGGATATCGGAGAGCGAAAAGGAAACACTCACAGAGGAATCATTTGATAAAAAACTATGGACGACCGATATTCCCGATCCTAATATAATCATCCGCACTGGCGGGCAGAAGCGTTTGTCGAATTTTCTTCTGTGGCAATGCGCGTATAGCGAACTCTTTTTTGTGGACACCTATTGGCCTGCATTTACCAAAGAAGAGTTTGATGCTATTCTTCGCGGATATGGAAATCGACAACAAAACAGAGGGAAGTAATTCCGTACCCGACATTCTTTTTGAATCGAATGAACTTCTGGTGGTGAATAAACCACCTGGGCTTTTGACACATGCCGATGGGAAGAATAATGAATACACCCTTGCCGATTGGCTTCTTGAGAAGTGTTCTAAATGTGTTGGTGTGGGCGAAGAGATGCGTACGCCAGAGGGAGTGATATTACCGCGCCCGGGCATTGTGCATCGGTTGGATCGCGATACATCAGGTGTGCTTCTTATTGCAAAAACACAGCCGATATATTTATATCTGAAGCGACAATTTCAGGATAGGAAAGTGTGTAAAGAGTATCGAGCATTTGCGTATGGGAGTTTTGTGAGGAAGCGAGGAGTTTTGGATGCACCGCTTGGCAGAAGTGGTGTCAGTATGACGAAGCGCGCGGCGGGCAAGGAGGCGCGAGGTGAATTGCGCGAGGCGCGCACTGACTATACTGTGCTTGATGAAAAAGGGAGCTACTCATATCTTGCGCTCTTTCCTCATACGGGGCGGACGCATCAGATTCGTGCACATCTCTCAGGTATCCGTCATCCCATTGTGCAAGACATGACGTATGCCACCGACAGAATTTCGGGAAACATCGATCCGGTTCTTGGTTTTTCGCGAAGTGCCCTCCACGCATATCGTATTCACCTGCGACTTCCGGGCGGAGAGGAAGTATCGTACGAAGCACCTCTCCCGGAGGATTTCGTACAGGCGCTTGCTCGTTTTGAGCAACTATGATATTATCCGTGCCACTATGAACATGATTGAAAAGACAACGGTTGCGATATCTCCGACGGATGTGTCGCATCGAAAATCAATGGATATTCGCTCCGGAGACACGGTGCGCGTGTATTCCAAAGTGGAAGAAAAGGGAAAGACCCGTCTTCAGGCATTTGAAGGATTGGTGATTGCTCGCAAGCACGGTTCCGAGCCGGGCGCGACATTTACCGTGCGTAAGATCGCAAGTGGTGTGGGTGTGGAGCGAGTCTTTCCACTCTATTCGCCAAATATTGATAAAATTGAACTCGTGCGTCGTTCGAAGGCGCGCCGCGCAAAGCTGTACTTCATCCGTGAGAAGACAGCGAAGGAAATTCGTCGTAAGGTAAAAAATCTCTTTGGTATCGCATTACCTGATTTGACTAAAAGCCTAAACTCCGCTGAAGCGGAGTCGACCAAGGAGGAAGAAGTTGCAGAGGAGGTTGCCGAGAAGAATGCGGAAGCGGTGGAAGCAGAAGCAAATGAAGGAGCTGAAAATACAGATACAGAAGCGACAGATGAAGCTCCCGAGGTTGAAGAGAAGGCAGAAGAAGCTCCGGCAGCCGATGAAGAAACTCCTGCAGAGAAAGAAGAGAACACAGAGGAAAAAGCTGAAGATACTCCTGCTAACCCAAACGCATCTGAAGATGCGCCGGCAAAGGAAGAGGAGAAGAAAGCTGAATAATTCACATACTAAAAACACCGCGCTCGCGCGCGGTGTTTTTTGTTTGTGTTTACAAAATGTACAAAACCGTGTAGGATAATTGGCATTGCGCGAGTGGCGAAACAGTAGACGCGCTAGCTTGAGGGGCTAGTGTCCATTGCGGACGTGGAGGTGCGAATCCTCTCTCGCGCACAGAAAAACGCGGCTGCGGCTGAAAGCCACAGCCGCGTTTAATATATTGCCCGGGTGGTGAAATTGGTAGACACGTACGCTTCAGGTGCGTATGCCGCAAGGTGTGGAGGTTCGAGTCCTCTCCCGGGCACAAAACACGAAGTGTTTTTTGTGCAGGAAGAAAGCACATTTATGCGCTTTCTTGAGGACTCGAAAGCCGCATTCATATCGGAGCAAACTTTTTTGCGACGATGGCGAGTGCTTAGTAACTCGCGACGGAGCCCTCTTCCGAGCAATCCACATCCGCTTTCATATGTTTTTTGGTATACTATACCCATGGAACACACAGATATGAAGCAGGTTCTGCAGAATCTTTTGCAAGACGAGACGATTGAACAAACGATGATCGCGCTGTATGACGCGCTGTTGCGTGTAGATGTGGGGAATTGTATCGAGGAAGATAAGCGTGCTGATTTTGTTGCGGGAGTTCAAGTGTTGAAGCGCGATTCTGAGTTTCACCGCGAGGCGATTAGTCAGATGATCAAGAAGTATCAATAATATGGAACAGTGCCCGCTTTCACAAAAAGACCTCCTTTTTAACCTTACCCAAGGACTTGGGTATGAGGAACGTTCACTTGCGTTGTATGAAGAGCATCTTGCTATACTTGAAGAAAGAGAGCTTTCTCCAGAAGAGAAAAAGGACAGAGACACTATTATGCGTATTGCCGAGGACGAAAAACGACACATTGATATTGTGAAGCGTCTCATGCAGATCGTGGAGGAGTCGTATGTAGAATGATAGAAAAAGAAAAGCGGGCGGGCGCGAAGCGCCCGCCCGCTTTTTATGCAGAAAGTATGTTGGTATCTCTTCTGGAAAAACAGACTGTTTTTTGGTACAGTATTCTTGTATGAGCAAAAAATCATTTATTGAAGATATTCTCAAAAAAGCGGATATCGTACTCAATGGAAAAAATTCAGGAGATATAACCGTGCATAATGAGAAGGTGTATGACCGTGTTATGAAGCGCGGAACGTTAGGGCTCGGTGAGTCATATATGGATGGATGGTGGGATGCGGAGCCGCTCGATGAGTTTTTCTATAAAGTGTTGTCTGCGGATTTGGAAAAAAGTATCAAAACACCCGGCGTGTGTCTTCGTATGCTGCCGATATATTTTGGCATGTTGTTGCGCGACCTCGGACACGTGAAGCGTTCACATTATGTCGGTGAACATCATTACGATATCGGTAATGACTTGTACGAAGAGATGCTCGACAAGCGCATGGTCTACACCTGCGGGTATTTCCAGGGAGGAGCAAAAACATTGGACGAAGCACAAGAAGCAAAACTTGATTTGATTTGCAGAAAAATGGGGCTCAAGCCCGGCATGAGCGTGCTTGATATTGGATGTGGGTGGGGGAGTTTCTTGAAATACGCCACAGAGAAATACGACATCAGGGGTGTTGGTATTACCGTTTCCGAAGAGCAGGCAAAACTCGCACGAGAGCATTGCGCGGGTCTGCCCGTTGAAATTAGAGTGGTTGATTATCGGCACATGGAAGGAGAGTTTGATCGGATTGTGTCGATTGGCATGTTTGAACATGTGGGTGTGAAGTATTATGAAACGTATATGAGAAAAGCAAAAGAACTTTTAAAGCCCGACGGACTTTTTCTTCTCCACACCATTGGCGGACACGCGTCAGATCTCACAACTGACCCGTGGATTGACCGGTATATTTTCCCTGGTGGCGCGATTCCTTCCGTTGAGCAAATTTCATCTGCGCTTCAGCCGCATTTCGTGATGGAGGATTGGCATAATTTCGGACCCGACTATGCTCGAACACTTCGTGCGTGGTTTGCAAATTTTGACGCCGCGTGGAGTAAGCTCAAAAACAATCCCATGTACGACGAACAATTTTACCGCATGTGGAAATATTATCTGCTCTCATGTGCCGGTGCATTTGATGCCCGTCACCTTCAGCTCTGGCAAATTGTTCTCTCGCCAAATGGCGTGGAAGGAGGGCATACAAGAGTGTCGTAATAGTAAGGTTAAACCTTAATATTTCTCTCCTGTGTTTTTGTTTGCTATACTAACCTTCTGACCTACTAACATACTAATATACCGACCATGTATTACACTGGTAAAGGTGATGACGGCACCACAACACTCTATGGATGTGATCAGCGAATATCAAAAAGCTCGGCGATTACGGAGGCGCTCGGTGCGCTTGACGAGGCGACGAGTATGATTGGGCTTTTGGTATCGCTTACGGGGGATATGCGATTACCAGAAGGCGTGTCGGCGAAAAAGTTTCTGAGCGATATTCAATCGCATCTTTTCACGATTCAAGCGGAAGTTGCCGGGGCAGATAAGCATATTGCCGACACGTCGGTAAACATGCTTGAAAAGATGGAAGAAAAAATGGCAGAGGTGATACCGCCTATTACTTCGTTTGTTGTCCCCGGTGGCAATGAAGTATCTGCTCGCACCGACGTTGCGCGCACGATTGTGCGCAGAGCAGAACGGCGAGTGGTGGCTGTTGTGGAAGAGGAAATGGTGCAAATTATGCCCGAAACACTCCGCTATCTCAATCGACTCTCCTCATTCTTTTTTGTCCTCGCGCGGTATGTGAATGAAGAGGCGGGAATTGCCGAACGTCCGCCAACGTATGACACTTGACACAGGTGTTACACTTTTGATACACTTCATATATGCCTACAACAAAAAAACGAATCAATATTAGCGTCTCAAAAGATGTGGAGCGCGCGGTGAAAAAACTCGCTCTCCGTGATGATGTTCCGCAAGCAACCAAGGCGGCAGAGTTGTTGCGCCTTGCTCTTGAAGTTGAAGAGGATATTGTCCTGGATCGTATTGCTTCGGAGCGCGAAAGAAAGAGTAAGGAATATGTTCCGTATAGTAAAGATATATGGAAATAAACAAATGTATACTATTTCTCTCCACAAAGAGGTCATTCGAACAGATATCCCAAAGTTAAGTAAGAGTGTCCGCGAACGGATGGACAGAGTGATACAAGAGAAACTCATGACATCACCCGAGATATTTGGGAAACCACTTCTTCATTCATTGAAAGGGTATAGGAAATTACGGGTTGGCGATTACCGTATCGTTTTTGCTGTGCGAGAAAGCAAAGTATATATTGTTATGATAAGACATCGATCAAAATCGTACGATAGTGCACTTCAAAGACGTATATATGATAAGTGAAGCCCTTACATTGGGAATAGTGCAGGGTATCACCGAATGGTTGCCGGTGAGTTCTGAAGGAATGGTGGTGCTTGCGCAACACTTCTTTTTTGGTGGTGGCTCGCTTGGTGATACGATTCGCTTTGCTCTTTTTCTTCATCTCGGGACGGTCTTGGCAGCGATTGTATATTTCCGCACTGATATCGCTACACTCGGCAAAAATCTTTTTCAGTATCAAAAATTATCGCAAGAAAAGAAGAACCTCCTCATCTTTTACATCGTGGCAACGCTCATTGGTGGACTCGTTGGTATGGGTGTACTCTTCCTTCTCGACTCTGCCGAAAGTGTATTGGCAATGAGCGGTATGTGGGTGAACATTCTCCTTGGCGTGACGCTTGCTATCACGGGTGTTTTGCAGTTCTCAAAAGGGAAAGGAGGAGAAAAACAGGAAGACGATGTGCGAGTAATCGACGGTGTTATGATTGGGTTTGCGCAAGCACTCGCCGTTGTCCCCGGTATTTCCCGATCAGGGACGACGGTGGCTACACTTCTCTTGCGCGGCTATGAAGATGAGGTGGCGTTGAAACTTTCTTTTATCGCCGGCATCCCGCTTGTTATTGCCGGCAATATTCTGCTCAACGCCGAGCGTTTCGTGCCATCTCCTGAGAATTTGATTGCACTTCTTGCCTCATTTGCCTTTGGATTTGCGACGATTCACCTCCTTCTCATCGTTGCTCGCCGTATCCAATTCGGCTGGCTCTTACTTGCTTTTGCCGCGCTCCTCATCGTGGCGGGGTTTGTAGGATAATATATGTTTGATGTCTGGGAAATAATTGTAGCTTTTTTGGGCGTTGCAATGTCGCTCGGATATTTTCCGCAGGTCTATAGAATCTGGCAAAAGAAAGATGCCGAGGATGTCTCGCTTATCACATTCGGTATCTTTGCACTGGGCACGTGCGTGTGGACGATATATGGCTTGGTGATGAGTGACTGGGTGGTAGTTGTGAGTTTTGCTGTTGGTATGATTGGTTCCTGGTCAGTCCTCGGACTCACGATACGGTATCGGTTTTTGCATGGTGGCAGTAAACAATAGGGTTTGAGTGTATATATAAGCTCGCATGTTTACTGTGGGAGTTTTTTTGTGTATAATAGAATTATGCCAATCTTGCGAACATGTTTACACTGCGGAAAGGAGTTTTCCACAAAACAATTTTTTCTTGATAAAGGGCAAGGAAAGTATTGTTCTCGTGCGTGTGGATATGCGGAGAGAAGGAAAGGAAAAGAATACTCGTGTGCGGTGTGTGGTAAGACAACCTATAAAACGGTCACACAGATGAAGCGTTCAAAAAGTGGAAAATATTTTTGTAGTAAGGCGTGTCAAACAGTATGGCGAAATACTCAATTTGTTGGTGAAAAACATGCGAATTGGAAGGATGGGAATTATGCCTATAAGAGCGTCCTTTCTCGAGCAGGGATCGTGCCAGTTTGTGTTTTGTGTGGCAATAATGACCCGAGGGTTATGGCCGTGCATCATCGTGATGAGAACAGAAAGAACAATAAGGTTGAAAATTTAGTCTGGATATGCCACAATTGCCATCATCTTGTCCATTATCACGAGGATGAGAAGAAGCGGCTTGCGCAAAAGCCGAACATGGTGCCTATAGCTTAATGGTAAAGCTCCGCCCTGTGGAGGCGGCTATCAGGGTTCAATTCCCTGTAGGCACCCCACAACAAGAGAAAAGAGATACCAAAAAACCGCCATGGGCGGTTTTTTGGTATACTAGAGGTGTTACTTATATGTCGATTGAGCAATATAAAAAAATATGGGAAGAGTTTCGTGCGACAATGAATGATTTGGAACATCGGCGTACGAAACTTTTTACTCGTATATCTAAATCGCTCGACGAGCAACGTATTGCTACATTGCGACAATCAATTCACCATGACCACAATAAATCCAAAAAATAGTGAGCGCCACGAAGCACCCGAAGAGTTCGAAGAGGGTTTGGGAAGCGAAAGAGATGAATTGCCCGAAAACGTCATAACTGAAACTCCGGAAAAGCCCGGAGCGGTTCTTGAGCGGTATAGAGAAGGGCTTGAAAGTCCAGAGGATCTCCCCGCGCGAATTGTCGCGGCGGTGAAAGAAGAACAAGAAGTTTTCCAGCACTCGCTTGAGGCTGATATGGCGAAAATAGTCGAAAGTGATCCTGGTAAAGAAGAGGAGAAGGAGATTGACCCGGCCCATATTAGAGAGGTGTATCAACTCGCGCGTGAGTCGCGTGAAGTGATGGAGCGTGCGCAGGACGAAGTCAGGCATGAGCGTGCGCGAGAATTGCAGGAGGAAGTGAGTGCGTTGACTGCGCAACTGGAAGACGAGCATGAGCCAGTAACCGAAATGAGCAGGTCAACGATTGAAGAGGAGATTCGCAAGAAGAATCTCATGGCGGATCTGTATGAGAACTCAGCTTTGCGAGAAAGAGTGATAGAGCGGGGAAGAAAGATGATTTTAAAGCACGACGCGGGAGGGGGAAACATTGCTTACGGATATGAGGAAATCCTTTCCTTGTTGAGTGATAGTCTTGATTCGAAAAGAGTGTGGCGTAATGAGGATATTCTGAATGTTGAACTATTGGTAAACACAGACTGGGGAGAAAACGTCCTTCAAGGAGAGGGTAGAGTATTATTCAAGCGCTCGAAGGATGCAGATGGAGAAATGAGTATACCAGGTCTGTCTCTTTCACTGGAAGAAAAGGAACGCATTGCGTCTCTGGAGGAAATGAATCGAACTAGTACGGAGTTTGAAGAGCGGGATATTTCGGCTCTTGCATTAGAGGTGCGAAGTAACCTCAAAAGAGAATATGTTGCGAAGCAGCGTTCTCTTCAGGAAGAGAAAGAAAACATCGCTGATATGCTCGCACGGAGAATCCGTAAGGATGTCTCTATTGATACCATGATGCGCTTTGTACATCCGGATGATGCGGAAGTGCTCGATATAACAGATCATGAATTGCGCAGCATAGAGTATACGGAGGATGAGGCGCGGGAATTACTTGAGCGAAGAGGTGAGGCGACAAAACGGGTAAAAGCGTTTATCGATGAGTTGCAACATATAACAGGGTTGAGTGGGGACCGAATATATGCGTTTGACGAAGTGAACAGCATGGTTTTTGAGAAGTTGATGCTCGAGGAAGCCGATGAAAAAGGGAAAGAAAAGTATCATGCGCGACAGGAAAGACGCAAAAAGAGAAAAGAGTTTCAAGGGTCGGGAAGCCCGCTTGAGAGCGCGTTGGAGGATCCCGGATACAAATATTTTGATCCCGAGAATGAGTTTGAGCGCGTCAGATCTTTCGCCCGCTTTCCCGAATATCGCCGACAGAAGGAAGAATATAATGCAAATAAAGCAGAATATACAAAAGGAAGGATTATGCTTGACAGAAAGTTGGAAGCAGTCCTTTTAAGAGAAAGTAAGTTTAGTGATGAGCGAAGAAAGGAACTGGAGCAGATTATTGCAACATATGCGGAGGAAATAAAACTAAGCCCACGCGACAAAAAGCGATACGACCTCTTTTTTGACAAAATCGCTGAGAGAAATAGGGAAATGGATGAGGTACAAGGAGATTGGAGGTCAGAAGACGGCGCGGAGATTCTTTTTGAGAAACTGTTTGGCTTTACACCGGAGGGCGAGGTACTCATAAAGCGCGGTCCGGTATCGTTTTTTGTCGAGATACGGAATGAGAATGATTATGTGAAAGCGCATGGAAATGATAGTGCGAAGAGCTCTGGTGGTTTTAATCGAGGGTTTGTGTCGGTTGCTCGAAATGATGGGGAAAAGTGGTCTCAAGAGCAAGTTGACCGCATATTCATGCATGAGGAACGTCACGCGCTCCATAGAAATATTCGGGATTTGATGGGCGACTTGAATGAGGAAGAATCTCTTTTTGTTGCTCATACTTCCAGGGACGTACCAAAATATGTGGGGAAACTTGATAAACAGTCTCAAGAACGAGCGAAAGACGAGATATTGGCGTATCTGAAAGATGGGAGTACAGGGGAGTCTATACGGGGATACCTGAGAAAATCAAAGTCGGAAGGTGGTCTTTATGATTACTTTCAGGAAAGAGAGGATTGGGTTGAGGAGAATTGGAAGGATGAGGAAATGAAGAAAACTTTTAAAACAGAGGCTGCGGAGCAAAGAAAGCATTTTGAAGAAGTGAGAGACGGGGCAATTGATATTGTCGAAAGATTGGAAGGAATCGGTATGGCTCGTCCACAAATTACCGTGCTTTTTAATACTGTTCCACTTGCAAAGTGGAGTTCGGAAGTTCGACGATTGGAAGATGAAGGGGTGTTTGCACACATGAGGCAGGAAGCATTGCGCCTACAGAGAAAAGAAAAAGAACGTCTTGAGATGATTATTCGCCAGAAAAGTTCTTTGCGAGGTGTACGAAGATTCTTCTCTAAGGGCTTTGCCAACGCGCTCCTCCCGTTTTCTGTACGTGAGCGTCTTGTGTTAGATAAGAAAGATGCCCAAGATGCGGCAAAGCGTTTGGTAAAAATGGAAGAGTTCATGGGTAAAATCCAAAAGCCGTTTTCATAGGCAGGGCTGTATACTATAAAACATGACGCAATCTGAAGCGTTGGCGATTCTAAAAACAGGGGCGAATGTGTTTTTCATGGGGAGTTTACAATTGGTTGACAATTAAAAAGCTTTTGTTTACAATTAGTTGACAATTGGTATGCTGATGTATATTCGCCAATATATTTCTTATGACGAAGTTGACGAAAGAACATATTCTGCAAGAGATATCTCGAAAAGGGAGAGTGAAATCAAGTGAGCTCGCCGCGCTTTTTGGCGTGTCTCGACAATATGTGTCGCGCGTGCTTTCTCTCCTTGTGAAGGAGAGAAGGATCATAAAGGTTGGTTCGACACGTTCGGCATTTTATACGACAGAGGAGTATCTTAAGAAACATAAAGGACTGGAACACGTATCGTATACGAAAACATTTGTAAATAAAGGTTTGGAAGAACATGTGGTGTTTGAGATGGTGCGACGTAATCTCCACGCCATTGATACTCTCCCAGAAAATATTCGAAGTATTGTGGAGTATGCATTTTCGGAAATGCTCAATAATGCCATTGAACATTCACAATCAGCGAAGATTAAGGTTTTTGTAAGCGTGAATGCGACAGAGCTTACTTTCACTATAGATGATTTCGGCATCGGCGTGTTTCGCAATATTATGAGGAAGCGAGGATTGAAATCAGAAATTGAGGCCATCCAAGATCTCTTGAAAGGAAAGATGACGACTGCGCCCAAACTTCATTCCGGAGAGGGTATTTTCTTTACATCGAAGGCTGGTGATGAATTCCTGTTGGATAGTTATGGACACCAATTCATTGCAAATAATGTTATTAAGGATCTCTTTGTAAAGAAAGTAAAGGGGCAGAGACAGGGGACCCGTGTGACATTTCGTATCAATACGCACGCCACGTACCACCTAAACGATATTTTTCAGCGATATACAAATATTGGGGAAGATAGTGACTATGGCTTTGACAAGACAGAGGTACATGTGTGGTTGTATGCTCTCGGTGGCGTACATATTTCTCGTTCACAAGCACGCAGGGTGCTTTCCGGGCTCGAAACATTCAAGGTTGTCGTGATGGACTATGATCGTATCCCCACGGTAGGGCAGGCATTTGCCGATGAAGTGTACCGTGTCTTTGCACACAAGAGACCGGATATTGAAATACAGGATATTCATATGAATGAAGCTGTGGCGTTTATGGTACGTCGCGCGCGGAAAGAAGCGGAAAAGAAAAAATAAGTCTATAATTTTATCCGTGGTATACTGTATGCATGACTCAATCGGAAGCATTATCAATTTTAAAAACTGGGGCGAATGTGTTTCTCACGGGGGAGCCGGGAAGTGGCAAGACTCATACAGTGAATACGTATGTGGCGTATTTGCGTGAGCACGGTATTGACCCGGCAATTACCTCTTCCACCGGCATTGCCGCCACGCACTTGGGTGGTATGACAATTCACGCATGGAGTGGCATCGGTGTACGCGACCATCTTTCGGTGTACGATGTGGAGACGATTGCCATGCGTGAGTATTTGGCGAAGCGGATCCGTAAAGCAACCGTGCTTATCATTGATGAGGTGTCTATGCTTGGTCCCAATGTACTTTCTATGGTGGATGCGGTGTGTCGTGAAGTACGAGGCAAGCCGGAAGCATTTGGCGGGTTGCAGGTTGTCTTGGTGGGAGACTTTTTCCAATTACCACCGATTATGCGCCCGAGCGCGAGTGGCGACAGACAACTTTCTCTTGATGAAAAGCCCCCGAGATTTGCATACGACTCACTGGTATGGAAGGAGTCGGGATTTCTCACGTGTTATCTCTCCGAACAATATCGCCAGGATGATTCACGCTATTTGGAAGTACTTTCAGCTATTCGGTGTGGTACATTCGACGGCTCACATAAAGCGTGTTTGGAAGAGCGTATTGTGACGAGTGTGGAGGGTGATATGCCAAAACTTTTCTCGCATAATGCCAATGTTGACCGTGTGAATGATGCGGCGCTTGCTCAGATTCCGGGCGACACGCACACGTTTCGCATGACCGGCACAGGAAAAGAATCTCTTGTGGTAGCACTCAAGAAAGGGTGTCTCTCGCCCGAAGAACTAAAACTGAAAATCGGTGCAAAAGTCATGTTTACCAAAAACGATCCGAAAAAAGAATTTGTAAACGGCACGCTTGGTGATGTCGTCGGCTTCGATGACTTTTCCGGAAATCCGAAAGTGAAAATCGGCGATGGAACAATTGTGGACACTGAGATGATGGAATGGGTGGTGGAAGAAGACGGCAAAGTCCGCGCGCGGATTTCTCAGATACCTCTCCGGCTCGCATGGGCGATTACAGTGCATAAAAGTCAGGGGATGAGTATGGATATGGCAGCAATGGATCTCTCGGGTGTGTTTGAATACGGGCAAGGATATGTGGCGCTTTCGCGTGTGCGACGATTGGAAGGGGTGTATTTACTCGGCTACAATGAACGTGCATTTGCCACTGACCCTGATGTGCGAGAGATGGACGAGACATTTCGCGCGGCAAGTGATGAAGCGCGGAATATATTTGCAGGGAAGAGTGCGGAAGAGGTGAAGAGTATGCACGATAATTTTATAAAGGCATGTGGGGGGACACTGGAGAGACAAAACAAAAAACAAAAAAATAAAAAAGAAAAAGGAGGGAAAGATGGCAGCGAACCGTCGGCATGGCAGAAGCGTATTGAGAAATTGCGCGAGACGTATCCGAATGCGTATCGTCCATGGAAGGAAGAAGATGATGTAAAGCTCATCGCGCTCTTTAAGGAAGGGAAGTCTCTGGAGGAATTGCCACCTATCTTTGGTCGCCAACCCGGAAGCATCCGTGCACGTTTGGAAGGACACGGTCTCATTGAGCCAGACCCAGAATATCAGAAAAAGGAGGAATAATATATTTCCCCTGTCATTCCGCACTTGATGCGGAATCTTCCCGAATAACTTTTGGAAGCAATATAACGAAGATTCCCGTTCAAGCCGGGAATGACAGAAATAGTGTGTAGAATGGCTATGGACAAAGAAGACGAGAAAGACGAAGAGTGGGACACGATTGCGGATTTCACTAACGTGCGTGAAGGCGGTGTTCCGTTTGAGGAAGTTTTGAAACATCTATACTATGCCACGGAGACATAACAAAACAGTTGTCGTAAACGACATGATGCAGAAGGGATATTCCTATGAGCTGACCGAGCCGGAGGGGAGGGGCTTTCACCCTGATTTTACGCCGGATTTGTCGCCGAAGGAAATGCTTGCTCTTGGTGTGTTTGGGGGCAAGTATATGACTGATTGCAGAGGGGAGTTCTCTGCGAGTTGGTTTAAGGGTGCAAAGTTGTGTCATGGAAAGCGTGACGCAACACTCAATTATTTTGGCGTAAATGCAAGTAAACCGCTTTCGTATTGGAAAGCGAAGGGGTGGATACACAAAGACGATCCGCGTGGATGGTTTCAGTGGTATTGTCGGTACTATATGGGACGCAGGCATCCTGACGACGAGCGACAAATCAAACGCTGGAAAGCATTTCGCCGACACGCGGGAGCGGTGGGTAAGAATTGTCGACGGAGAGATATGACCTGTCGCCCCCGACAGCGCCAAGCACTCCTTCATTGGGCGTATGATAGTCGGAAGATATGAGAAGAGTTTCGAGAAAACAGAAGAGGTGAGAGACGTTGTCTTGCGTCGAGAGTTGTGCATGATAGGATGTAATTATTATCCCTATTCCATATGATATATGAAAAAGCTCTATCGAAGCAGTGAGAATAAGGTGTTTGCTGGCGTGTGTGGTGGAATCGGTGAATATGCCAGTGTTGACCCAGTGATTTTGCGCGTACTGTGGGTGATTATCACCATTTTTACCGGTGTCGCACCTGGTATTGTTGTGTATATTCTCGCTATTTTCATTATTCCGCCGCATCGCGGTCCGAAAATACATGAACATGAATGCGGTTCGTGTAAGAAAGACGACGATGAAGATGATGATTAGAAATAAATAAAAAGTACCAAACAAAAAATATAAAAGCGACGACCTCCGGACGTCGCTTTTATATTTGCTTTGCGAGAAGTGTCGCTTCCGTTCCTGGGCGGGAATCTTTGTTATGATATTACTTTTGGTAACTATTTGAAGAGATTCCGCATCAAGCGCGGGACAACAGTAAATATTTTCTAAAAGTTATAAGCTATAAGCTAAGCATGCTACAATTATACCCATGGCACGGTTCTCTTCTCTACGGTCTCTTCTCTTCCTCTTTCAATCGACGCTTCTTATCGCGGGAGCATTGTCGGTGTGGTCGGGCGTGTATACAAAGCTCCTGCATTTTTTTGAAACAACGGATAATATTCCAATGGCATGTATTGAAGGGTGGTCGTTTGTCTCGGTCTGTTTCTTCACTGCCACAGCACTCTCAATCGGATTTGTATGGTCGCTCTTTGTATATCGTGGTGATCCGTGTGGGAAATCTCGTTTATTTCGACAAAAAATTCTCACCTGGTATCTTGGAATCGGAAGCGTTGCATCGGTGATGCTTGCTGGTTTGGTAAAGGAAGGTGTGATTGCTCTTGCGGCAAGGGAAGGGTGTGTGCTCACTATTACTCATGTGCCCGACGGCACATGTTTTTCCTCATCGCTTATATTTCTTACAGCATTTCTTGTCGCTGTTCTTATTCGCTTGCGTCAGAAAGCATGGGTGTCGTGTCGCTCTTGACTTTCTGCGACAGGAGAGTATAGTAGAGGAAATAGGGGCCGAGAGGCCTTTTAAAAATGGATTTTTTCGGGCTTTTGTCCACTATCGATATGATCAATTATCTCAAAGAAGTACAGGCGGAAATGCGACACGTGAATTGGCCGAATCGTCGCCAGATTACGTTTTTTACAATCATCGTGGTTGTCGTGTCGTTTGTTGTTGCGTATTACCTTGGTGTATTTGATGCGCTCTTTACCTGGATCTTCGAGAACTATATTCTCTAAACACGAGCACGTAGTGCGAGGTATCTTTAATGTTCTAATTTTTTAATCTCCTAATTTACTAACCTATGTCTAAACAAGACACACAACGCGGGCGTAATTGGTACGCCATCCACACTTATGTGGGGTACGAAAAAGCAGTGGAGCGTAATCTTAAGCAGCGCATTGAATCCCTCGGCATGGAGGAGAAGATTTTTGCTGTTGTGGTGCCGGTTGAGAAGACGGTGAAGGTAAAGGGAGGGAAACGCGTGGAAGTTGAAGAAAATATCTATCCCGGATATGTGCTTGTGGATATGATTGTGGACGATGAATCATGGTATGTTGTGCGCAATACACCGCGTGTGACCGGTTTCATCGGCGCGGGAACACAGCCGGTGCCGGTTGATAAAACGGAAATCGACATGCTCTTCTCGCGTATGGAGAAGAAAGACGTGAAGCACGAAATCGATCTTGCGATTGATGATCCGGTGATTGTGATGGATGGTCCGTTTAAGGAATTTGAAGGGAAGGTGAGTGAAGTGGACACCGAGCGCGGGAAGGTGAAAGTATTGGTTTCTATGTTTGGACGCGAGACACCGGTGGAGCTTGATTTTTTGCAGGTGAAGAAAGCGTAAGCAAGTTTTTAGTTGGTAGTTATTAGAAAAGGCGCGCTTCGCGCGCCTAAGAAGAAAAAAGGCGACACCAAAGGTGCCGCCTTTTTTTGCTTGCATAATATCCGAAAATACGGTATGGTATCAGAGCTTCTATAATTAAAGACGAAAGAAAGGGTCTTTGCATAGCAAAGAATGTTACGCCCCTTTCACCTATATTTCGGCTCTTTTTACTAATCTCCTAACATACTAACGTACTAACATACTGACTATGGCAAAACAAGTTATGAAAAAAGTGAAGGTGCAGGTGCCTGCCGGAAAGGCAAATCCTGCGCCGCCGCTTGGTCCGGCGCTCGGACAAGCGGGTGTGGCAATCGGTGAATTCGTCAATCAATTCAACGAACAGACGCGCGACATGGGCAACGATATTATCCCTGTGGAAATCAGTGTGTACGAAGATCGCTCATTTGATTTTGTCCTGAAGACTCCGCCGGCGTCGTCGCTTATTTTGAAAGCTGCCGGTGTACAGAAGGGTTCCGGCAAAACACCAACTAAAAAAGCAGGTTCCATTACCCGTGCACAAGTTGCTGAAATTGCAGAACGTAAAATGACTGATTTGAACGCCGCAGATATCGAAGGCGCAACACGCATCATTGAAGGAACGGCACGCTCGATGGGAATTGATGTGAAGTAATAATCAAAAAGCAAAGAAAAAACATAAAAGCCTAAAGCACGATAAGTCGTGCTCGGCCAAAGAAAAATCAAAAGCGCGGCGACTAGAGGTCGCCGCGCTTTTGTGTGTACAGAGAGTTACGTAATTAATTATATAATTTATTATATAATAAATTATATAATTAACTCGCGCGCGCGATGTGCTATGATTACACATATGGGAGAAAAAGCATCTACACGTCCTTCCTGGGACGAATATTTCTTGGGTATTATGCGTATGGCTGGAGCTCGTTCCACCTGCGACCGTGGACGTTCCGGTGCGGTCATTGTGAAAGACAAACGCATTCTTTCTACTGGCTATGTCGGTTCTCCTGTCGGCACTGCACATTGTGATGATGTGGGGCATGAAATGCATACGGTGACGCACCCCGACGGCTCTCAATCACGTCATTGTATTCGTACAGCACATGCCGAACAAAATGCCATTGTGCAAGCGGCGCGGGTTGGTGTGGCACTTGAAGGAGCGACACTCTATTGCAGTATGACACCGTGCTATATTTGCGCCAAAATGATTGTGAATGCCGGTATTGTGCGAGTAGTTGCGGCAAAAGAGTATCACGCCGGAACTCGGAGCAAGGAAATCTTTGAAGAGGCAGGTGTAGCATTTGAGCTGGTGGATGAGATAACGGAGATGTATGAGGATATGAAATGATAATAAAAGCCACAGAAAAAACATAAAACAAAAATGAAAAGCGCGGCTCACGCCGCGCTTTTGTGTAAATGTCCAATCCACTCCCCACCTTTAAATACGAAGACATGTGGTACACTTGTCACATATGGCGAAATCATCAA
>JACNGX010000043.1 GCA_014383885.1 Parcubacteria group bacterium | reverse complement strand
CGAGAGATGCGGTATTGGAAGGGAAGTGATCAAATCAGAACAACGCAGATGATCGTGGGTGATTATATTCTCATTGTGAACACGGTTAAGAAGCCGTATTCACTTTTTGAGATTCATGATGCAGTGACGGCTGAAGGATTGCGACAAGTATTTAAAGGATTGTGGGACGAGGTTGTGTGATCTATAGCCCTTGCGTTCCACCCTCAAATATGCTTAAATAATGGGCACAGTGAAAGAGGGTCTGTTTTTGGCTGAAACGTATTCTTTTTTGTTTTTTCTTTTATTTTTTGACTTTTGATTTCATTATTTCAATCCTATGGGAACTTCGTTAAAAAACAAGCGCAAGAGCGTGAAGCGTCGCCGTCGCAAGAAGATGCGTCGCCAGAATCGCTTTAAGAACAAATAACAATAAAACGCCACTTGTGGCGTTTTATTGTTATTTGTTTAGGAATATGAAAAACGAAGTATGAAATATAGCGCGGCGGAGCTTTGCTCCGCCGCGCTATATTGAAACTCGATACCACAGACCTTTTGCAAAAGGGCTGGGCAGGTTCGAAACTCAACGAAAAAACTCCGCCTTGCGGAGTTTTTTCGTAAGTGGGTGATGCGTTTATTTTACCGCATCCTTGAGAGCTTTTGCTGCACGGAACTTCGGTACGCGCTGTGCGGGAACGTTTACCGCTTCACCGGTACGCGGGTTGCGTGCTGTGCGTGCTGCGCGCATCTTCGCGGAGAAGATACCAAGACCTGCGATGGATACCTCGTCGCCCGCTTTGAGCGTATCAACGATTGCATCAAGCATTGCGTCTACGGCGCGCTCAGCATCAGCTTTGGTGCCGCCAACTTTTTCTGCGACAATATCAACGATAGCTGCTTTATTCATGGGATGATTGCAAGAAATAATATTCTTGCTGAATTAGTCGGATAAACTCGACCTCGGTGAATCTTTTTGTAACATCAATGACGATGCAATCCAAAAAAGATTCTTTTCAATCCCGGAAACGGGTTCGCTTCCTATAAACCATTATATAGCAATGTTTTTTATGGGAACAATCTTGACATGTGGATAAGATATTGTGTGGAAGTTTTTGAGGTATTGGAAATAAGGGGAAAACACACGCGATATGTTCATAATGAACATATCGCGTGTGTTTTTTGAGGAGGATTTGGTGTTGATTGTGTGATACATTGTGCAAAATAGGGGAGATTTCCGTTTACGTTGGGAATGACAGCGGTAGTGCATGACGCGCGATAAAGAAAAGCCCTTTCGGACACGGTAATGCCCCGCGCACCACTTTTAAAGGGTGAGTGTTTTGTGGTAATACATTTCAAGAAACGAACATCTTTTGTATCGCTGGCCTGCGTGTCGTGAAAAGTCGTGCGCGATGCCCGATAGTAAAAAGCGCCTTACGGCGCTTTTTACTATCGGGCATACTCTATCACTTTCGTCTCACGTATCACATGAACCTTGATTTCTCCTGGGTATTTGAGCTCCGTCTCAATTCGGCGAGCGATTTTTTGCGCCAAATCCTTTGCTTGCATATCGGTAATTTTCTCCGGCGATACAAAAATACGGATTTCGCGTCCTGCTTGCAGCGCAAAACATTTCTCCACTCCCTCAAACGATTGCGTAATTTTCTCCAAATCTTCCAACCGTTTCAGATATTGTTCAATGGAATCACGTCGCGCCCCAGGGCGTCCGCCCGAAATCGCATCGGCTGTCTGCACGATGATAGATTCAAGTGTTTCATATGGATATTCTTCATGATGCGACTGCATTGCTTTGATGATTTGCTCATCGGCACCAAATTTCTGCAAAATGCGCCGACCGATTTCCACGTGTGTACCCTGCACCTCATGATCCACTGCCTTTCCGATGTCGTGGAGAAGTGCCCCCGCCTTCGCAATAGGAACACTCGCGCCGAGTTCTTCTGCAATCATGCCGGCAATGTGCGCCATTTCCACTGAGTGCTGCAAAACATTTTGTCCGTAGCTCGTGCGGAAATGCAAACGTCCAAGAATGGCAATGATACGCGGATCAAGATTGAGAATACCGCATTCATACGCTGCCTGCTCGCCTTTGTCTTTAATAATGTTGCTGATCTCGTTTTTTGCTTTGACAATATAATCTTCAATCTTTGCCGGCTGGATACGACCATCCAAAATCAGGTTTTCAAGAGCAACACGCGCGATTTGTCTGCGCACCGGATCAAAAGAAGAAATGGTAATAGCACCGGGTGTGTCATCGACAATCACATCGACACCGGCGGCGCGTTCAAATGCTTTGATGTTGCGCCCCTCTTTTCCAATAATCTTTCCTTTTGTTTCGTCTGAGGGAAGAGTGATGGTCGTGGAAGTGATGTCAGCATTGGTTGCATTGGCATAGCGCTGTACCGCAGATGTAAGAATCTCTTGAGCGCGGCGGTCAAGTTTTTCGGTATTGGCATTTTCGAGCTTCTGAATGCGCACGAGCAAATCTTCTTCATATTGTGTTTCGGCACGTTTATATAATTCTTCGCGAGCTTCTTCAGAAGACAAAGCAGCAACGCGTTCCAATTCTTTTTGCTGCTCTTTCACTGAATCCTCCACCGACTCGCGAATCACTTTCACTTCCTCAATGCGATGTTTTACATCGTCCACCTGCTTATCGATATCAAGCTGACGTTTATCGAGAAAATCTTCTTTTTTTACCAAACGCTGCTCGAGCTCTTTTGCGTCTGTCTTTTTCTCTTTTATCTCTTTTTCAGTCTCTTTTATCATGCGTTCCGCTTTTTTCTCCGCTTCGTGTGTAATTTTCGTTGCCGCTTCTTCGGCGGAAAGTCGCATGCGCTTGATTTCAAGCTCCATACCGCTTCGTTTACCAAGCGAGATAATGAAGCGCAGGAAATACCCGAGGGCTACGCCGAGTAATCCGGCAACCCCGGCTATGATAAGTATCATTAAAGTAACGCTCATACTACATGTTCCGTGTCGGAACACGTTGCCAAACGGGCTCAATTCTTTCTATCGTACGGAGATTATGCACGCATGGATGTCATGCGCGAAGAGGAAAAAGCACAAAATGAATGAAGATGAGAGACCGAAATCATACGTGTTTTCAACGTGGAAAGATAATTTCAAGCCACACTATCGATCAGATATGTCGTGTAAGACAGTGCGGAGGACTAATAACCTATATTGAGAGTGTACTATGGAATGGAGAGAATGGCAAATGTCTTGAGAGTTTAGAGACGATAGTTTGTAGCTTATAGGAAAATAGGAAAAGGAAAAGGCGCGCTCACACACCCTTTTTTTTCCGCACATGTTCATATATACTGTCAGTATTGGGCATGTATCAGAGAGTGAAAAATCACGCAACAAGAATTGATGCCGTGGCAGATGGCGCTCTCCTCAAAGCTCAAGGCGTGTCGTACGACATTTCATCCGACGATGCCGGCGGTATGCGTCCTGATGTTGGGATGTCAACAGGTGGCGCATGGCTGTCTGTTGATGAAAAGGATATCGATGCCACACGGACACTGCTTGATATCTGATTGTTATACTAACCTTCTAACTTACTAACCTACTAACCTCCTAACTCATGTTAATTCCCACAGTCATTGAAAAATCGCAATTTGGTGAGCGCGCGTATGATATTTACTCGCGTTTGCTTAAGGAGCGGATTATTTTTCTCGCCGGACCGATTGATGACGCTGTTGCCAACACGGTGATTGCCCAGCTTCTCTTTCTTGAATCGGAAGACCCGAAGAAAGACATCAGCTTGTATATCAATTCGCCGGGCGGATATATTCACGCAGGGCTTGCGATTTATGATACGATGCAACACGTGAAGCCGGATGTTTCGACGATTTGTGTGGGGATGGCGGCGTCCATGGGGTCGGTTCTTCTTTCCGGTGGGGCAAAGGGAAAGCGTTTTATCTTGCCACGCGGGGAGGTGATGATTCATCAGCCGCTTGGTGGTGTGGAAGGACAAGCAACCGATATTGAAATTTCCGCACGACACATTTTGAAACAACGAGAACTTCTCAATAAGGAACTTTCCAAAAACACTGGACAAACAATCGCAAAAATCGAAAAAGACGTGGAGCGGGATTTCTTCATGGACGCGGAAGAAGCGAAGAAGTATGGTATCGTGGATGTGATTTTGAAGGAGAAGAATGGGGGTACAAAAAGCAAATAATAAACACCCAAATAAAAAAGAAGGAAACAAGCGGCGCCTTCGGCGCCGCTTTGTGTATGTGGTATAAAAACCAAACTGCCCTACATTGGTACAATGTGAGAAATCGGGAAATAAGGTGTCGGTGTCAATATGTTCAATGCAGTAAATACAATGATATTATTCTGTGTATGAACATTATCCTTAACATCTTAACTCATGGCGATGAAAGAATTGGATTGAAGGTCGCAAGTGAGATTGAGAAATTACATATCGAGAAAGATATTTTGACCGTTACTATTGCTAACGAGAAGGCTTCTCAATTACGAAAACGATTTGTTGATCAAGATTTGAATCAGTCGTTTCCGGGTAAAAAGGATGGTAATTACGAAGAGAGGCGTGCGTATGCTCTTTCTCCGATGATACAAGAGGCAGATGTTGTTATTGATATTCACTCCACAAAAAGTGAATTGAAAGATGCTGTTATTGTCACAAAGCTCGACACGGCAACAAAAAAATGTATTGAAGCCATACAGCCAAAACATGTGCTTGTTATGCATATATCGAAGAATACAGCTCTTATATCCCAGGCGAATATTGGACTCGCCTTTGAATATGGAAAGGATGATAATCCTGTTGCCCTCGAGAATATAGTCGGAGACATTAAAAGACTTTTTCAGCACTTGGGTGTTATGAAGGGGTGCCCCCCAAAGAAAAATACTGTTACGGAATATTTTGACATTGTCTCCGAGGTTGTGAAGCCAAAAGGGCATGCACTCTTGAAACATATTAAGAACTACACAATTGTCCGTAAAGGTGAGGTGTTTGCTACAAATGGTGAACGAGAGCTTGTCGCAGAAGAGGATTTTTACCCAATACTTTTTGGTAATAAGAATTACAAAGATATTTTTGGATTTAAGGGTAAGAAAGTGAAAGTACGTTGATTAAGGAGAAGGGTAAAAGAAAAAGCGTGAGAGGGTATTTGCTCTCACGTGAGGTGATATAAAAAAGCGCCGCTACGCGGCGCATGGTTACTTCCATACACAGAGGAATCTGTTTCTTGTAAAAAACATAAACACAAGAAATAGAACCCAGAAAGACACAAGCCCCGCAGAGAACCAGAGAAGAACCGACATCAGTTCAGCGAGGAAGGGGGAGGATCCCGTTAAAAAAGGGATTAGGAGAATGAAGGGCATGTAAGTTGCCCAAACAAGTGCAATCCTCCGTGAGGAGTGCTCAACAGAAAAACAGTAGGGGATAACCAGGGTTGCAAAGAACCCAAGATAAAAAGCGGTCCCAGCGAGCGTAATCATAAGCACCTCCTTGAAAGTGTTGAAAGAAGAACAAGACTGCTGTATACCATACATAAAAATATTCCCGTGTGCAACATAAAGCGGCGCGACCCTTTGGGGTCGCGCCGCTTATGATTTTAAGTTTGTGTCTTATTTCAATCCTTCCAAGAATGCAAAGACGGCGTCGTTGGTGAGAACTGTCTCCACATACACACGTGCGTGTTCTTCTCCTGTGTCTTTATATTGCTCAAGAAGCATGGCTGTCTCTTTCTCCAAGCGTTCTTTGTCGGGATGAATATCTTCCGTGACGGCAATTTTGTTCAACACAAGCTGAGTCTTTGCGCGTTTCTCGGCATCAGTACGCCATTCTTTTCTTAAATCTTCGCGTTCTTTTTTGATGTGCTTGAGGTATTCATCAAATTTGAGTCCCATGCGCGCGATATCGTCTTCAAATTGTGCCATCATACGATCAAGTTCGCCCTCAATCATTACTTCAGGTACAGATACTTTCGTGCCTTCGAGAATAGTATCCATGATAAGACCGCGATGTTTTTGTGCTTCACGATGTGTTTTTTCATGAAGAAGGTTTTCTCGGAGCTGTTTTTTGAAATCGTCTACATTTTTGAAATTGCCGAGTCCTTGAGCGATTTCGTCGGTAAGCTCAATTGGCGCATTGTTTTTCTCGGGTGCCGTCTCTTTTTCTTCTATCTTTTTCTCATCACCCGACGAAATATTTTCTTCGCTTTCTTGCGAAGGTGTTTTGTCTATATTTTCGCTCTCGTTTGCCTCCTCGTCAGCCATATCGGCCTCTGCTGCACGTTGTTTCAAAATGTTTTGAATAGTCTCTTCTACTTCTGTGTCGGAGACGGTTATCTCCTCTTTTTTGCCATTCGCTTCTTTTGCTGCCTCTTTATAATCAGGGAGAACAACCTCAGGCATCACCGCTGCAGTAACAGAAAAACCGAGAGGGGAGCCAGCGCCGATTTTGGTAATAGAGATTTCCGGACGACCAATGATCTGGACGTCTTTCACACGAATAAGCTGCGGATAATGTGCTGCGATTGTGTCGCGCGCCATCTCTTCCAGAATTGCCATATCACCAACGTGTTTTTTCAATACTTCCTCTGGCACATGACCTTTGCGAAAGCCGTCGATTGAGACATGTTCTGACAATTTTTTGACTGCACTTGCGCGCTGTTTCTCCATTTCTTCAAACGGAAGCTCACCGACAAGAGTGATGGTAGAATCATCATTTTCTGTGACGGTGAAGCCGTCATACAGTGTGTTTGTGTGTGTGTCTGACATAATGATACAGAGTGTACCTTAAAAGGGAGAAAAAGGCAAAAAGAGTTGGTTACAAAAAAAGAATAAACACATCACATGCCATGTTCATTCATCCCTCACATTACGCGTCCTCATATACAATAGATCCTCAACTCCCGTAGAGTATTGCACCACCCCTGCGGGGGGGGGGTATACTATACGTATTATGAACACTACACATTCCTCATCCCACACCAAAGCATTTACTCTCATTGAACTCTTAGTGGTCATTGCCATCATCGGACTTCTTTCCTCGGTGGTATTGGCGAGTGTGAATACTGCTCGAGCGAAATCGCGTGATGCTCGACGTATGAGTGATTTGCGGGAGGTGCAAAAAGCTCTAGAGTTTTATTATGATGATTATAATGCGTATCCGTCCACGGGAGGAAGTTGGTGGGGTTCGTCGTCTGAGTGCCATGGTGGTCCTCATGGTGACGGTACTATTCCGGGCCTTATTCCAGATTATATGGCTCGAGTTCCACAAGACCCAATGTCATCAGGGGGGAATTGTTATTTGTACCGATCTGATGGAGTGGATTATATGTTTTTGGCACATGGAACAATCGAAACATTTGATCCCGATATTGGTCCGCATCCATTAGATCGTCCGTGTTGTAATCAGCAAACAATTGCCGTGTATTCTCCCGGTGGACGGAATTGGTAAATAAAGACAAAAAAACAACACCCATGCGTGGGTGTTGTTTTTTTGTGAACTTGTCTTAATGCTTATGCGCCCAGCTCTGCTTCAATGGCGTCGAGTTCTGCGTCGAGATTATCGAGGTCGGTCATATCCAGATCACTTTCAATGTCGGCGATGTCTGTTGAGGTGCTCTGTTCTTCGGAAAGTGCTTCAAGCTGCGAATCGGGGGCGTTGAGAATATCTTCCACGGTGATATCTTGACCTTCGTATTCGCTCAAGCGCTCGTCGATTTTCTGACCCCAGAAGTAAAGTCCGCCAATGATGATAACAGCAACGATGAGGATAATGCCAATCGCTGATCCCCATGAGCTTTTTTCTTCCGGAGCTTGTGTCGGAGGGGTATTTTCTCCTTGATTGAACTCGTTGTTCATATTGGGTGTTGTCTCCATAGATGATGTAGATTATGAGGATAATTATTCCGTGTTACCGGAAGAGTTACTTTTAAGATAGCGGAGTGCTTCTTTGAGATCAGCGCGCGCCGCGCGTACTTCCTCGGCTGCCGCACGGATAGCTTCCTTTATGATTGAGATTGATTCACGCGGTGTGTCAGTTGCCAGTGCGTCAGCGGAGAGCGTTTCCACATCGGCGAGGTACTCTTCTGCCGCTGCAAGATGATCGGAAGCTGCATCGACGGACGCTTGTGCCTCGGACGCATCAATACCTTCTTCTTCGAGAATGTCGATACGTTCTTCAATACGATCGGTAAGTTTCGTGAGGCGGTTGATAGCTGCGTGAATGCGGTCAATCAAACGGGCGATATAGGCATCAATACGATTTTTTGCGTTTTCTTTGAGTGCTTCTTTTTTATCGTTCCAGTTTTCTTTGATTTCACCGCGCTTTTCTTCCACCTTTGCGCGCACTTCACCAAGACGGTTTTCCACATCTTCTTTCTTTTCGACAATATGTGCGCAGTGTTTTTCTATGTCGTCACAGGTCAATTCTTCTATGTTGTTACAAGTGACGGTTGACGCGACGACACCTGAAGCGTCAGTTGTTGCCGTGGAGAGTTCCTCGCACTTTGCTTTGAGCGCAGTTTTTGTTTCTTCGCAGGTGGCTGTACTTGCGCAGACACCAATAATCCAACGAGGGATTTCGGAAAGACGTTCTTTTAATTCACCTCTGATCGCCTCAACGTGGTCAGCTTGTTCGGTTTTCATTTCTTGCATCCGTGCCTTGGCTGTTTCAACAGCGTTATGCATGTTTTCACGATGTGTGTGCACCGCCTCAACGCCACCCGCACGATCTGCTTTGAGTGTTGCATCAAGCGAGCGAGCTTTTTGCGGAGAGGTTGGAGGGTTCCCTTCCTCATTATTTCCGTCCTGACTAGGAGCATATCCATCGGTGGCGGGCATCGGCACAGCATGGGTGTGCTGCACTTTTACTGATGTGTTGGACATTCCGGCGGCATCGGTTGCCGGCGCCGCGTATGTGGTCGGTGCCACAAGGAGTGCTGCGAGTGCAAGTATGATATATGTGTGTTTCATAATGTTAGAGTATTGTCATTAACAACAATATGGTATCAGTATATCAAAAAAAGATGTGTGTCCATAATTGATGTGTATAAAGGGCATGCCACCGCGAAAAAGTCCCCTTCGGGGGACTTTTTCGCGGTGGCATCAACATCTCCCTAATATTACTCACCGTATTTCTCTCGATAGAGATCAAAGGAGTGTTTTACCGCTTCAAGCGCTGCTTCACGACCCTTCCAGTCACCTACTTCCACTTCTTTCTTCTGAAGCTGTTTATACACGGAGAAAAAATGTTTTGTCTCGGAAAGAAGATGCGGTTCAAGATCGGAAATATCTTTGGTATTGTTGAAACGCGGATCGGTTACTGGTACTGCCAATACTTTCGCGTCGCCCTCGCCATCATCTTTCATATCAAGCACACCAATCACGCGTGCTTCCACAAGTGCTCCCGGCACAATTTCCTCATGTGCCAAAACGAGCACATCAAGCGGGTCGCCATCTTCCCAAAGCGAGCGCGGGACAAAGCCATAGTTTGCCGGATAGTGCATAGGAGAATACAGCACACGGTCAAATTGGATAAGACCGGTGTCTTTGTCGAGCTCATACTTCACGCGTGAGCCCTTCGGGATTTCAATGATTACATTGACTTCGTCGGGAGTGTTTTTCCCGGCGGATACATCATGCCAGAGATTCATAGAGATAACGATAAACGATTAATGATTAACGATAAGATAAAAACGACAAACGATAAACGATAAACTGTAAACAATAAACAAATAACGATAAAAAACTAAAAACGAATAATGACAGCATAGCGCGTGAGAGATTGAGGCGCAAGGGGTGAGAGAGTGTTGATTGAGTACTGAAAAGTATAATCCAAACCATCTTGAGAGACACTGGATGTATGATGTATACATTGTTAGCTTTTTTATGTGTGGTGCAATGTACTTATTAGTCGTTAGTGATATTTATTATGAGCATAGAACAGAGTGGACTAAATGCTGAACATGCAGAAAGAGGAAAAGAGCACAGAAAAGAACGTTATGATTTTATAAGAGAAAAAGCACAACAATCTGAATATTGGGACAAGCCACTTCCTGGGGTGCGTGTTTGGGACGTGGGAGGCGTCTTTTCCCAGCTTCTTGAGTTAAGCAGAGAGTGAGATGAACCTGTTCCTGACATGAAAGATATATACGAATCAAATCTTACCGGAGAGTTTGGTGACTGTATTTACGAGGAAGTAGAGGATACTGAATCGGGACAATCTTATTTCATAACGAAGATAGATATATCGAGATCAATCGAACAAGAGCAAGATAATCCTAGTGCAAGTGCAGACAAAATTGCAGAAAGGATTCTTTTCTTAATTAATGAAAATCAAATTCGAGAAAATGATAAGATAAAACTTTTGGTTACAGATGGAAAAACGGCAGATGCAGTAAGCTCTTTTCTGTTTCTTCTTGGAGCAAGTAGTGTTGCAGAAAGAGAAGATGATTCTGATGAAGAGTTACCATGGTATAGATTTTCGGAATTGTATGACCGTTTGAAGGGCACAACTATCGAAATGGCCATAAACTGATATTACCTGTAAGGGTTCTAAAGGGTGGTAAAAAACACGGCAGAGCGTGGGCATCGCTGTGTTTTTTGGTAAACCACTTAAAGACTTGCCCTGTTTTCTTAATATGGTATACTATAAAATATGGGATAAACCATATTTAGGTTTAGGACTGACCATAACTTTGCCTTATGAAATATCTCAATACAAAATTTGTCGAGCGATTGGAAAAGAAATTACAGAGACTCAATGCGCTGCGATCACTGCCGAAATCGGCGGTACAAAAATTGCAGGAACAATTGCGTATTGAGATGACGTATAATTCCAATGCGATTGAAGGAAACAGCTTAACGCTCAAGGAAACATTTTTGGTTGTGATCGACGGAATAACGGTAAAAGGAAAACCGCTCAAAGATCATCTGGAAGCAAAAGACCATCACGCCGCTTTAGAGTACCTATATGATTTGGTGGAAAAAGATACGCGTCACACGATATCCGAACGGCTCATTCGTACCGTTCACCAACTCATCATGCAGGAAACCGATAAAGAATGGGCGGGAAGATATCGCAATGCTAATGTGATGATTACCGGTGCAAATCACATTCCACCGGATGTTTTGGGAGTGCCACAACACATGCACGAGCTTATTGAATGGACTCGAAAAAACGGACGGGTACTCCATAGTATCGAATACGCCTCATTGTTTCATCATAAAATCGCTCACATTCATCCCTTTTTTGACGGCAACGGCAGAACAGCTCGGATTATGATGAATGTACTTCTCATGCAGAGCGGTTTTCCTTTGGTTGTTGTATTAAAAAATGATCGCAAAAAATACTACACAGTTTTGGACAAGGCGGATAAAGGAAATTACACACCGCTCGTACGCTTTATTGCGCAGGCAGTTGAGCGTTCACTGGATATGTATTTGAAGGTTCTTACTCCGACAACACAAAAACGAGAAACATATCTCCCTCTATCAGAGCTTGCAACACACACATCATATTCGGCAAAATATCTCAATTTATTGGCACGTCTCGGAAAGTTGGAAGCACACAAAGAGCGCAGAAATTGGCTTGCGTCCAAAGAGGCGGTGGAGCGATATATGAAAAGTCGAGACAGGCAAAGGGATGTAGGAAAGTAAAAAACACGGCGGAGCGTGAGCTCCGCCGAGTTTTTCTTTTTGTCTTTTGAAATTTTTTATTTGAAACTTGTTTTAGCTCTTCTCTTCCTCTTCTGAATCTTTCTCATCGTTTTCTTCTTCACCCATCTCTTCTTCCTCTGCGACAGCATCTTCCACATCTTCAGGGGAGGTACCTTCTTCATCACTCACACCCTGCTCGCTTTCTTCATCATGTATCTCTTCTTCCTCAGTCGATTCTGTCTCAGCGGAGTTTGTGGTATCGTCTCCGTTTTCCATTTCTTCTCCATCATCGTCCATTGCACCTTCGATTGCGTTTTCAAGAGCACGTCCTTCTTTATTCTCGGATTCCTCTGGCGCTTCATTTTTTACCGACTCTGTTTCAACGGAGTCTGAATCGACGTGCATCTCATCGAGCACCTCACCTTCAGTGGTGCCATCTTCGCCTTCAATATCGATATTCCATCCGGTGAGTTTCACCGCGAGGCGCGCATTTTGTCCGCCCTTTCCAATGGCGAGCGACATTTGGTCGGCAGGCACAATCACCTTCGCGTATTTCTTTTCTTCGTTGACTTCCGTATCAATCACTTTTGCCGGTGAGAGTGCCGCTGCCACAAACTCCGCGGGGTCTTCATTCCAAAGAATGATATCGATTTTTTCTCCGGCGAGTTCGTTCATGATGGTGGAAACACGTACGCCGCGTTGTCCTACGCAGGCACCAATCGGATCGACATGGTCGTCAATAGAGTGTACGGCAATCTTTGAACGGTTGCCCGGTTCACGTGCAATGGATTTGATTTCCACTGTTTCATTTGCGACTTCCGGTGCTTCCACGGCAAAGAGTTCGCGAAGGAATTCTGGATGTGTGCGGGAGAGGCGAATGGAGACGCCACGTGGCGTCTCAACCACATCATAGATATACGCTTTTACGCGAGCACCCTGACGATAGTGTTCGCCTGGGATTTGTTCTTCATACGGCATGATACCTGTGGCACGCGCAATATCGATAAAGACATTCCCTCGCTCCATGCGCTGAATGACACCGGAAACAACCTCGCCTTTGCGATCGGCATATTCATCAAGCACCGATTCTTTCTCCGCTTCGCGGATTTTTTGGATGATCACTTGCTTTGCTGTCTGTGCCGCGATGCGGCCGTAGTCTTCTTTTGTTTCAAGCGGGAAAATCATTTCATCATCAAGCGCCACATCTTTCTTGATGCGCTTTGCGTCTTCAATCATGATATGGCGCTCCGGATTAAAGAGGGGGAGCACGTCTTCTTTCTCTTCCTCCTCGATTGTGTTTGCTTTAGCGGAGTCGGCGCCTCGAACGTGTTCGCTTGCCGATACCGGAGGCACTGCCTCTTCATCTTCTTCAGACGGCATACGTACGGTAGATTCATCAACAACAATTTTTACTTGCTCGAAAGAAACGGTGCCCGTTTCAGGGTCGAAATCGGCACGCACGATTTGGTCTTTTTTGCCGTAATCTTTTTTGTAGGCGGCGGCAACAGCCTGTGCAATCGCTTCGAGAATCTTCTCACGCGAAATACCACGCTCTTCTTCGAGCTGCGACAACGCAGAATTGAATACTTTGATGTCAAACATAGGAATACAAATTAAAAATAAAAAAGTAAAAAGAAAAATAGGGTGTTTCTGTAGGTGGATTTCGCCTTGCGAAATCCACCCGCCTTAACTGTTTACCGTTTTCAATAAAAATGCCGGTGCACTGCGGCATCGGTCATCGTGTGTACAGTATATCGTGCATAAGAGAAAAGTCAAGCACGGCGTTCCCAAAAGGAACGCCGTGCACTCATTCATCATAATACGGTGCATCGCAAAGATATCATTTCTACGCTTCACGTCATGTAGTATAAGGCGAGTTCTGCGCAGAATTGTTATGGGTTCAACATACATATTCAAACACTTTTCTCGGTACAAAACATAATAAGGGATACCTTATTATGTTTTGTGCTTGTAAAAGATAATAAAAAACATTTGAAAATATTCTCAGACTTCGCTCTCTGCAAAGGGACGCTACGCTTGACAGTGTCCGCCCACAGCGGAACACGTGTCGCCGATGTCCTTGGGAGGGATTGGACACGGATGACATATGTTCCGCTCTAAGCGGATGAATCTGATATATCGGGCGCGGGTCTTGAGCAAAGCTCAAAACCCGCGCCCCAAGAGTATGTTCATAATCTCATGTCGTGCGTTAAGTCGACAAGGATATACCTCTCTCCCTTTTAATTCCGTTGAGATTATGAACATGCCCAAAACCTCTATCAAATTACGATACAAAGTATCACAATCTGAAAAAAGGTGGGAAGCTGTCGCAAATAAATCGACAGCTTCCCACTTCTCAGTCTTCGTAGGGATCCCAGGACAGAGGGAGCATCCTATCGGGGAGCTCCCAAGCATCGGGGCGCTCCTTATACTGCCGAGGCTTCCCCGATTTGGTTAGGATATCCGCGGCACCTGTATAGGTGCGCATCCTATCCACTTCCCTCAGCCACCGCGGTTTGCTCGCTAAGAAGCGGTGGCGTTTCAGAGAGTACGTTATGTCCTCTTTCATTAAGAGGAGCGTACTCAATACGAATTTAAAAAACCTCATAATCTCCCCTTCCCACCGAAGTGGTTTTTTGTTGTTTTTATGCGATTCGCAACAAGTGTCGATCTTTCGACACCTCCACAAACTCGACATCGGAATCGTCATCCGGGTCGAGTTTGGGGTTCACCTCCCATTCGGTATTGATCTCGTCGACGAACATCTCCCATTCGTCGCCGTTTTCATATCCAACCTCATTTTTCCCGTAGGAAAATAAGGTCTCCTTGTCCCGGTCGGTGAACTCGGGATTGGTGATTGCTTTTTTAAACTGCTCAAGTTTCATAATTCAATTCCTCCTCTGGAATTTAATTTTTTTGACAAGATAATCCCCTATGCGGCGAACCACGGCGGGTCTGAATGGTCTTTTCGTTGTTTTATCAAAAAATTTACTTCAAAAAATTTTTAATGAAAAAGAACAAATCTCTATCGAATCACAAATATATTTCTGTTTGTGATCCGAATAAAGGGGAGGAACGCGCGTGAGCTACTGCGCGCTCCTCCAAAGTTATGAGCTCAGCACCCGTTTTTTCTGGGTGCGGAAAAGTGAAAGTGTCAGAGACACTTTCACTCCTTCGGGGAGGAGAGATTTCGCCTCCTCCACCGACATATTCCTGTACACTGCCCGATGGATTACTCCATCAAGCAGGTAGTGGACGATAAGCAACCGGTACTCTTCCGGCGCCACCTCCACTTCAAAAAATTCTGGTTCATTATATGTCCCGCAACCGGGACAATAATAAACCCCTTCCTGGGCGATGAGCTCGCCGCAGCACCAACACTGCTGACGAGCCACCCGTTTTTCTTTTATAGTAAACATCCCCCCCCTTATTTTTAGGTTAACGAAATTATCTTCGCGAAAAGGGAGGTACCCACTTCGCGAAGATAATTTCACTTTTCGCGTTTCTCAAAGAACAAATTCAAATTTCAATAGATACTCTCTGCCTCGGGACACCATTGTAGAAAATATGATGTGCCGAGGAGAAAGGGGATATCGTTGCCAATATCCCCAGCGGATGAAATCATTGAATTCATCCGCCCCCGCGTACCCCGGGTAGGGGTGTGCGAGTCGCATTCGTTGTGTCCCCACGAATGCGTGAAGAGGGGTCAGGAGAGGCCGTGTTGAGCGAGGAGCTCCCCACGTCGCCTATGAACGGACTCGTCGTCCAATCCATTGGCGCGGAAAAGCTCTTTGACTTTTCTGGCCTTTTCCTCGGCCGCCTCAAATTCGGCGACCTTTTTTGCAATCCAGCCCCTCACCGCTTTCGCCTCGCTAGGCGAAAGCACGAAAGCGGCCGCATACTGGTAGTCATCGCCAACCGCAAGATTGCAGTTGAACGAAAAAACTACCATGACGGCTCCTTCTGCCGTCGCGATTCCGATAACCTTGTAAGGGTTGCCGGAATCGTCGGTGCCGACCTCGGACTCACCGAGGATTCCGGCCAGCTCAAGGTCATCCTCGAGCTCTCCGATCTCGGTTTCTTCGAGGTTGATCTCGACTTCTCCGAAGTCGGCGACCTCTCCGTGCAGGACTTTATCAGTCCATCTTTCTTTTTTCATTTTTTTACCGCCCTCACGGACGGCCCTTTTTTCGTTTTATAAAAATTTTAATTTTTTGCCCCAAATAAAATCGGGGCTACGATTATATCCAACTGAAAAGAACAAAACCTCTATCGAATCACAAACGATACTTCTGTTTGTGGTTCGAATAAAGGGGAGGAACATGCCTGTATAAGCACATGTTCCTCCCAAACGACTATACGAAGTGCTTCTCTACCATTCTGACGACGTCGTCGATCGTCAGGGTCGAGCCGGCACCCTGCGGGGAGCCGATGATGGTGGGTGACCCGCCCCACCCGTCCTCCCAGAGGGAGGACATTTCTGCCGCAGCCGCCTTTAAGTCCGCGTAGCCCGCCGTGTACTGGCAAACCGTGAACTTGCGGTGCGGTTCGCCGCCGGCAAACCGGAACGCCGGATTGAGCGCAACGACGATGGGTGCCAGATGGTACCCGATCATGGTTGCGGCACGGTGGGTTGTTTCCACCGACGCAATCATCCCGCCCGGGAATACCTGGGTTTTGACCTCGCCCGACTCAATCGCAGCGATTAATTCGCAGCGCTCTTTTTCTACTCGGTCCCGATATTCTTTCGGCTCTTCTCCGGTGATGAGCCAATTGATCATCAGTCCGACGCGGACGCCGAGCGGAACCTTGAAGTCCGACACGAGTGCTGCCATGGCAGCAAGCTCGCGGGTGGACTCAGAACTCCCGCCTTCCGGCCACGAATTTTCCGTGGTTGGGAGCGGGCGCGTTCCCGGCCAGGCGCCACGTGCGAATGTATCCGCGGCCGCGACGGCCGCGACGCGATTCTTCGCTTCCGCAGATAGGTCTACGCCCTGTCTGCGAAGCGCGAATATCGCCATCGCGCCGATCGCATCGAGATCAGCGCGGACAGTCGCGAGAACCGCACCCGACGGAGGAAGCTCCTCCGTGAGTGCGGCTTCTATCGCCGCGGTTTCTGCGTCGCCCCCGCTGTGCTGCGGGTCGAGGTTGTAGGTGCATCGCGCGGCAAGCACGGGCACAGTCACCTCGATCCCGTAGACCGGGACACCGAATCCGAAGATTCGGTTGTTGCCAGTTTTTGCGGCTTCGATCGGCCGCGGGTCGAGCAGTTCATAACTGCACATAATCCCTCCTCTTGGAAAATTAAAAAAATTACCTATCACATACAACGTTGTAGCGAAAAAATGTTTTCACCACAACGCTGTATGTGATATCGGAGGATATTTCAAAGAACAAAACCCTGATCACGGCGCAAATATGCTTTATGGCATGTTTGTGCTGTGAAAAAGGGTGGGAAGTCATCGGGTGTGATTATTGATGACTTCCCAAAATGTTAGGCGTGCCCGAACTTTTTGTTCAGGCAGAGTACCTCGTACTCGAGGTACCTGACGTCGCCAGTTGCCTTTTTTGCAGCCGCGCGGCGCTGTGCCGCCGACTGCTTATGCATCGACTGGTGAGTATGTTCACCAGTCGCAATTGCATGTGCAGCCTCCGCAAAAGTGCGGGGCTGGAATTTTGCGCTTTTTTTCGAAGTCGCTTTCATATTCATAATTTTCTCCTTTGTGCCGCGCGTGAGCGCGGCATTAATTAATTGAAATTTCATATACAGCGTGCGGGTGGCGAGTGTGGTGTATACACCACCCCTACGCTGTATATGATTTTCTCAAAAGGAGGCTTTTTATACGAAGTATATGTTTTTAGATTCTGAATCAAGTTCAGAATGACAAGTACTGGTTTCAAAGAACAATTCTCTATCGGGCGACGAATGCGATTTTTCGCATTCGTCGCCCGATTGGAGAAGGGGAATTGCGTCGGACATCATGCACGTCGCGATTCCCCTCGTGTTTCGCCGTTTTGAGAATGAACATACTTCCTGCATTCGGGAGAACCTGCCCCCGATATACCAGCGTCCATTCATCGACGAAGCGGCGGAGGTGAGAAAGAGTGTAAAGCGGTCGGACCAAATATGAAAATTATATGTCTCGGTTCTACTCTCCTTTTCCCCTCATCTCCGTTGCTTCGTCGATGAGACGGCATATTTCTCTGGAAAACTGAAAAGAACAAAAAACAGTCGTCGTCTCTCTTCCTTGTAATGGTAATGGGTATAGGGAAGAGAGACAGCGACTGCTTTCTCAGTATGCTCTTTGCGCAGCTTGTAAAAAGCATCGCATCCCTCCCCAGAGATATGTGTATGTAATTGGAATGTACCTTCTGCTCCCCCCACCTTTAAATACGAAGACATGTGGTACACTTGTCACATATGGCGAAATCATCAA
>JACNGX010000037.1 GCA_014383885.1 Parcubacteria group bacterium | reverse complement strand
TCATCGTTTAGGGCGTGGACTACTGGGGTATCTAATCCCATTCGCTACCCACGCTTTCATGCCTCAGCGTCAGGAACGCGCCAGTGCACTGCCTTCGCATTTGGTATTCCCCACAATATCAACGGATTCCACCCCTACACTGTGAGTTCTATGCACCTCTCGCGTCCTCAAGTTGTACCGTTTCTTTCGCGGTTCCGAGGTTAAGCCTCGGGATTTAACGAAAGACTAATACAACCGCCTACGCATCCTTTACGCCCAGTGATTCCGGATAACGCTCGGGGCACTCGTATTACCGCCGCTGCTGGCACGAGTTTAGCGGCCCCTTATTCATACGCTAATGTCAATAAACTTCTTCACGTATAAAAGATTTTTACATCCCGAAGGACTTCATCAATCACGCGACGTCGCTCCATCAGGCTTTCGCCCATTGTGGAAGGTTCTTGACTGCGGCCTCCCGTAGGAGTATGGACCGTATCTCAGTTCCATCGGTGGGGGTCAGGCTCTCACCTCCCCTAGCCGTCGTAGCCTTGGTAGGCCGTTACCCTACCAACAAGCTGATAGCTCGCAGGCCAATCTCATAGCGATAAATCTTTACCGAGCACCACTTTTGCCTACAAACTTATATCGTCATATCAATTCTCTACAAATTTGTACTGTCTGCAATCAATATGATGTTATAAGCAAAAGTGGTGCTCGGACCATCGGGAATTATTCCAGATTTCTCCGGGTTATGCCCGACTATGAGGCATGTTCCTACGTGTTACTACCTCGTCTGCCATGCCACACCTCTCAAGCTTCATCATCTTCATAAGGAAGATAAAACCTGGGAGGTGTGGCATTCGACTTGCATGCCTAATCCACGCCGCCAGCGTTCATCCTGAGCTAGGATCAAACTCTAGTTAAAAATGAGTATCAAGCCGAGGCCTGAAACTCATACGAACGAGACAAAAGAAAATGCACAAACATTGTTTTCTTTTGCTCTTGATATGCTTTTCGTGCAGAAAAACATATCTGAAATAAACGTGACTTTGGAGATTTGTTTTTAGGAAACAAATCTCACTCTTCAATTGACAAAGAAAATCGCAACGCTCTCAATTAGAGCGTCCCACCATTATACACATACCGTTTTCAGAGTCAAGCAAAAAAGCGCGGTTTTGCCGAAAGGCAAAACCGCACCTTTTTACTTGACACTCTCTATTTGACCTTTCTCTTATTTATCACCGAAAGCAGCGGGGCTGCGAGGAAGATGGATGAATAGGTTCCGGCGATGACACCGATTGCGAGCGTGAGTGCAAACGGCTTTGTTGCCGCTCCGCCGATGAGAAAGAGCGCGCCCAAGACAACGAGTGTGGTAAGTGAGGTGTTGATGGAGCGTGCAAATGTTTGCGACAAACTTTCGTTAATAATCGTGGCAAAATCTTTGTGTGTGTGAAGGCGTGCGTTTTCTTTGAGATTTTCACGCACGCGGTCAAAGATGATAATCGTGTCGTTCACCGAGTATCCGAGGATTGCAAGAAGTGCCATCACAAAGAGTGTGTCGATTTCATAACCGGGGAGGTAGCTGCCGAGAATGGCAAACGCGCCCGCAGGAATGAGGATGTCGTGGATGAGTGCGACAATAGCAATGATGCCATACACCCACGATGACACCCCTATGGCGCCAGAACGCCCGGACACAGCCGGCTCTGACACATGCCGAAATGCAAATGCCACAAAGAGAATAATTGCGAGAATCACTGCACCAATTGCCACCCATGCCTTTGCGCGGAGCTCATTGCCGACGATTGGTCCAATCAAACTAAAACGCTGCTCCTCATATAAATAACTTTCTGAAAGTGAAAGTGCTTTGTGAATCGCGGGTCGATCGTCTTCGGAGACAATACCGGTGCGCACCACGAGTCCATTCTCGCCCGTTGTCTGCACGCTACTCCCTTCAAAGCCAGCACGGGCAAGTTCTTCTTCCACATCCTGTGCATTTGGGCGTGTATCAGTATATACCGCTTCAATGATGGCGCCGCCGGTAAAATCAATACCAAAACGAAGACCGAAAAAGAGAATCGCGCCAATCGCTCCGACGACCAATACCCCTGAGATTGCAAAAAATATATGTTTGTAGCCGGTGATATTCATATTCGTTTATTTTACTGAAAAGCCGGAATGAAAGAAGAAACGTGCCATACCCTTATGCATACGCGGAGCAATTGCCAGAAGAAGCGTACGGGTAATTGTAATCGCTGAGAACATAGAAAGTGCCACACCGATACCAAAGACGAGCGCAAACCCTTCCACCATAGAGGTACCAAACCAAAAGAGAATAATTGCCGTGATAATACTCGTGGTATTGCCGTCGCGAATGGATGTCCACGCACGGAGAAAACCGTCTTTCATCGCCACATGAAGATCCGCGTCGTCGCCATTGCCGTGCGCGCGACACAACTCTTCCTTAATACGTTCAAAGATGATGACATTCCCGTCAACAGCCATACCGATAGAGAGAATGAATCCGGCAATACCGGCTGCTGTGAGTGTTACCGGAATGAGTTTGAAGACGGCAAGCATAAGCATGATATACACTGCAAGCGAGACAACCGCCACGACTCCCGGCAATCGATACCAGAGAATGATGAACACTGCCACGATGAGGAGTCCGATCACTCCCGCGGTAATTCCCGCATCACGCACCGCCGCGCCGAGTGACGGACCGATTGTTTGTGTGGAGATAAGGTGAATCGGCACGGGAAGTGCGCCGGAATTAAGACGCCCAACGAGCGTTTTTGCTTCTTGTGCAGTCATGGATCCGGTGATTTGTGCTTCGCCACCGAGAATCTCAGACTGAATAATCGGCTCGGAAATCGGCGCGCCGTCGAGGTAAATTGCCAAGACCTTGCCGACATTTTCGCGAGTGAGATCGGCAAAAATCTGCGCGCCTTCATCGGTAAAAGTAAGCGACACAAGCGGCTGACCGGTTGTTTGATCGAATGCGAGCTGTGCACGAGAAAGATAGCGTCCGGTGAGATCTGTCGGTGCGTATGGTTCCTCACTTGCAAGAGTAAGTATCTCTTCAGATGGCTCTTCTCCTTCTCCTGATACAAACGTAGTATATACTTCCTGCTGTGCCGCCCAAATCTCCCGAGCACCTTCCTTCTCAAGCTTGAATTCAAGAAGTGGCGTTTGACCAATCATCTCCACTGCCGCATCAACATCGGTCACGCCCGGCAACTCCACAATCAAGCGTTCTCGTGCGCTCTCAGCACCAAAAACACTTCCTTTTTCCGTTTGCACAATTGGCTCGGAAACGCCAAAAAGATTGACACGTCGCTCAATGACATCACGGAGCGATTCCATCGCATCATTCACCTCATACTGCTCAAGTAAGCTCACATCAGCTTCATACACAATGTGTGAACCGCCCGAGAGATCGAGTCCATATCGGAGTGGAAACGCACTTCCCTCATTCATTTCAGATGTATACACAAAATACCCGACAGCTCCGCCGAGTACAAGAATGAGAAGGGCTGAGAGTCTTATTTTCCAGTTCATACGGAAAAGTATACGCTTTTTTTGGGTATTTTGCAATGGAAATAGCACGTGACTGAGCGACAATACACAAACAGTCGCGCCGAGCGTAGCTCGACGCGACTGTTATACATCTTCCATCACAATTACGCAGCCTGGGCTCCCGCTTCGACTTTGTTGATGGCAACGGCACGGGGACCTTTGTCGCCGTCCTCGATGTCGAACGATACCTTGTCGCCCTCGCGGAGGTCGTCAAAGCTCACGTTCTGGAGTTCGCTCGCATGGAAGAAAAGTTCCTTCTCCTCACCCTCGCGGGCGATGAAGCCGAATCCTTTGTCCATCATGCGTGCAATAGTTCCTTCAAACATGTACGCGTAAAGATATGTCATGCTTGCCGAGGCAAGGTGTCATATCTTTCATTAAATCAACTAACACCAATCAGGTCTTCCGGAATTGACCTGACTACGATCTCTCTCCGGAGCTTCTTTGGTAAATATACTATACATGAAGGATGGAGTTTATGCAAGCATGCAGAGTACGGGGTCTGTTTTTCATACATGAACAAAGATGGGTCAGTGGGTGTGAATGAAGAATTACGAATCACGATTTCCAGACTCCGCGTGGCACGGGCGCGGCGAAACCGCGCCCGTGTTAAATCATTTATCGTTTTCTGTTTATCGTTCGTTTACCTCCCTTTCCGTCCAAGAAGCACTCTCACCGTCTTCAGTGCAATATCAAAATCAAAAATGAGCGACCGGCGCTTGATGTAGTACAAATCATAGGATAATTTCTCCTGAGTCTCCTCAACTTCCACACCATGGTGCGGATGATTTTCTTGATACAATTGCGCCCATCCGGAAAGTCCCGGACGTACAATGTGCCGCACAGGGTAAAACGGAATTGCATTCGTGTATTCTTCCACAAGATTAGGATATTCCGGACGGGGTCCGACTAACGACATGTCACCGCGAATCACATTCCAAAGCTGTGGAAGCTCGTCGATTCGTGTTTCGCGAAGCACATTTCCCACGCGTGTAATTATTGGCCTCTTTTCCACACCACTTCCTTGGGAAGAGGATGCCATACTCCGAAATTTCACTAATCGAAATAATGTCCCATCTTTTCCCACACGCTCACCTCGAAAGAATATTGGTCCGCCGTCTTCCAGATATATAGCACATGCGACAAAAGGATACACAATAAGAGACAGCACGAACAACCCTCCCGCAATACATATATCCATCACACGCTTCCCTACTTCATAACCAAGTGATGTCCGGCCGTCGACATGCTCCAAAAACCATCGGCGCGTAATTGCAGATATCGGTACGCGTTCAAAGAGTTTTTCATACACTGTTGCTGTATCAACAATACGCACTCCTTCTAAAACAAGCGGGTAGAGATGCTCGGCGAGTGAGCGTGTTGCCTCACCATACAAGTCCATAACAATCGTTCCAATGTGCTCTCTGTGGACACAGGTAATAATGTCGTTTGCCACCATAGCATCACCGTTCTGTCCAAAGCGCGCAACACACACAAACGGCGCGTTTGGTGTATGTGCGACATAATTCACAATATCATCCATATCTTTCCCCACACCAATACATATCATGTGTTCTTTATTTTTTTCGGGGATATGGCGACCTGTATACATACGCATCGCGGCTGTTCCCAGCGACACAATAGCTATGTACACAATAAAAAGCGTCTTCGGAGTAATGCCAAAAACAGGAACAAGATAAAAAAGTGTAAAACCCGCGGCGCCAACGCTGCCCACTGAAAAGGCAAACCGTTCCCACATACCGCGTCGAACCATATATGTACGCCATTCGTATAATCCGGCAATAAAAAACACCAACACCCATATCACCGCCACACATACAAATGCCCACATATGGATACGTACCACTTCCCATGAAGGCACGGAAAGAAAACGCGCGAGAAGCGCAGACGGAAGAGCAAACGCAAGCACCGCTATATCAGCAACGAAAAGTGTCCAAGATTGACGTGTTCCTAATCCTTTCATATGTGTCTCTACCCTATCATGAAAGACCTGTCGCATCCACACCGACAATCTCTTTCACACCTCCATCGCTTCGGTATCGGAAAGTACGTGCGTGGTATGCCATAACAATACCAAGAGCGATGCACTCCGTGAGAATATGTGAACCACCATACGAAACAAACGGGAGAGGTAGTCCTGTCACCGGCAACAGCCCGATATTCATACCGACATGAATTACCATGTGACTCCCGAGATACACCGCTGTGCCGAGTGTGAAAAGTTTTTCGACGTTGCCAGTCATGGTAAATGACATACGAATCAATCGCCATATCACAATACCAAACAGGATCAAGATCAAGAAAGAACCAGCAAGACCCCACTCCTCTGCAAATGCGGCAAAGATGAAATCTGTTTCGTATTCGGGAAGAAATTCAAGACGAGATTGTGTGCCGTAGCCTACCCCTTTCCCTAAAAGCTGTCCGGAGCCGACAGCAATGGTAGATTGATACGCATGATATCCGGCACCTTGAATATCGGCGAGAGGATGAAGAAATGTGCTGATGCGTTCTTTTTGTTCAAGAGTAAACGCACCATTCCAGAGAATAGTGAGTGACAGAGCAGACACTGCAAACACAGCAAAAAGATGCTTTTTTGAAATCCCCGACACCCCGACCATGCCAAGCCATATCGCTCCGATAATAAGAGCGGAGCCAAAATCGGGCTGCAAGAAAATGAGGACAAACGGCACTGCCGCGTACACTCCAGAGACAATAATATGGCGAATATGCGCAATTTCTATATGCCGCCGTGAAAAATACTTTGAAAGAAGTAAAATGAGTGCTATCTTTATTGGATCAGCCGGCTGAATACCAAAGCCACCCACGGAAAGCCAGCTCTGTGCTCCTTTCGTTGCAGTACCGAATACCGCAAGCAATAGAAGAATACACACGCCGACACCATACAGTACAACAACAACATCCGTCCGCTTGAGAAAACGCATATCAGCAATCGATAGACCGAAGAAAACAATAATGCCCGCACCGATCCACACCAGCTGCCGATTAAAAAAAGGGCTCTCCCCACCAAATGAATACATTGTTACGAGCCCCGCGCACACAAGGAGAAAAACCGCGCCAAAAAGAACCCAATCGACCGATTGAATCACACGACCTGGAATCGTCGCTTGATTATTGAAGGAATACCTCGTCATAGAAATCCTGAATATAATTCACACGGGGTATCACATTGATTTTTGCCACCGGTGCGTCAAATGTGTTGCGCCAGGTAAAGACCACTGTTTGTTCACTATATTTTTCAAGCGTATCGACATAGGTTCTACTTGTCCCAAGAACATTTTCATCGGCATCAGAAACGACGGCGACCACTTCAATATCATATAGAGCAAAGGGGGACCGATTAGCGACAGACGCCGACAAGCGTGGCTTACCATTCTTCTCCTCCATACGCTGTTTCGTCACGGCGATTGCGGGAATTTCTTCTTCGGGAATCAATACCTCAATCCATTTACTCTCCTCGATAAAATCAATAAAGACTCTATTTGGATCACGCTCACCGGTGAGAACTTTGCTTTCGAAAATCACCCATTTATTTCCCGGGAGCGCGAAGCTCTTCCCAAGGCGATCTTGGATAAGAAGATTTTCGTCATCATACATTTTAAATTGATACAGTATTTCCGCCGACCCGATAGCGGTATTTGTGTTTTCAATCAATGCAGCCAAATCATACACACCATCCTCAACCTCAAATGCGCGTGCCCAATGAATCACAGGAAGTGTCACGTCTCCTTGACACTGAAGCACACACCCTCCGCCACAGTCTCTGCCCACTTCTTCACCATTGTGCTTGCCATCAAAACACGTCGGCTCTATATTAAGCGCAAAAAAGAGTGGTACACCAATAATAACCGCTATAATGCCGAGAACGATAGAGAGATAGGTTAATTGTTTACGCACACCCCACGATGACATACATTTGAAAGTTAGACATTGGAAGTTAGGAAGGTGTATAGCCAAACACTAACCACCAAAGTCTCATACCATGTCTTGATTATATCACGAAAAAACGCCCGAAGGCGTTTTTTGTTTGAATACTGTGTGCTGGCGACTACCTACTTTCCCCACAAGGAGTATCATCGGCACGATCGTGCTTAACTTCCGGGTTCGGAATGGGACCGGGTGTGACCACGATGTCGTGTCACCAACACACAATATTCAATTGAATCTAAAACGAGTGTTCGCTGCCACTCGAAGACATACAGAGTCGGAATCGTCAAAGCAAGGATAAATCCCTTACTTGACGTAAGAATAAACGCGTTAACGAATTAGTACACCTCGGCTCAACGCATCACTGCGCTTCCACCTGGTGCCTATCAACCTTATCATCTCTAAGGATTCTCAAATGATTCCTAATCTTGAAGTTGGCTTCCCTCTTAGATGCTTTCAGAGGTTATCCATTCCCGACTTAGCTACCCGGCCGTGCTCCTGGCGGAACAACCGGTACACCAGAGGTCAGTCCATTCGGGTCCTCTCGTACTACGAACGGATCTTCTCAAGAATCAACGCCTACAGCAGATAGGAGACCAACCTGTCTTACGCATGTGTAGCTGTGAGTGTATTGCTCGTAGCTTTTAGGTACTCGCCTCACTCACAACGCCGTCGTTACCGACGGGATCGGACTGTATCTTCTTCCTCGGAAAAGGAAGGTTAACGTGCAGTCTCTACGGGTAATTACATACTCTTTAAAGAAGAGGAAGCAAAGCTGTTATTCATTAGGGCCGTTGTGGTTACGGCCAAGGTTGCCAAACATGAAGCTTGGCGCGCCCATTAGCATGAATTAAACATTCTTCACCTCCTCAAAAGAGGATGTAATCTTCCCTCGGTATTGTCCTTATTCGGTCAAATATTCATAAGGATTCCACCGATATTAGTTAACTTGTCATCATATATTACTATATGATGCCGCCGTAATGATGTCTTTGACCTCGGGTTCAAACGGGTTCAGGATCCTATGCATATGCATACGCTCCTGAACGGTTTGAACCCAGCTCGCGTAACTCTTTAATTGGCGAACAGCCAAACCCTTGGGACCTTCTTCAGCCCCAGGATAAGTTGAGCCGACATCGAGGTGCCGAACTCCGCCGTCGATATGAACTCTTAGGCGGAACTAGCCTGTTATCCCCAGGGTAGCTTTTATCTGATAATCTCTGGCCGCATCTAAAGCGAACCATCGGTTCACTATGCTCTGCTTTCGCACCTGCTCGACACATACGTCTTGCAGTTAAGCCAGCTTGTGCCATTACACTATCGGCACGGTGTCCATTCGCGCCTAGCTGACCTTAATAGACTCCTCCGTTACTCTTTGGGCATCTGTGTTACCAATTTCTCCTTCATGGAAGGGATATGTCCCGCAACGGGAACAATATACGACTCAAACATCTTTTTTGATTCCGACAGAATATACAACCGCCAGTATCGTCCTTTTTGACTATGCACTGTCGCCGAGATTGAAAACTTTTCTCGCAACACAGTCACAATTCGTTTTAAATCGCTTTTTGTGTATCCAAGTGTATGGATGACATATGTGTTGTGGCGCAATGATTTTCTAGAACCATCGTCCATAAACCATATAGCTATACCAAGCGGCGAAAGAAGTGATGCAATATTTTTGGGAATGCATTTTTCTTTACCACGCGGATAAAACTGCTGTCCATAGAAGCGAAATGACGGATGAGAGAATGTCGTAAATCCGACACTACTGCTCCCATCTTTTCGTTTCTTTTCATACACACCTCCCGGAATCCACTCCTTGAATTCATTACTAAGGAAAGACACGTAATCTTTCTGCTTCATGCCATGCTCCACCTTAAGACGATATGTCCGTCCGCCATTTTGTGTCTCAAGATGTCCGTCTCCCAAAAGAAGACCGACAAGAATATCACGCTGTCGACGGTTCAATGACAATTTCTTCTTTTGCTTCACATGTTCTTTGGTGTTCATAAGTATTGGCTGTCTATCTATAACGATTGATAAACACTCTTCGTCGCCGAAGAGATCGGACCATCTCTTCTTCCGTATACACGGAAGCCAAACGTATGGCCTCTCAGGGGTCTTTGTTTTCACAAAGACTTCCCTGCTGATTATCCGCACTTGCGCTGTTTCCCATCATCAACCACCTTTTGATAATAGCGCGCAAGATACTCGGAGTTTCCAGCATATAGTTCGGTTCACGTCCACATGTTGCCATGTGGCGTCCCCCTCATTTATTTCTTTCAGACGCGGAGTCATATTTTGCGTCTTGGAGGCGCCCTAATTTCAGAACATCATTTTTTCATGCTGTTCTGAAGGAGAGCGCCCCACTCAAACTACCCGCCACACACTGTCTCTCTCGGTTTTTACCGAGAGGTTAGAATATACATACATGCAGAGTGGTATTTCACTGATGGCTCCATCCCGACCAAAATCGAGACTTCAAAGCCTCCCACCTATGCTACGCAACATACACGCATACCCAATATGAAGCTGTAGTAAAGCTCCTGGGGTCTTTTCGTCTAGCTGTAGGTAACCGGCGTCTTCACCGGTATTGCATTTTCACCGAGCTGTTCCCCGAGACAGTTCTCTGATCGTTACGCCATTCGTGCAGGTCTGAACTTACCAGACAAGGAATTTCGCTACCTTAGGACCGTTTGCTGATGTTTTATATGACAAACCCATCCGTATGCATCGATTTGTCAACCCTATGTCGCCATAGGGGCCCGACTATCTCATCATGTTCGCGCACGTCGGCTTTGCACGTGTGCGCGGCATGTTCCGCGTATAGTCTGTGAGGATTCTACTGTGCATGGGTATCGGATGCCGTATAGGCGCGCTTTCGCCCGATACCTTCGTTTAATTGTTCTCGCAATGCCACGATTTCGTCAAACCCCTTGCGGGTGAGATGTTCCTTGCGATACATCTTCTCGACAATACGTGTAAAAAGCGAGAAATTCTTTTTCTTTGCCGCGGATAAAAATCCGAAGCGAGTGAAAAAAGGAATTATAGTATCATGAAGTGCCGTGATGTTCGTTACTTCGTAATACACCACTCCGTCTTTGCGCGTACGCAATGTTCCACAGCGAAGGATCTTTTTGATGTGAGCCAAAATGACTCGATCCTTCTGCGAAATGTTAAACGAAGCAGAAACTTTCCATCCGTGTGTGTAGTCCGGGCGCGGACGAAGGGAGACGTTAAAACTTCCCTCTCCGTCCGTAAAACCCGCGATATAATGCCCGTGTCGCGGATCAACAGATTTCACATCATACATAGATGATACATAATTATGCACAGAGTCTTTCCTGCGGATTGTCCGCACCGCTCGCATTGTTACCATCGCATCGACGTGCGAACTGGTAGCGGCGGATACTTTGGCACGCGCTAAGGCGCACGTGCACGGTCGGAGTTTCCCGCATATGGCGGAATTTATTTGCGTAACTACAACGGTCACCTTATATGAAATCAAAGATTTCATATAAGTTCATCGCTCGGACGATATAAAAATAAATTTTCATATCGCTCCTCGCTCAAACTTATAGTTACGGCCGACATTCACCGGGGCTTACAGAACCCAGCCCAAAAAACAAAGTTCTTTGGACCATCCCTGTTTGACCTTCCGGCATTGGTCAGGCGTCACCCCCTATACATCCTCTTGCGAGTTCGCAGGGAGCTGTGTTTTTGATAAACAGTCGCCAGAGAGTCATTCGCTGCGCCCGACACCACTTTTTATCTTTCAAGTTCGCTGTAAATTATACGTTTATATAATTCTTGCCTTCCGCGAGAGTTTTGTTTCAATTTCTGCTCGCGTGTAACAGCATCTGCTTTTGATCTAAATATCTCAGCATAAATGATTTTCCATTCTCCGTTTTTTCTTCTTGTGCTTGTTTGCTCACCTTTATTATGCTCTTCAAGTCTGCGGGACAAATCGTTTGTCCTACCGACATATTTTTTATACGTCAACGTATGCTGAATGAGATATACATAGTGCATGTCATTATGATACCACTTCAAAGATAAAAAGTGGTGTCGGGAAGCCTTATTCCGAAGTTACGGCTGCTTTTTTGCCGAGTTCCTTGGGGAATTATCACTCGTTCGCCTTGGTCTTCTCGACCACACCACCTGTGTTGGTTTGGGGTACGGTTCATGTATGATTATGCTTAGAAGATTTTCTTGGAAGCGCGCTCCTGCAAATCCATATCGGCGAACCGATACGTCTTCACTCTGCTCGGAATTATTGACCTCCGGATTTTCCTGAAAGGTCTTCCTCACGGCATGAACGGAAATCCGATTATCCGCTCACAGTACAGCACTCCGTCACTCCAATCGCATCATACACAAGTCATGGAATATTAACCATGTGTCCATCGGATCCGGTTTTCACCATCTCCTTAGGCCCGACTAACCCTTCGCTGATTGTCATTGCAAAGGAAACCTTGGTGTTTCGGCGGGAAGGAATTTCACCTTCCTTGCGGTTACTTGTGCCAACATTCTCACTTCCTGACGCTCCACCCATAGCTCACGCTTGGGCTTCAGTGCGGACAGGAACGCTCTCCTACCGCTCAAAAACTTCATAGAGGATGCAAGCCGAGCTTGCATCGTTGCGAAAAATAAATGTGGATTCATGATCCCTGGCACACCCCATTACAAGGCTACCGAGATCTTACCCCGGACTACCAGTGTCTTGCGACCATGAATCACACAATAAAATAAAATCATCTTATACACATCCGTTAAAAACGGATTTCGCACCCATGAGAGGACTCGAACCTCCAACCTTCGAGATGCCATCTCGACGCTCTGCCCTTGAGCTACACGGGTATTTGTATACAAGATAATAAAAGAACAAATTTCGCGAAGATTATATATTGCACATATATCAATCCTCTATGAAGTTTTTGAGCCCGCACCTTCGGTACTATACTTAACCCCGATCATCTGCGGCGCAAGATCTCTGAATGAGTGAGCTGTTACGCTTTCTTTAAAGGATGGCTGCTTCTAAGCCAACCTCCTCATTGTCTGAGAAATTTCACCTCCTTAAGTGTACTGAGTATAGATTTAGGGACCTTAGATGGCGATCTGGGCTGTTTCCCTTTCGACCAGCGGAGCTTCGCCCCCGCAGTCTAACTGCCATGCTATAACTTCTGGTATTCGGAGTTTGATAGGAATGACGAGGTTCCCCCCTATTCATCCCTTCCAGTGCTCTACCCCCAGAAGGATCACATGACGCCAACCCTAAAGCTGTTTCGGAGAGAACCAGCTATTACCAAGTTCGATTAGCTTTTCACTCCTTACCACAGGTCATCCGAGCAAATTGCACGATGCAACGGTTCGGGCCTCCCCTCCACTTTCGCAGAGGTTCACCCTGCCCATGGTAAGCTCACTTGGCTTCGGGTCTCATGTGTACGACCAATTGCGCGCTATTCACACTTGGTTTCCCTACGGCTCCGTCCGACAAGGACTTAGCCAAGCCACACACATCAACTCGTTGGCTCATTCTTCAATAGGCACGCCGTAGTCCAGCTCCACTTTCACGTATGAATTTTTTCTTCACGAGAAAAGTCAGTGCGCAGAGATACCTGCACATGACCACTACGAGAATTCATAAAGTAAAAGTGGGGCTGGACGCCGACTCCTTGTAGACATACGGTTTCAGATCTATTTCACTCCCCTCTCCGGGGTTCTTTTCACCTTTCCCTCACGGTACTGGTTCACTATCGATCTCTCAGAGTATTTAGCCTTACCGGTTAGTTCCGGCTGATTCCCCCAAGCTATTCATGTCTTGGGGTACTCAAGAACAACAACAAAGATCGGCGCCGCATTTTCGTGTACAGGACTATCACCTTCTCGGGTGTTGCTTTCCAGCAATTTCCACTAACACGACGCACATATCTCTCACTTTAAAAGCGACATTGTTGCCTTACTACCCCGAGCACCACTTTTTGATTTTAAGAAAGCAAGCTTCATCCTGCTCGCTTCAAAACTTCCTGCTTTGCGCGACCTCGCTCTTTCAAACGAAACTCACGCGTATAGGCATCTTCTTTATCTCGATACGCTTCCGCATATACGAGAAACCATTCTCCTCCATTCTTTCTTCTTGTACACGCGTTTTTATAGTGCGCATTATGTTCATCAATTCTTCGTTTTAAATCGGATGTTACACCGACGTACAATTCTTTCGAGATGGAATGTTGAATAATGTATACCGCCCACATCATGTACACAGTATACCTTAAAATCAAAAAGTGGTGCTCGGTTTGGGCTTCTCCCATTTCGCTCGCCGCTACTATGGGAATACCATATTGGTTTCTTTTCCTCCGGGTACTGAGATGTTTCACTTCCCCGGGTACGCTCTCCGACTAAAGCCGAAGTCATCTGGTGTTACCAGATGAGGTTTCCCCATTCGGACATCTCCGGGTCATAGGTTGTTTGGCACCTTACCGAAGCTTATCGCAGCCATACCACGTCCTTCATCGCCTCTGAGAGTCTAGGCATCCACCGTATGCCCTTAACCGCGTTTTTTCTTACGTCAAGTAAGAGACAGTACAAAACGTACCTCTCCAACTTGATAGCTTGAGAAAAAATGCTTATATAGAGATACGACTCACGTCGTATCGCTAGACGTTAAGACTCTTGTATGTCTTCGATTGACAACGAACCCGTATGAGAAAAAGAAAACCGCCTTGGGGCGGAGCAAACGAAATCCGAAAGGATCTCTTTATCCCGCCTGTGTGGTATTTCCGATACACTTCATACGTGCTCACAAGTATAGTCGAACGAAAAAAAATGTCAAGCGTTTTGTGAGCTTATAACTTTTAGCTTATGGCTTATAGATACATCCGCACAATAAATCTCTTTTGTCATTCCAAACTTAATTCAGAGTCCAGAATAATCAAACTCATCTGCAACAAAAAAGAAAAAGCACGCAGCTCCTTTAGGAGTTGCGTGCTTTTTTTGTTTTTTATTTCCTATTTTTTATTTTGTTACTCGGAGATATCCTTGCGCAACTTTTCGATAAAGCGCTCTGCTGCATCACGACCACCAAGGCCAAATGCCAAGCCACCGGCAATCGCAAGCATCACAATCACACCAGTGAAGAGTACCTGCATGTAGTACTGCGCGATACCAAGGTGTGACAAAGCGATAATGAGCGCGAAGATCCAAATAGACCATCGCGTCATGCCACCCAAGAAATGTGCGTGGCTCATGTCGGCTGCCTTCGCAGAACCAACAACAAGCTTCTGCATCGCCTCGGCAATGAGTGCCGCTGCAAGAAGGATGATAGCAGCGATAATCACCTGCGGAAGGTATGCAAGAACAACGTCCTTCAAGAATTCATTGACCTGATACAAGCCAATCACATCAAACGATGCGACGAGTGCGACGATAATGAAAAACCATTTCACGAGCTCGCCGACAAAAGCACCAGAATCAAGTTTGAATCCCGCCTTGGAAAGTACCTCTTCGGCACCTAACGTCTCAAGCGCGCGATCCACTTTGATAGCGCGCACAATTTGCGCGACAACTTTACCAAGAAGAGCGGCAATCGCCCACCCCACGATAAAGATAATAAGCGCGCCGATGAGCTGCGGCAAAAATGCAATCACGCCCATCCACAGGTTTTGAAACGACATCGTAATCACATCGCTCCACGCCTGCCATTCATTCAATACTGCTGACATACAAAAAATATGTGTAGTTAGCGGATAAAGTAATTATGCATAACAACTCTATCACGAGACTAACATGATAAAGTGTGTCTTTAATTATACCAGCCATCCCACCGCGTGTGTGAAATGATGTGGATAAAAAATGGGCGCGGACATGAAATGTCCGCGCCCATTTTTTATATCTATCCCTCTTTTTTGAGGTGTTCGTCCTTCTGTTTTACACCCCAATTTTATTCACCAGCTTTTCGTGTGGGTAATCGAGAATATCACGAATGAATTTATCATACATGCCCAAGCGATAATTAAACTCATCGGAATCCATAATGGCATAGGAGAGTTCTTTGCCCACTTCTGATTCAAGTCCGCGAAGTGCTGTTTCAAGTGAATTGCGATTGAGTTTATCGCCGACAACAAGTACGTCCACACGGTCGCCTTCGGTCTCTCGCAGAAAAATACCGGAGAGTACAATGAGTTTGATTTTACCGGCTCGACGCATACGCTTCACCGCTTCAGTTTTATTGATCATGTGATCGCTCAAAAGCATGAGCTTGAGAGCGGAAAGATACGGAAAGTTGGTATTGAGCTGCCATGTTTCCACTTTCTTTTTCGTCCCCTTCCCTTTTTTCGTCTTCGCCGGTGTCATTTTCATGATTGTCTTCTTTTTCACAAAACCGATATTGCGCAAACGGGTCATGTCACTTCGAAGAGCCGCCGGAGTGCTTTTGGTACGTGTGCGCACTTCGCTCATCTCAAAAGAACTTTCGGCATTCAAAAGAAAGAGACGCATGGTCTTTACGATCGACTTATTACCAAAAAGCTTGGGTAAGATATCTGCTGTCTGAATCATAGTGGGCATATTGTAGCATATGGCGGGACATTCGGGAATAATTGAAAAAGAAGAATCGAGGTCAAAAACTTGTCATCTGACATATCACCTCTTGTAATCTCACGCTTAATGCTTGGCCTCACAAAACCAAAGTTTACCTTTGGTATTCATACCAAAGGTAAACTTTGGTTTTGTATACTATTGTCTATATTATTCAAAAAGCGCGCAACCCGAAGGGCTGCGCGCTTTTCATTTTCTGTTTGGGCTTTTTTGTTTGGCTTTTACTATCTTCACTTTTTAATCGTTCATCGTTTATAGTTTATAGTTTATAGTTTATCGTTCAATTATTTAAGATTTACCTTCGCTCCGGCTTCTTCAAGTTTTGCTTTCATCTCTTCTGCTTCTGCTTTCGCTATATCCTTCTTAAGCTCAGTAGGAACACCCTCTACCATACCCTTTGCCTCAGCAAGACCAAGACCAAGAATTTCCTTCACCGCCTTAATAACGCCAATTTTAGACGCACCCGCGTCTGCAAGTTCAACAGTAAACGAGCTCTGTTCTTCACCGCCCGCATCGCCAGCAGCTCCAGCGCCTCCGGCAACAGCAACAGCTGCTGCAGATACACCAAACTTCTTCTCAAAGAGCTTCACGAGCTCATGGAGATCAAGTACCGACATCTCCTCAATCGCTGAAACGATTTGCTGAAACTTTTCAGGAACCTCAACCTCTTCTCCTTCGTCTGCTGCTTCGTCTGTAGCCGGAGCACTCTCTTCCTTCGCTTCTTCCTTGGGCGACTCTTCAGATCCTGAGTCAGCCGGTGCGGCCTCCTCTTTTACCTCTTCAGTAGTTTCAGGAGTAGCAGTTTCTTCTACTGCATCCTTTGTGTCTTTTTCGTCTGCCATAGTAAATATATGATTACAAAAAAATAATAATTACGCTTCTTTCGTCCTAAACCAATCTTCGCTTGGCCGAACGAGAAACCCTTTAGGCTTCTTTAGTCTCCGCAATCTGATTGAGTGCGATGACAAAGCTTTGAATCGGACTGTTTATAATATTCACAAACTGTCCACGAAGAACCTCCGGTGCCGGAATTGCGGCAATGTCGGTCATCTCCTCTTTCGATTTGTATGCTCCTTCAAAAATACCACCGAGAATAGTCACGCTATCTTTGTGTTTTTTCTGAAAGACATACACTTCGCGAGCAGGAGCCAAAAGATCATCTCCATAGGCAAGAGCAACCTCTCCTTCAAGCTCCGGTTTATCGCCCTTGGGAGCCGTCTCATCAAGCGCGCGGCCGATGAGTGTTTTTTTGGCAACGGTATAAGCAACGTTATTGTCACGGAGATCCTTACGCATCGCCGTTGTGTCTCCTACGGAAAGTCCGTGGAATTTCACAAAGACCGCCGATTGCGCCGAGGAAAGGCCATCCTTCAATTTCGCGATAATCGCTTCTTTCTTTTCTTTGGTAATAGCCATAATGTATATATGGATTATTCGTTTCCTTCCAGTCCACCAACACGGACAAAAAGAAAACGGCTAAGGCCTGATTAATATCGCTAAAGCGGATATCAACGGCCAAGCAAGCCGGAGAACGAGAAAAACAATTTTCTCGATTTCGACCTCGGCAGGGTGCATGAATGATTAAGTCCGTATGGACCCCCGCTTTCTTCGGCTTATGACGCATACTATACATGAAAGAGAATATATTGCAAGAAAAAAGCCGTGGGGCTTCGGCAAAGCAGATGATCGAAATCGAAAACAGTAAAAAGCGCGGGAAAATATTGCCGAGGGCAATATTTTCCCGCGCTTTTACAAAACTATTCCCCTACTCCAGCTCAGCGGAAGCGCTCGCCGCAACAGTATCAACGTCATCAGACGACTGCGATGCCACGTGCTCAACGGCAAACGTTACCGCCGCCGACACCGCGACAATCGCCGCAAAACCGAGTGTAAACTGAATCGCACCCGAAAAGAAATCTTTAATATCCATATACAAGTATTATACCAAAACCACACAAAACAATTCAAGGTTATCCACAACCCTTCCGCTAGGTTTAACCTAGCGGAAGGGTCAAACATCCTGTCATCCCGCACTTGATGCAGGATCTTACAAAACCAAAGACTACCTTTGGTATATATACCAAAGGTAGTCTTTGGTT
>JACNGX010000040.1 GCA_014383885.1 Parcubacteria group bacterium | reverse complement strand
GAAAAACCGAGATGTAACCTTGGTATATATACCAAGGTTACATCTCGGTTTTTCAGTTGTTGCAGTTTCTAAAAGTCGCGCGCTTCGCGCGCGACAATACAAATTCAAAACAACAAAAAAGCGCGACTCACCCCACTTCGTCAAGGCTTCGCGTGGTGGCAGCCGCGCGTACTAAAAACACCCATTAAAGACTAACAACTGAAAAAGTGTTTCGTTGTTTTCCTCCATGTTGCCTGTATTCCTATAAACTACAAACTATCAGCTATAAGCTAAAACTGTTGACTTCTCCTGGCGTATCTGCTAGGATACTGCAACGAGTGTGTGCTCGATTTTGTTTTATATTATGACACGATCACTGAAAAAAGGTCCGTATGTGGACGAAAAATTGCTGAAGAAAATCTCCGGAAAGAAACCGGCGGATGTTGGCGTGATACAGACATGGGCGCGCGCAAGTCAGATTTCTCCGGAAATGGTGGGCTTTAAGTTTGGTGTGCACAATGGCCGCAAACACATTGAAGTGTTGGTATCCGAAGATATGGTGGGGCATCGTTTGGGTGAATTTTCTCCCACGAAAACCTTCCATCGTCACGGTGGTAAGATGCAGAAAGAACTTGAACAGAAGAAGAAAGAGACGGAAATCGCTGCAGCAAAAGCCGCCAAAGCCGCAGCCGACAATAAGTAATTGTTATTTTTACCATGGAAGCGTATCTCAAAAATTATCGTCAATCACCTCGAAAAGTGCGTTTACTCGCCGATTTGGTGCGTGGTAAAAGTGTGGTGCGCGCGCTTTCCGAGCTTTCATTCATGCCAAAGCGCGCTGCATGTCCGATAAAAAAGCTGATTGAATCGGCGGTAGCGAATACGGAGCACAATTTCGGTGCCAAGAGAGGAGATTTGATCGTGAAAGAAATCACCGTGGATCAGGGAGCGACGTTGAAACGATGGCGTCCGCGAGCGTTTGGTCGCGCGTCGTCGATTCATAAGCATACAAGCAACGTGTTTGTTCGTCTCGCAGTTGCTGAAAAAGAAATTATGTCGCAGGAAACGGCTACTGATAATAAAGAGAAGAAGGTAGAAGCGCCAAAGAAGTCGACAGAAGAGGCAAAAAAGGATGAGCCAAAAAAAAGGAGGTAGCTGTAGCAGCAGCGTAAAGAGCCGCGTAGCGGCGATTCATACTAACCTCCTAACATACTAATCTCCTAATTTACTATCCATGTCTCATACCGTACATCCATATTCCCATAGAGTTGGCATCATCCGTGATTGGAAATCACGCTGGTTTGCGTGCGGTAAAGATTATGCCGATGCGCTTCGTGGTGATGTACTCTTGCGTGAATATCTTGTAAAGCGTTTGCGTGGTATGTATGTATCGGGTATTCACATTGAGCGCAATAAAAACGAGATGCGCGTGGTTATTCACACGTCTCGCCCGGGCATTATTATCGGCCGATCTGGAGAACACATGACTAAGCTCCGCGCTGAGGTTGATAAAGAAATGCGTCGTTTGCGTATCAAAAAGCCCGAGTCGCTTAAGATTGATGTGGAAGAAGTGCGTGTGCCTGAAGCTGACGCTGCTATTGTGGCGGCGATGGTTGCCGAAGGTTTGGAACGCCGTTTTCCGTTTCGTCGTGTCATGAAGCAGACCATGGAGAAAGTGATGGCAAATCGCGAGGTGAAAGGTGCGCGTATTGTGCTTTCGGGGCGTTTGGGTGGCGCGGAAATGAGTCGCAAGGAAGAGCTCAAAAAGGGCGGAATTCCTTTGCAGACATTTCGTGCAGATATTGATTTTGCTCGTGAGCGTGCACATCTTCCGTATGGTGATCTTGGTATCAAGGTATGGATTTATCGTGGTGAAGTGTTTGCTGATGAGGCAAAGACAAATGCGAAGAAAGGCATTAAGGATTCGTCTAAGAATAAATAATTTTTCTGACCTATGTTGTTTCCGAAAAAAGTAAAATATCGTAAGTGGCAGACAAATCGCAAGCATCCTGAGAAACTCGCGCGTCCCGATACACGTGGCATTACGCTTGCCTTCGGTTCATTTGGTTTGAAAGCCGAGACTCAGGGTCGCATTACCTCAAATCAAATTGAGGCGGCACGTCGCGCACTGACTCGTTCTATCGGTAAGACGGGCAAGGTATGGATTCGTATTTTCCCCGATCGTCCGGTAACGGCAAAAGCGGCCGAAGTAGGAATGGGAAAAGGAAAAGGTGACCTCAAAGGATATGTGATGGAGGCACGTCCCGGACGCATGCTCTTTGAAGTTGATGGTGTAACGGAAGAGGCGGCACGCCTTGGTATGCACAAGGCGGGGGCAAAACTTCCGGTGAAGACGAAGTTTATCACTCGCGATCATTAAAAAAGACATCGCGACAAGAAAATCGCGAATCGTTTTCTACGGCTTGCAATTTTCTTACCGAAAGGTATACTTCCAAAACTATGGCTAATCCCTACGCACAAAAAAAGATGGCGGAACTCAAAGCGGAGCTCTTGGAAAAGAAAGAGACGTTGCGGAAAAATCGTTTTGATATCGCCGGCAGTAAAGGTTCAAATGTGAAAGAGAACCGCAATCTTCGCAAGGATATTGCGCGTATTGAAACAGTGCTCGCTTCACCCAAAAGCGAAGAGGAAAAAATTACGAATAACGAATAACGAATAACGCGAATATACGAATACACAGTATAACTTCTAAGACAATATATTTCGTCATTCTGAACTTGATTCAGAATCCATACAAAAGCGATGGATTCCGAGTCAAGCCCGGAATGACAGCATGAGAGTTTTCAATACTATGACCAAAGATACACAAAAAATGAATAAGCGCCTGGAGGGCACCGTTGTGTCAGATGCAATGGATAAGACGATAACCGTTCTTGTTGACCGTTTTGTAAAACATCCAAAATACGGCAAGTTTTACACACGTTCAAAGAAGTATAGGGTGCATGATCCGGAAAATACTCATAAGAAAGGGGATCGTGTGACCATTGAATCGTGCCGCCCGATTTCGAAAGACAAGTCCTTTCGTGTCGTTGAGTAAATTACGAATAACGAATAACGCGAATATACGAATACACAAGGAGGGAGCCGCGTAGCGGCGACTCATACTAATCTCCTCATTTACTGTTACACTAACTTACTGATATATACTATCCTCCTGACCTGCTAACGTACTAACCTACTAACCATGATTCAGCCTGAAACACAAGTAAAGATTGCCGACAACTCCGGTGCAAAAATCGGAAAGGTGTTCAAGATACTCGGTGGAACACGTCGAAGGTATGCGCGCATTGGTGATGTGGTGATTTTGTCGGTGAAATCGGCTGAGCCACGCAAAGCGGTAAAGAAGAAAGATGTGGTTCAGGCCGTGGTGGTGCGTCAGCGTCAGCCGCTTCGAAGAAAAGACGGTTCGTACATTCGTTTTGATGAGAACGCGGTTGTGATTCTCGAAAAAGGGAAGCAAGATCCGAAAGGAGGTCGTGTCTTTGGTCCGATTCCGCGCGAACTCGCAGAGCGTGGATATCAGAAGATTATTTCTCTTGCCCCTGAGGTGCTTTAATCGTTGTACGCATATGAACATCAAGAAAGGAGACACAATTGTAGTGATTGCCGGTGCAGATAAAGGCAAGGAAGGAAAGGTGGCCGAAGCTCTTCCCGCGCAGAGCCGTGTGGTTGTTGACGGTGTAAACATGCGCAAGCGCCACAGCAAAGCGAAAAAGAGCGGTGAAAAGGGTCAGATTGTTGAATACGCCGCGCCAATTCATGTGTCCAATGTGGCACTCAAAGATCCAAAGACCGGAAAGCCGACACGCGCAGGGAGAAAGATGGAAGGCGATAAGAAAGTGCGTATTGCGAAAAAGAGCGGGAGCACTCTCTAATCTCTATTTTATATATTGAACATTCATTTCACTATGGAGACCATTACAGACAAATTGAAGAATGTGCGTGCCGCGCTTGGTGAGCGTTTTGGATACACAAATATGTTTCAGGCGCCGCGCCTCGGTAAGATTGTTGTCTCTACCGGTGTTGGCTCCACGATTGATAAAGAAAAGTTGAGAATCGTGCCTGAACGTTTGGCACTTATTACCGGACAAAAGCCGTCGGCACGTGCGGCAAAGAAATCCATCGCATCATTTAAGGTGCGTGAAGGAAGTGTCGTTGGCCACACCGTGACTCTTCGTGGCGCACGCATGCGCGCTTTCCTTGAGAAGTTCATTCATGTGGCTTTGCCACGTACGCGCGACTTTGGCGGTATTTCCCCGAAAGCAATCGACGATATGGGTAATCTCACTATTGGTATCAAAGAACACACCATTTTCCCCGAAACCTCCGATGAAGAATTAAAAAATGTCTTCGGCATGGCAATAACACTTGTCTCCACCGCCAAAGACAAAGAAGAAGCGCTTGCTTTCTTCACCCATCTCGGCGTTCCGTTTAAGAAGGAGACAAACGAAAAATAAAAAACATAAAACAAAAAAAGTAAAAAGCGCCGGCTACCGCCAGCGCTTTTGTGTTTTTGTATGCATCAAGTGCGGAATGACAGGAACGTAAACAACATCGTCATTCCGCACTTGATGCGGAATCTTTATTATTTTCATTTCTAGAGATTATTCGATGAGATCCTGAATCAAGTTCAGAATGACGTAAAGTCTTTCACTCCTGCGCCTTTTCGCGCCACAATAAAAAAGCCGGCGTGTGATACGCCGGCTCTAGAGAGTGTGAAAAAATTTTTACGCTTTAACACTCTCTTTTTTATTTTTCAACCCCCCACTTTTTACCAAGATCGGCAAGTGTATCGTGCCAATCCCTGCCCGTTGTGACGGGCTTGGTGGTTTTCGCGAGAGCTTTCTCCGCTTTTTTCTCACCCTTTGTGATTTTGGGTGAGTGCGGAGAGAATTTTTTCTCCCACGCGGCCGATCTGTCTTTTTGGTCGCGCCCGTTCCCCGCGATTTTTCCTTTCATCGGCTGAGGCTTTTGCTGAGGGAACACTCCCTCGGCAATGTTCACGGACAGCCAGTTTTTTCCTTTCACTGGCTCCCCGCACTCATCGACGACGGGGTTGCAATACACAATCACCCCGCCGCCGCTGGTGAAGGGCGGCCGTCTCATCAAATTTTCCAGAATTACATACAGACCACCTGCATGCTTCTGGAATAAATCACCCCTCTCATTCGACCGCGTAAACACAAAGCGGTATTTATGAAAGACACGATTTCTTTCGTCGGTTTCTTCCACGTAGGAAAAACCGGTGAAAAAGAAATACATGTCTCTCAAATGAGAGAGCAGCGATTTCATTTTCGGCATGGAGTACTGCTCGGCTTTCCGAAGCACGTACCCATCTTTCCCTTTTTTCTCCGCCCGCTCCTCGGGGGAGCTGGTGAACTTGAATTCCTCCGGCAGTCGGGGGAGTTCAAGCGCCCGGGCGAGGCGAAACTGAAGCACGATTGCTTCGTTCACCGCGTGGGCGTACACGAGCGGAGCCACGCTACGCGTGGCTTTTTTCCGGCGACCGTTATGTGATCCACCGGAATTATTTTTTTCCCGCCGACCTTTTGATTTTGTCATCCTCCCTCCTTTTTTGGCTTTTGAAAAAAAATATGAAACGAACTACATCGGAAAAAGTTTATCACGTATATAATGGTATGTCAATACCCTATATATTTGACAAATGGAATGCTTTTGTATAGTATAGAACAACGTTCGTATGGACTCATATGAACGTTTCTTTATATCCTCAATCCGTGTTTCTCCTTTTGGGGCCTCAATATGAGGAAACAGAAGAAATAACACGTGATATTGGGGCGAGATTCCGCATCAAGTGCGGAATGGCATCAAAGGGTGTCGAGGCGCGCGGTAGCGCGCCGGAGGTTGAGGTGTGCGAAGCACATGCGCGCGATAGCGCGCATACTCATCTCCTATCCTCCTACTGTGGCCGAACATGATTTGTCATGTTTTAGGCACTACTCATCTCCTAATAATATGGCAAAAACATCAGTCATCGCACGATCACGAAAAACACCGAAATTCTCCTCTCGCAAGGTGAACCGCTGTTTTAAGTGTGGCCGAAAACACGGCTATATGCGTGATTTTGGTTTGTGCCGTATTTGCTTCCGCGAACTCGCCAATGAAGGCATGATTCCAGGCATTCGCAAATCAAGCTGGTAAAACTCCGCGGAGCGGCGTGAGCGCACGCAGTGCGTGTAAAGAGCGAAGCGCATACTCATCTCCTAACCTCCTAATTTCCTAACATACTAACTTATGGATCCTATCGCAGACATGATCATTCGCATCAAGAACGCCGGCATGGCAGGTCATGAGACCGCCACGGTGCCGTATTCTCGCATGAAGCATGCGATTGCCGATACTCTTGAAAAAGAGGGATATGTGTCGTCTGTAACAAAGCGTGCAAAGAAAACGAAAAAACACTTGGAAATCGGTTTGAAGTATCGTGGCAATCGTCCGTATATCACAAATGTTGATCGTATTTCCAAGCCGTCTCGTCGTGTGTATATGGGTGTGAAGGATATGACGCCGGTGCGTGATGGAAGTGGATGTCGTATCATATCAACACCGCAAGGTGTTATGACCGATAAAGAAGCGCGCAAGAGTCATGTTGGCGGTGAAGTGCTGTTCATCATTTATTAATATGAGTAGAATTGGCAAACAAACAGTTACGATTCCTTCAGGGACGACCGTCACACAGAGCGGTGCGACCTTGAATGTGAAAGGTCCGAAAGGTGAGCTCACACGTACGTTTCCCGCATCAATCGGCATCGTTATTGAAGGTACTGACATCACCTTCACACAAAACGAGGATACACCGGAATCACGCGCTTTGTGGGGTACTGTTGCTTCACATGTGAAAAACATGGTTGCGGGTGTGAACACTCCGTATGAAAAGCGTCTCGTGGTGGAAGGCGTGGGCTTTAAGGTGGATGTGAAGGGGGATGAGGTTGTGATGGCGCTTGGTTTTTCTCACCCAGTACATGTGAAGATACCGAGTGACTTGACTGTCACGAATGAAAAGAACACCATTATCATTTCAGGTATTAGTAAAGAGATTGTAGGTCAGTTTGCCGCCAAAGTGCGTGCTCTCAAGAAACCGGAGCCGTATAAAGGAAAAGGTATCCGCTATGACGATGAAGTGATTCGTCGCAAGCAGGGTAAGAAGACGGCATAACACGAATAACGAATACACATAATACCTACATTCGCGCTTTACAGATTACATCGAAGAACATAGTATGTGCACACCATTGTAAAAACGAAAGAGAAGCTGTTTACAGTATTCGTATATTCGTAACAGATTCTTAATTCGTAATTTTTATGAAAAACATTCAGGAACAAAAAAGAATACGACGCCATGCACGCATTCGCGCAAAGGTTTCCGGTACTGCTGAGTGTCCGCGTTTGAGCGTGTCAAAGAGTAATACGCGTTTATACGCGCAGCTTATCGATGACGTTGCCGGAACCACTCTTCTTGGTGTGTCTGATGCAGGTGAGAAGGGGGCAAATAAAACAGAACGTGCTCGCGCTGCCGGAGCAACAATCGCAAAGCTGGCGAAAGAAAAAGGTATTGAGCGCGTTGTCTTCGATCGCGGAGGCAATCTCTATATCGGTCGTGTACGTGGATTGGCGGAAGGTGCTCGTGAAGGTGGACTTGTATTTTAATGATCTATAATATATATGGAGGAAACAACCACACAAAAAAAGACTGAATCCAAGGGAAGTGAGAAACGTCCGTCACGACCGTCTTCTTCGCGTGGTGATGATCGTCGCTCTCGTGGTGGAGCATCTCGCGGTGGTAAAAAGGGAGGACACAACAATCGCCGTGGCGGTCGTCGTGATTCCGGTGAGCGCGTGAAGCCCGAATTTGATCACAAGATTATCGATACCCGTCGTGTGACGCGCGTGGTTTCCGGTGGTCGTCGTTTTAGTTTTAGTATTACGCTCGTTGCCGGTGACCGCAAAGGACGTGTCGGTGTGGGTGTAGGCAAAGCAGGAGACACTGCTCTTGCTATTGAAAAGGCGATGCGTGATGCCAAGAAGAATATGGTAACGATACAGCGTACGAAGCATCATTCCATTGCGCACACGGTGGATGCAAAGGTAGGAAGTTCACGTCTTTCTATGAAGCCCGCGCCGGGGCGTGGTATTGTTGCCGGATCAGCTGTACGTACGGTCTGCGAGCTCGCTGGTATTAAGGATATAGGTGCCAAGATTTATTCTCGTAGTAAAAACAAGCTCGGTATTGCTCGTGCAGCAGTGAAGGCGCTTCAAGAGCTTGGCTAGAATAGTTTTCATTATAGTAATAGTGAATTATGCAATTACACGACATCAAACCGAAGACAAAATCCAAAGCGGCATCCCGTCGTGTTGGGCGTGGCGGAAAGCGCGGAAAAACATCCGGTCGCGGACACAAGGGTCAGAAAGCACGCGCGGGACACAAGATTCGTCCGGAAATTCGCGATACCATCAAGCGTTTGCCTAAATTGCGCGGACACGGTATCAATCGTGCGCGCACAGTGAACGACGGCGTGATAAAGCCGGAAACGGTAAACGTTGCGGTGCTTGAGACTCGTTTTGAAAAAGGTGATATAGTAAATCCGGCAGTGCTTCTTGAAAAGCGTATTGTACGCCGACAGAAAGGACGTATGCCTGTCGTGAAGATTCTTGCGAAAGGTGACATTACGAAATCTCTTACGATTGAAGGATGCATGTGTTCGGTAAGTGCGAAAGAGAAGATTGAAAAGGCGGGAGGAAAGATTACAATAAAGGGTGAAGAATAATAAAAAGAGAATGCGCCTGCCGGCAGGCAGGCGTTCGTGCACGAAGTGCACGTTCTACCAACTAAAAACTAAAAACGAACAACTATTTCATGAAGGACATCGTACGAAAAATGAAGATTGTGCTTACCGACACCGCATTGCGCAAGCGTGTGTTGTTTGTGCTTTTTGCTCTCGCGCTCTTTCGAGTTCTTGCCGCAATTCCCGTTCCAGGCATCGACACAACGCGCCTCGTTGAATACTTCGCCAATAATCAATTTCTCGGACTCCTCAACATTTTCTCTGGTGGCGGTCTTGCTAATTTCTCTATTGTCATGCTCGGTGTTGGTCCGTATATTACCGCGTCCATTATCATGCAGCTCATGACGATTCTCTCGCCCAAGTTAAAGGCGATGTATCATGAAGAAGGAGAAGCGGGGCGTCGCAAATTCTCGCAATGGTCGCGCATGCTTATGGTGCCTTTGGCAGTGATTCAGGGCTTTGGTCTTATTGCACTTCTTACCCAGCAGGGGGTTATTTCGCAGCTCCCCGCACCGGAGCTCTGGCTCAACATTCTTATTATCACCGCAGGTTCCGTACTCCTCACATGGATTGGTGAGCTCATTTCCGAATTTGGTATCGGCAATGGCGTATCCATTATTATCTTTGCCGGTATTGTGGCGTCTCTTCCGGGAGCAATCGCGCAGCTTGCGTTTACCTTTGATCCGGCACAGATTCCGATGTATCTTGGTTTTCTCGCGGCGGCGATTGCTGTTGTGGCAGGTGTGGTTGCTATTACCGAAGCCGAACGCCCCGTGCCAGTTACCTACTCCAAACAAGTGCGTGGCGGCAAGCTTTACGGCGGCGCTACCAGCTACTTGCCTCTTCGTGTGAATCAGGCGGGTGTAATTCCGATTATTTTCGCGCTCTCCATTTTGCTTTTGCCACAAATGGTGGTAAATATGATTGGCGGTATTACCAATCCGTCGGTGCAGGGAGTGGTGAATGCGCTCAATGCCTTCCTCAATAACGGCTGGTTCTATTCCATTTTCTATTTCATCCTCGTTTTCCTCTTTACCTACTTCTACACGGCAATCACCTTTGAGCCGGAAACAGTTGCCGAAAATCTCCAGAAGAGCGGAGCGTTTATTCCCGGTATTCGCCCGGGCAAATCAACAGAAGAGTATCTCGGCAATATCGTCACGCGCATCACCTTTATTGGCGCGCTCTTCCTCGGACTTATTGCCGTGCTTCCGATGGTGATGCAGGCAGTTACCGGCAACACCATGCTTGCAATCGGCGGTACCGGACTTCTCATTGTTGTGTCTGTTGTCCTTGACCTCGTGAAAAAGATTGACGCACAGGCATCAACACGAGAGTACTAGAAGCAAACAACACATACCAAAAGCCAAATAAAAAATATCAAATAAAAATATTAAAAGTGGCGCGGGCAAAATGTCTGCGCCACTTTTTTGTATCATTCTAACCTCCTTCAATACTGATATACTGATATACTTTTCTATGCTACACTAGCCGTGTGATACCGTGTTGCGGAGCGACACATCGCATGACTTTTTACTCGTATCTCTCACATTACTCATGTCATCCCCACTCACATTTCTTTTCTACGGTCGTTCAGGTGCCGGTAAGGGTACGCAGGCACGACTCCTCGAGACGTATCTTAAAGAGCATACCGGACGTGATGTATTGTATGTGGAAACGGGCAACGGTCTGCGTGATTTGGCGGCAAAGAAAGATAAATATTTCACGGGAGTTCTCACTGAGCAGACTCTTTCAGAGGGAGGACTCTTCCCTGAGTTTTTACCGATCTGGGTATGGGCAAATGCGCTTGTGAAGCAGTATTCCGGCGAGGAGCATCTTATTTTAGACGGCTTGGCACGAAGAAAAGATGAGGTGCCCGTGCTTGATTCGGCGATGGAGTTTTATCATATTTCCAATCCGTATATTTTTCATATTAATGTGTCGCGTGAACGTGCGTTTGAAATGCTGAAAGGACGTGGTCGTCCGGATGATACCGACGATTCCATCAACGAGCGACTGGATTGGTTTGAAGAAAATGTACACCATGCAATGGACGCGTTCCGTGATCTTCCGCGCTACAACTTTATCGACATCAACGGTGAGCAAACGATTGAAGAAGTACACAATGAGATTATCGCTTCGATTAAAGAATTAGAGTAACGATAAACTATAAACGATTAACGATAAAAGTCCGCGGACGGCTACGCCGTCCGCGGACATCTGCGCAAAGCGCACATTACTAATAACTACCAACTAACAACTAAAAACTAACCCATGGTATATTCTCCCCAAGAAATTGAAACACTTCGAGAATGTGGTGCACGACTCGCACGAGTGCTTCGTCTTGTATCTGAGAAGGTAGCGCCCGGTGTTTCAGCTTTTGATCTTGATAGCTACGCCGAGGAGCTTATTCGTGAAGCGGGAGACGAGCCGGCATTTAAGGGATACAAACCTAATCCGAAAGGTCCGGCATATCCAGCAACGCTGTGTGTTTCAGTAAATGAGAAAATCGTGCACGGCATTCCGTGGAGAGATGTTATCGTGAAAGAAGGGGATATTGTGAGCTTGGACTGTGGTATTACTCACAACGGACTTATCACCGACAGTGCCATTACCGTGCCGGTTGGCGAAGTGTCCGAAGAAGCCGAAAAACTTATGATTATAACGGAGAATGCGCTCACGCATGCCATTGCGCGAGCGACCGCCGGAAATCGCATCGGTGACATCGCCTCTGTTGTTGATGAGACGGTATCGGCAGCGGGTTTTGGTGTTATTGAAGAATTGGCGGGGCATGGCGTAGGACATGTGGTACACGAAGAACCGGTAATTCCGAATGTCGGTAAAGCAGGAACCGGGCAAGTACTCAAGGAAGGGCAGGTCTTGGCGATTGAGGTGATGAGCGCGGCATCTACACGTCACGGGACTCTCCTTGATGACGGATTTACATTTGTAACTGATGATGACTCCCTCTCGTCCCATGCGGAACACACGATTGTGGTAACACCTCATGGCGGGGAAATACTGAGCAAAGAATAGCAATTGGAAGCACAGCGGAGTCGGGTTAGCCCGACTCCGCTGTGTTCGTATGCTATACTATATCCAATGGAACAGCGTGGAATGGAACAACCGAAATTTACGTCTCCCGAGGAGGAGATTGCGTTTTTGCGCGCGCAACTTTCCGAAAAAGAGCGTGTTGCAGAAGAGCCGCTCACACTCGAATCTCGCGAACAGGCAACTGAGGAGGTGGTGCGTGCGTATGAACATGTGCCTACCGAAGACGTACTTGCCCCTGAATATACCGAACCAAAGGAGCAGGTGGACGCTGTTGTCCTCGAGCTTGAGCCAGAAGAACATGATGAAACTATGAATGAGCTTCTCGGGATTATGCAGGAGAAAGGTCTCAAAAATACACTTGCCATCGTGGAAAAAATGAACAGTCCGCATATCGCCGACGACTTTCATCGCTTTTTAGTCCAATACATTGCGCATGCCGCTGAAGTTCCCGAGCTCCGCAAAGATAAGCGACTCAATAAAGCGCTCAACATGAAGCTGTATGAAATATCTCTTCCGGATCATCATTCCGGTAGCGACGGAGGAAAATCATTCAAAGAAATTATTTCCGCCATGGAGCAATTCTATGCCGGCATGATGTCGATTTCCGATGAGAAGAATCCCGTACCCGGCAAAGATATGTTTGCACTTGAGATTGCGCAAGCAGATAGTCGTGGTGATATTGTGTTTTATGTTGCCGTGCCCCGCGATAAATCAAGCATGTTTGAAAAGCATATGGAGGCGGTGTTTCCCAAGGCGCGCATTGTAGAAGAAAAAGACGATTACAATATTTTCAATGAATCTGGTGCTATTGCCGGTGCGTCGGGGACTTCGGCGAAGAGTTCTCTTTTGCCATTGCGTACCTATGATTCTTTCGATCATGATCCGCTTGATGTGATTGTGAATGCATTTTCTAAAATCAAAAAGGACGGCGAAGGTGTGGCGGTGCAGATGATTGTCTCACCCGCAGGAGATCATTTTTTAAAGCGCTATGGTACGGCACTGGATAATCTTCGCAAAGGCATGAAAACAAAAAAGGCGCTCGATGTGCCGCGCACCGTATCAGGAGACATTGCCAAGGGATTTGGCGAGGTTATTTTTGGCAGTGGTTTGCCTTCGAAAGACGAGGAAGGGATTCCTAAAGCACCGACACTTGATGAAAAAGCGATTGAAGGGGTCACCGCAAAACTCTCAAGCACGATTTTTGATACCAATATCCGTATTGTCGCCTCGGCTGATACAGCGATCCGCGCTCGGGATATTCTCCGCGAGGTGTCTTCCTCTTTTAATCAGTTTTCCAATGCCGAGGGCAATAGAATTGCTTTTCAGGAAGTGAATGGTCGCGCGCTTAATGCTTTTGTGAAGACATATACCTACCGCATATTTAATATCGCCGAGAGTTTTCCTCTTAATCTCAAAGAAATGACCGGTCTCATGCATGTGCCGGCGGTACAGGAAGATGCCGCTACACTCAGAAGAGCAAAGTCGGGGAGCGCGCCTGCGCCACTTGAGGTGAGTGAGAGTACAGGTATTCTTCTCGGAGCAAACGACTATCGCGGGGCAAGCACGGATATTCACATGGCACCGGAAGATCGTCTCCGTCACTTCTATGTGATTGGTCAGACGGGTACCGGTAAAACAACCATGCTCAAAAATATGATTGTGCAGGATATTCAAAACGGCGAGGGTGTGTGTATGATTGACCCACATGGATCTGATATCCAGGATATCTTGGAGCAGATTCCACCTGAGCGTGCCGAGGATGTGATCTACTTTGACCCGGCGCATACCGCGCGCCCAATGGGGCTCAATATGCTTGAATACGATCCGGCGTTCCCCGAACAGAAAACGTTTGTCGTTGATGAGCTCCTTTCTATTTTCAACAAGCTCTTTGATATGAAGGTTGCTGGTGGGCCAATGTTTGAGCAATACTTCCGCAATGCCACAATGCTGGTGATGGATGATCCGGAAACGGGCAATACCCTTCTTGACGTGTCGCGTGTACTCGCCGACGCGCGCTTCCGCGCACTCAAGCTCTCGCGCTGCAAAAATCCGCTCATCGTGCAATTTTGGCAAGAGATTGCATCAAAAGCGGGCGGAGAATCATCACTTGCTAATATAGTGCCGTATATCACCAATAAATTTGATATTTTCCTTTCCAATGAAATCATGCGCCCGATTGTCGCGCAAGAGAAATCGGCGTTTAATTTTCGTGATGTGATGGACAATCGTAAAGTTCTTCTCATCAATCTCTCCAAAGGGCGATTGGGTGATATCAATGCCAATTTGCTCGGGCTTATTATTGTCGGTAAGATTTTGATGGCGGCACTCTCGCGCGTGGATACACTCGGCAAGGGTAATCTGGCACCCTTCTATCTCTATATTGATGAGTTCCAAAATGTGACCACCGATTCAATCGCAACGATTCTCTCCGAGGCGCGCAAATACAAGCTTTCGCTCACTATTGCGCATCAATTTATTGCCCAGCTTGATGAGTCTATTCGCGACGCTGTGTTTGGTAACGTCGGATCAATGGCGGTATATCGTGTAGGTACGGAAGACGCGGAATTTTTCCAAAAACAGTTTGAGCCGGTCTTTGAGGCATCCGATATCATGAATATCGATAATTACAACGCGTATTTGCGATTGCTTGTAAACGGTCAGCCGGTGAAGCCGTTTAACATTCGCGCCATGGCACCACCTCAAGGGGGGCACGATATCGGTGATAAAATTAAAGAACTCTCATACCTCCGCTATGGCCGCGACCGCGCGGAAGTAGAAGAAGAAATCATGAGGAAGTATCGAAAGGAAGAATCAGTCGAAACTTCGGAGAGAAAATTATATAGTTAATTATATAATAAATTAATTAATTTTTTCACACACTCTCCGACTTCTATCATTCCTCCGCTATAATTTCTGTCCTTCCACATCACCTATATCTTGTCATTCCACGCCTCCTCCATATCCCGTCATTCCCGACTTGATCGGGAATCGAAGACCTTGATTTTTTCTTGCATCGAACATCCTTTTCAAGTATAGTAGTGCCACATAAGTTGCGTAGACTTTTAATGTTTTACTATTTATTCTCCTAATTTCCTAGACAGTATGTCCCATCCAAAGAATGAGCAAACTCTTGTTATTGTAAAACCCGACGGCGTACAGCGCTCGCTTATCGGTGAAATTGTTCGCCGGTATGAACAAAGCGGTTTGAAATTGGTAGCGATAAAGATGCTTATTCCGTCGAGTGATACGGCGCGAGAGCATTACATGATTGGCGGTGAAGAATGGCTTGAGAATGTCGGAAAAAAGGCATCTGAAGCATATGAGCGTAAAGGAGAGAAATCTCCGTATGCAACACATCGTGAAAATGGTCTTGCTGTTCTTGATGCGTGCTCTACCTATCTCTCAGCAGGTCCGATTATTGCAATGATTTGGGAAGGGAATCAGGCGGTTGGTGTTGTGCGTAAGATTACGGGTGGAACCGAACCGCTTTCCTCAGATGTGGGAACTATTCGTGGTGATCTTACTATCGATTCATTTAAGATGGCAGATACAGACGGCCGTGCCGTACGCAATCTTATTCATGCATCCGGCTCAACGGAAGAGGCGGAAAAGGAAATCGCCATCTGGTTTAAGGACGAAGAAATCGTATCCTACCGACACTTAAACGAAGCGATGCTCTACGATGTGAACCTGGATGGAATTTTGGAATAAACAAACAAAAAGTAAAAAATAAAAAGAAAAATAAAAAAGATCAATCTCAAGCGCCAGCTATCGCCGGCGCTTGTGTATTGTGTATATAATCAACGCGATGTCATTCCTGGATGTACGAGCTGCGAAGTTCTGGCGGAGCGGGTGACCGTGAATCCAGAAGGAGCTAAATCGGTTGCGTCACCCATTTCGCCAAGGTTAAACCTTGGCGTAGTTTTTCTTGCATTCCTCGAAAGGAGGAATATAATAGAAAGAGGAGATATGCGTGCGGGTTACATTTCTAGGACACTTGCATTCAAGGGAGGTTGATATGACTTCACGCCTTGGCATGAATGTTGAGACCACCCACGTAGCTTTTCGCTAGGATGCGCCCGAAAAAACATATCTCCACCACAACACCCGCCACCCGGCGGGTTTTGTGTGGGCTATTTAAATCATAGTAACGTTGGGGCAACGTTGTTCCAACGTTGGGCGTGTATAAAATATATAGGGTGTCATCCCGCGCTTGATGCGGGATCTTACAAAACCAAAGACTATCTTTGGTTTTGTCCGTAACCCACTTTTAGAAACTACTCTCTTGATATCCCGCATCAAGTGTGGGATGACAGAGAGAATAGAGTACTCATGAACATACCTTGGTATGTTCATGAGTGCGGCGTAGCCGCACGTACTAAAAACTACCGACTAAAAACTTATTCAATCTGTTCCCCAAACCCCGAAACCCACTAAAATCAAACATGTCCAATTCATGATATAATGATGTGCATGATTTCCACCAAATCACTCATGATTTTAATGACCATCCTTTTGTGGGTGATTTTTGGATTGCATTTGGGGGCTCTTCATTTTGCATGGTATTGGACATACTGGTGGTTTGATATTCCGATGCACTTTCTCGGCGGCGCATGGCTTGGCGGTATGGCAATTTTGGCACTCCGCAAATGGGCACCGGAAAAGACAGAAAAGAAGGTGATTGTGTATACGACGGCAATTGTTGTCGCGCTCTTTATTGGCGGAGTGTGGGAGCTCTTCGAGTTTAGTTTGGATACCTTTGTTATTATGCGAGTTAATGATATTGCCGATACCATCACCGACTTTGGTATGGATGTTGCCGGTGCTCTTTCCGCTGCACTATTAATTATGGGTAAATCAAAAAACTAGCATGTCAAAAACAACACTTACATTTGTTGGCGGTGCCGATATGGTGACGGGCTCCAATTTCCTCCTCACCGACACAGAAAGTGACACATCCATGCTCGTTGATTGTGGGCTGTTTCAGGGTTGTGAGGATTGCGATATGAAAAATCGCGAAGCGTTCCCCTACAATCCCGCTGATATTGATATACTCTTTGTGACACACGCACATATCGACCATGTGGGGCGCATCCCTAAGCTCGTGAAAGATGGGTTTCGCGGTGTGATTTGGTCGACACCTGCCACGAAAGACATTGCCGCTCTCATGCTCGAAGACAGTTTCAAGGTGATGACCTTTCATGCAAAAAAAGAGGGTGCGCCTGAGCCGTTTTTTGATGAAAAAGATATTGCGAAGACGCTTGCTATGTGGCAAACACGCGAGTATCACGACACAAGCAATGTGCAGGGCGGGTATACGGCAGAGTTTTTTGATGCGGGGCATATTCTCGGCTCCGCGATGGTGAAGATTACGCGGGGAGAGCGAAGTATTGTGCTTACAGGGGATCTCGGGAACTCTCCTTCGCCGATTATTCGCGATACGGAAGCACTTCCTCCCACACAGTATCTTGTGATGGAAAGCGTGTATGGTGATCGTAATCATGAGGAGAAAGAAGGGCGAACCGAGTATCTCAAACAAGCGGTAGAGGAGACGATTGCTCGCAAGGGGACGCTTGTCATTCCCGTTTTCTCACTTGAGCGCACGCAAGTGCTTCTCTATGAACTCAATAATCTTATTGAAGAAGGCGAGGTGTCATCGGTGCCGGTATTTTTAGATTCTCCACTTGCCATTGCTGTGACGGATATTTATCGGAAGTATCAGAAGTATTACAATGCTGACGTGAGCCAAGAAATTGCCGCTGGTGATGATATTTTTTCATTCCCCAAACTTTCCTTTACCGAATCACGTGATGAGTCAATGGACATCAATAAAATCCCTGGTCCGAAAATTGTGTTGGCCGGCTCGGGTATGTCGGGCGGTGGACGAGTGCTCCATCATGAGAAACGATATCTTTCTGATCCAAAGAATACTCTTCTTTTGGTCGGTTATCAGGTTCCCGGTACGCTTGGCAGAGCACTTCAAGACGGTGTAAAGGAGGTGACGATATTCGGCGATACTATTCAAGTAAAGGTACAGATCAAACACATCACCGGTTATTCCGCGCATAAAGATTCCGATCATCTTTTGGAATTTGCCGCAGACGCAAAAGATTCTCTTGAAAAGGTGTTTGTCGCCATGGGCGAACTCAAATCAGCGAGTTTTCTTGCTCAGCGTTTGCGTGATTTTTATGATATAGATGCCACAGTACCTAAAGCGGGGGAGGAGGTGATTCTTGATTTATAAGGTGTGCGAAGGATATGGTTAGGGTGGTGCGGTATTGTGATAAGTATAGATGAGTTGTTAGTTTTTAGTCAGGCGCGCTCCGCGCGCACTAAAAACTAACAACTTCTCCTTTTTAATATTCCACACAACATGTACGGACAATCAACATCCGATAGCGCTCCCCCCACCTTTAAATACGAAGACATGTGGTACACTTGTCACATATGGCGAAATCATCAA
>JACNGX010000018.1 GCA_014383885.1 Parcubacteria group bacterium | reverse complement strand
AAAATCAAAAAGGGGTGGGTATTGCAAAGATAAAAGAATACGCCGAAGGATTTGGTCTTGCGTCTATGACAGGAATTGATCTCCCGGGGGAGAAAACTGGTGTCATCCCCGATCCGGTATGGAAAGAAGAAGTGTTTGGTGAAGATTGGCGTGTGGGAAATACCTATCATACCGCTATCGGACAATATGGTTTTCAAGTGACGCCTATCGAGCTTGTGCGCGGGACCGCGGCAATTGCCAATGGTGGTTCTCTTGTGTCGCCACATGTGGTAAAGGAAATGGGCGGCGAAGATGCCACGCCGAAAGACGAGATACAGACAGTTTCTGTCTCGGAAGAAAATATGCGTATTATTCGTGAAGGGATGCGCGCGGCGGTGGAGAGTGGCACGGCAAGTGGCTTGAATGTGGAGTATGTGGACGTGGCGGCAAAAACAGGTACAGCGGAGCTGGGTATTTCTAAAAACAATGTCAATTCATGGGTGACCGGATTTTTTCCGTATGATGAACCGAAGTATGCTTTTGTTGTCTTAATGGAAAAAGGTCCGCGTGACAACACCATCGGCGGTGTTTCAATCATGCGTCAACTTCTCGATTGGATGTATTGGGAGACGCCAGAGTATCTTGATTAGGAGTTAGGAATTCGGAAATAGGAATTAGCAAAACGCGGGTTCATGCTTGTACTTTCATGCATTTGCCTTCTGTGCATCTTTCAGGTATACTGCATCGAATAACCGTTGGGAATTATTTTGTTAATTATAGCGGTTTCAGACTGAGTATGAAATTGAGCAAGGAAAAATATCAGGAATTGGTGAATGAACTTGATTATCTCACGACGACACGGCGTTCGGAGATTGCCGAAGAACTTGAATATGCTAAGTCGCTCGGTGATCTTTCGGAGAATGCGGAGTACCATGAAGCGCGTGATAATCAGGCAAAGTCCGAGCAGCGTATCGGTGAGCTGCAGATTATTTTGAAAGATGCAGAAATGCTGAAACCAACGAAGGGTGGTATGGCGGATGTGGGCTCTACGGTAACAGTAAAGAAAAAAGGCGCACAGAAAGAACGTGCATTTATGCTTGTGGAATCTGAGGAGGCGGATACGGCGGTAGGAAAGATATCAGTTGTTTCACCGCTTGGAAAATGTTTGGTTGGTCGTAAAGAAGGTGATAAAGCTACGTGCAAGACACCGGCGGGAGAAGTGGAGTATACGATCGTGAAGGTCGGATAGGGTGAATTACGAATATATACAAATATACGAATGATGCATGCGCGGGCGCGAGCCCGCGCATGTGTGTGTAAGGAATTACGCAAGTAATTCGGGAGCAAGGAGGGTGGTGGCACGCCAAAAAGCTTTGGCAATTCTATCAAAGCTTTTTGGCGTGCTTATGATGATTTAATACTCGATCTCTTTTTTCACGCGCCATATTCTGCTATACTGACATCGTTATATACTAACCTCCTGATTTACTAATATCTAACCTACTAACCCATGTCATCTCTCGAAGAATTGCGCGCGGAGCGCGTGAAAAAGCTGAATATCCTTAAAGAAAAGGGTGTGAACGCGTACCCTGTTTCCTCTGGACGCAACACGACCTGCGCCCAGGCACGTGATGATTTTGACGCACTTTCAGATGAACGTGTGGTCACATTGGCGGGGCGTGTTATGGCGCTTCGTGGGCAAGGAAAACTTCTCTTTCTTGATATCTTCGACGGCACGGCGAATTTCCAAATCGTGTGCAAAAGCGACACTTTGGAGGATTTTGACACGCTCGCCGAAACGCTTGACCGCGGTGATATCTGTGCATTTTCCGGCACGCTTTTTGAAACCCAGCGTGGCGAGAAAAGCGTAGAGGCGAAAAGTTGGCGCATGCTTGCCAAAGCGCTTTTGCCGCTGCCGGATAAATGGCATGGCTTGAAAGATACGGAAGAGCGTTTTCGCAAGCGCTATCTCGATACGCTTTCATCGGAAGAAGTGCGTGAGCGTTTTTTCGTGCGAGCAAAAATTATTACAGCACTCCGCAACATTCTCAATAAAGCGGAGTATATGGAGGTGGAAACGCCCGTTCTTCAAGCGGTTGCGGGTGGTGCATTGGCAGAACCGTTTGTGACCCATCACAATGCACTTGATATTGATATGTATTTGCGCATTGCGCCGGAACTCTATCTCAAGCAGCTTCTCGTGGGCGGTTTCCCCAAGGTGTATGAGCTCGGGCGCATTTTCCGTAATGAAGGGATTGATGTGACCCACAATCCGGAATTCACCATGCTCGAGTATTATGAAGCGTTTGCCGATGCGACAAGTCAGCGCGCCTTTACCGAATTACTTGTGCGCGAGGTCTTCACCGCGGCGCTTGGTGAGCCGAAGATTATGGTAGATGAACAGGAGGTGTCGCTTGCTGAATCGTTTGCGGTGATGACATTTGAGGAAGTATTTGAAAAGTATGTGGGTATAGAGAAGCCGTTTGATATGGATCGCGATGCACTCGTGGAAGAAGCGAAAAAACACGGTGTGGAAGTAAAAGCAAGTGATGCACCCGACAAGATTCTTGATACCGTGTACAAGAAGTATCGTTCGAATATTGTCGTACCGACATTTATTATCGACTATCCGAAAGCATTTTCTCCTTTTGCGAAGGAAAAAGAAGGAAGTGACACGTTGATTGACCGCTTCCAATTGGTCATCGGTGGCTTTGAGGTTGCCAATGCATTTTCCGAGCTTAATGACCCGGAAGAACAGCACACACGTTTTGCCGAACAAGAAAAGAAGCGCGAGGGAGGGGAGCGTGAGATTTCTCCCAATGACGAAGCATATATTGAAGCGATGGAATATGGTATGCCGCCGGCGGGAGGGGTGGGTATCGGTGTGGACCGCCTTGTGATGCTCGCCAATGACACGCGCAACATCCGCGAAGCAATTCTTTTCCCGACGCTTCGTCCGAGGGAGTAAGGGGAGCGGGGTAAATAAAAAACATAAAATAAAGACAGCTGCTACGAAAGTAACAGCTGTTTTCTTGCTCGTATTCGTAGTGCTAGAATACGAGAAATATATTCTTCCTCAGTGAGTACGGTTTTATGAGGATTTTGTTCTCCTATGGAGTGGGTAAGTTCTTCGTCTCCCGTCATCAGAAGAGCTTCTCTGAAACTCTCATCTTCGAAAAGAAGGTTGTACGCTCGGTCGAGAAGGTCTTGATACTCTTGACCATGTCGACCAATTTCTTTTCCTCTCCACCAAAGTTTCTGTTTTTCTTGCCAAACAAAATTTTGTTCTCTCCCTGACCTCTTTACTTGAATACAGGAGAGTTTGCATATTTCCACTTGTTTTTCCAAATCTTGGAATTTGAGTGACTGCAAAAACCCTTCCATTGATGAACAGCGTATGCCATCAATGGTGAATGTATGCTGAGCGAGGTTGCTGAGACCACAACTCGGCCAAGGTAAATTTGAACATATATCCAATATGACCTCCTTCTATTTTTGTGTATTCCCACTCCCCACCTTTAAATACGAAGACATGTGGTACACTTGTCACATATGGCGAAATCATCAA